>JAFGIS010000421.1 GCA_016929495.1 Polyangiaceae bacterium | reverse complement strand
GTACGCTCCGCTCCGGTTCTCGCGAAACTTCGCCAGAAACCGAGCTTGGCGGGCGGGCTTTCTGGAAGTTTCCGGCAGTAGGACTAGCCGAGGCGCAGAGAAACCAGAGACGGAACCTGACGGCTCGCGGGGCCAGAGCGCCTCGCGGGCCGTACGCCAACTGCATTCCGGGGTCGTGCACCGACTGCTGGGCGGCCGCAGGTGGCGGCCTGGTCTGTGAATCCGGCAGGACGCGCTGCGTGGACATATGCAACTGACCCGGTTCAGATGGCGTCGACAGACAAGCCCGTGGGAGGGCTACAGCTTCGCTCCCGCCGTCGCCATCACGATCTGCTTCACGCACTCGGCCGGGTCGGGCGTGTACGAGTAGTTGAGCTCGCCCGACGGGAACGCCTTGGTCGTTTTCCAGTCGTCCGCGTTGGCCAGGGTATCGGACTCCGTGCTCCAGGTGATGCCCCCGCCCACGTAGTTGTCGCGCAGATCCCAGTAGCCCGCCTCGGGACTGTAGCGGGAGGTGATGGGGTTGGCCGCGTTTTCGAAGTAGTTCGATTCGATGAGCGCCACCCCGCCCATGCGCACGTTGATGCCGCTGCCCGAGATCTCGTTGTAGTAGTTGTTGAACAGGTGCGTGTACCCGAAGCGGTGGAGCGGGGTCCGCGAACCGACGTTGTCGTACCAGTTGTGGTGGAACGTGACGTAGCGCTGCGTGTCGTCGTCATCGCTCGAGCCGAGCAGCCCCGTCTTCTGGTGGTCGTGCAGCTTGTTGTACGAGATGGTGATGTACCGAGCGCCCTTCTTGATGTCGATCAGTCCGTCGAACTCGGTGTCACCGGCCCCGTCACAGTCGTCCTTCGTGGAGCTGAACAGGTCGTTGTGATCGATCCAGACGTTCTCGACGTCGCCGTTGGTCCCATTGCCCTCGATGCTGATGGCGTCGGCGTCGCCACCGCCGGGCAATAGGCCCATGGTCATGTTGCGAACGATGACGTTCTTGGCTCGGTTGATCTTGATGCCGAAGTTGGCGCTCGAGCCCGAGGCGCCTTCGAAGGTCACGTTCTCCACTTCCTTGATGTAGAGGATCTGTGCGTCCTTGGTGTGCTGGGCGCAGACGTCCGTGATGGTACCGAAGTCGAACTTCCCGGTGTAGCGGACCACCAGCGCGCTCGCGGTCCCGTCCTTGTAGGCTGACCTGTAGTCGGCCAGGGCCGCGACCGCCGCGTCGAAGCTGCTCACGCTGACCGCGGAGGCGTTGCCGCCGCCGGTGGTCTTGGAGCCGTAGCCAATGGGCGTGGCGGACGGGGTTGGGATGGTGCAGTTGGTGGGTTCGCCTCCACTGCCCGTGGTCCCTCCGGTGGGTGCGGTCCCACCCGTGTTCTGCGAACCGCCGGTGCCGGTCGCGCCCGCCGTGTTCTGCCGGCCGCCAGTGTCCGTCGCGCCACCGGTATTCTGCCGGCCGCCAGTGCCCGTCGAACCGCCCGTGTTCTGCCGGCCGCCGGCGGGCGTCGAGCCACCCGTGTTCTGCTGGCCCCCGGTGATGCTGCTCGAGCCACCCGTGCTCTGGGACCCACCCGTTGCCACCGAACCCCCGGTGGCCTGCGACGAGCCGCCGGTCTGCTCCGAACCTCCGGTGGCCGTGGATCCGCCCGTGTCCGCGGACCCGCCCGTGGCCGTGGACCCGCCCGTGACCGGGCCGCCGGAGGAGCCGCCCGCCTCGGAGCTCGACGTACCTCCCGTGCCAGCAGCACTGCCACCCTGGGCCCCGGTCGAGTCTGCGTCAGCGCTGCCGCCCGCGCCGTCGCCGGAACTCGCACCTACACCGGTCCCGCCGGCCCCCGTGTCTGTCGTGTCATCGCTGCCGCAAGCGACCAACAAGCCGGTCGAGAGGAACACGGCCAGGAGCAGACCATAACCAAGGCGTCGCGAGCTCATGCGCATGAATGCACCAGCCGCGGACAATGATCACCGCGGGTTGCGGTTCGAGCGGATGCAGAGCGCCCGTGTGTTCCCGGACCGAAAGGCTCAATGCTGCGGACGTGCCCCGCCAGGCCCTGGCCACAGTCCGTTCTCCATCGCGAACTGAACCAGCTCCGCGCGGCTCCTCAGGCCCACCTTGGACATGATGGCAGCACGGTGGGTCTCCACGGTCCGCTTCGAAATGCTCAGCGCGTCGGCGACCTCCGCGTTGGTGAAGCCACTGGCGAGGTAGGAGCACACTTCGCGCTCGCGCCCCGTCAGCAGCTCCAGCCCGTCCTTGGGTCGCCGGGGCCGGCCGATGTAGTTCGAGATCAGGTAGTGAGCCATCGCCGGGTCCACGTACTGGTCGCCGGCATGCACCTTGCGGATCGCTTCGATGAGCTCGGTGCCGGTCGAGGTCTTCACCATGAACCCCTTGGCGCCGAGCCGCAGAAACTCGCGCAAGTAGTGCTCCTCGTCATGGATGGTGAGCACGAGGATCGCGAGCTTGGGGTACTTCTCCACCAGCTCGCGCGCCAGGGTGGAAGCGGGCATCCCGGGGATGTTGATATCGAGGAGCAATACGTCCGGCTTGCTCCTCTCGACCTGCTCGAGCGTGCTGGCTCCATCGGCTGACTCACTGACCACGACGAGATCGCTCTCCTTCTCGACGAAGGCCTTGAGGCCATGGCGAAAGACAGCGTGGTCGTCCGTGATGTGGATCCTGATCGGGCCCATGGCTCCTCGATAGGGTATGCTTCGGGTCTGGGTGTTCGCAAGCCACCCGGCGTCGCCCTCGCGTCGGGTCGCGGCGTCCACACGCTCGCCTCGATGCACGGCGCAGCTCGGCTTCGCTCTGCGCATCGGCTCCAAGGCCGAAACCTCCGTGGGAAATACGGGTAGGGGGCGAACAAGCTACGCAGGTTCGTGCGCGGCGGACAGGTGATTCATGAAGTGGATCACCGTCTCGATGCCCCTGGAGAAGTTCGGAAGATGAAACTTCTCGTTGGGTGAGTGGAGCCGATCATCGGGCAGACCGAAGCCCATGAGCACGGTGTCGATGCCGAGCACCTTCTTGATCAGGGCGACGACCGGGATGGAGCCGCCCTCTCGAACGAGCACAGGCGCTTTGCCGAAGGCCCGAGCGTACGCTCGGTCTGCTGCGCGCAGGGCCGCGCTATCGCGCGCAACCACGGCGCCCTCCCCGAGATGCAGCGACCTGAGCTCCAGCGACAGCTCCGGGGGCGTGATCTGCGCGAGGTAGCTGCGCAAGAGCTCGACGATCTGCGCGGGGTCCTGGTCCGCCACCAGACGCATGGAAAGCTTGGCGAAGGCCTTGGACGGCAGGACCGTCTTGGCGCCAACGCCCGTGTACCCGCCCCAGATCCCGTTCAAGTCCAGCGTGGGCCGCGCCGTCGTACGTTCCACGATGCTGTAGCCGGCCTCGCCCCAATCCGCGCTGACGCCCGCTTCGCCGAGCCATGCGGCGCGATCGAACGGCACGCGGCCGAGATCGGCGCGTTCCTCGGGCTCGAGCGGACGGACCCGATCGTAGAACCCGGGGATCGCGACTCGGCCCTGCTCGTCGTGCAGACGGGCCACGATGCGGCACAGGCCGTTGAGGGGGTTGTTGACGGCGCCGCCGTAGATCCCGGAGTGCAGATCGTGGTCCGGACCGGTCACTTCCAGCTCGACGCAAGCAATCCCGCGTAAGGCGTAGACGATACACGGCACGTCCTTGCCCAGGATGTGCGTATCGGAAACCGCGGCGACGTCGGAAGCGAGCTCGGCCGCGTGCTCGCGCACGAAGGGTTCGAGGTGCTGGCTTCCGATCTCTTCCTCGCCTTCGAACAGGCATTTCACGTTGACCGGAAGCGTGCCACCCGTGGCCGCAAGCGCCTCGATCGCCTTGACGTACACGTAGGCTTGTCCCTTGTCGTCCGCCGCGCCCCGCGCGAAGACGTCCTGTCCGACCACGGTCGGCTCGAAGGGCCCGGTGCGCCACTCGTCCAACGGCTCGGGCGGCTGCACGTCGTAGTGGCCGTAGACGAGCACCGTGGGCGCAGCGGGGCCGGCTGCGAGCCACTCTGCCAGCACGACGGGATGACCCGGAGTCGGCATGACCCTGGCCGAGGGGAAGCCGGCGCTCACGAGCTTGCCGCACAGCCAGTGCGCGGCCCGCTCCATGTCCTCTCGGTGCTCGGGTTGCGCACTGACGCTGGGGATCCGAAGGAACTCGCAGAGCTCGTCGACGAAACGTTGTCGGTGCGCTCGGGCGTAGTCTATGGCGTCCATACTGGCTCGAGCCTATCTCGCCTCGGGCGGATACCCCAGGGCAATGATGTAGAGCGGCTCTTCGCCTTGAGCGAGCCCGAGCAGGCGGCTGACGGCAGAGGCATCGAAAGCGCCGATCGGTACGCCGGCCAGGCCACGAGCCGTCGCCTGGAGCAGCAGGTTCTGGCCCACGTGGCCGGCTTCGAGGGCAACGTACAGGGGAGCGCGGTCGCCGTATTTCTCCCGTGTTCGCTCGGTCACGGACACGATGACGACGCTGCACGGCGCATCACGAATCGACGTCTGCAACAGCGCCGCCGTGGACAGAGCCTCGCGCTCGTCGCGCTGGCTGTTGCGAGCCAGCGTGTGGTCGGCGGGCAGGTAGTGCAGGACGCCGTCGGCAACCACGAAGTAGAGCTCAAGCGGGTAGAGGGCGCCGGCGGACGGCGCGGTGCGCAGGCCGTTCGCGGGCTCGGTGATACCCTGCGCGGCCCACGCGAGCTGCCCGAGCTCGCCCAGCGGGAGCGGCGTCGGTGCAAACTCGCGCTGCGACCGCCGAGTGAGCAGGGCCTGTTCGACGGACATGGTTCCACTCGTGACCGGTGCCGGCAGCGCGATCCTGTCCGCGCTGGACGGAGCGGCCGGCGGGGACGAAGGGACCAGCGGCTCCGGCTTCGGCTCCACACGCTCGGGACGGCAGCCCAGGACGGCAAGCACAGCAAGAGCGGGAAACGAGACGGGTCGCGCCAATCCGTACATGGGTCTCCTTCCGAGCCGCAGGACACCTCGTCGCCGAGGGACGACAGGACCTGCTGCTTGCCTACACCGCACTCGAAGCACGGGACGAGCCCGGGAGCAAGGTCGCACGGGCCCGCACGGGCCCAGCACGATCTGGCACACGTTGGCACAGCCAGGATCGGCCTTTCCGGCGCGCGCTCGGGCCGGCTGCCGCGAATACGCTCGTGAATCCTCGGCGAACCGGTTTGGCCCAGTCCATGCATCCGGGAGTTCAGCTCTGCCGCCCGTCCCTGCGCGCCGTCGCGCGACCCGCCAGCAGATCCTACGGTGGTAAGTTCATCCCATGCCCTCTGTGCAAGCTGATGCCGTGCCCATGGTGGAATCGCCAGACGGGCAGGTGCCGGATCGGGCCGCGGTCGCCATCGGTACCGTCGGAACACGTGCGTGGCTCTCGGTGGCGCTGGTCTTCGGCCTGGTCCACGCCCTGGTGGACGCTACCACCGTGAGCGTGGTGCTGCGTTCGACGCGTACCACGGAGGTCACGCGTCAGCTGGCCTTCGTGCTGGTCGTCGGCTACGACTGGATCGCCTTCGCGACTCAGCCGCTCTGGGGCTACCTGATGGACCGCTGGGCAACCCCGAGAAGCGCCCGGGCCATCGGGCTCGGCCTGTGCCTGGCATCGGTGCCTGCGTGCGGACTCGCTCCCCTGGCGGCCATGGTGCTGGCGGGCCTCGGCAATGCCGTGTTTCACCTGGGCGCCGGAGCAGCCGTGCTGCGGCTGGGGCTCTCGCGAACCCTGCCGTCCGCGCTCTACGTCGCGCCAGGGGCGCTCGGCCTCGGCTTCGGCGTGATCTACGGCAAGGACGTGACGCTCGGCCCCGTGTGGCCGCTCGCCGTCGTGCTCGCTCTGGGTACGGTCCTTGCTGTCGCTGTGTCGGATCCCCCCCCTGTATCGGCCGCCAGCGCAGCTCGGTCGGGCCCACCCGAGACCAAGACGGCTCGGGCGACGCCAGGGCCTACACCGAGCGTGCACGAGCGCGTCGGGCGCTGGGCGCTCGTGCTCTTGCTCGTGTCCATCGTCGTACGCTCGCTGGTCGGGATGTCGGCCTCGCGCGGCTACCCGAAAGGAGCCTGGCTCATCTTCGGCCTTCCAGTCGCCGCGTTCCTGGGCAAGGCGATCGGGGGCTTCGTCGCGGACCGCTGGGGCTGGCTCGAAACGAGCGTGGTGGCGCTGCTCTTCTGCGCGCCGTTCATCGGGGTGCCTCACGAGCATCCAGCGTTGCTGCTCGCGGGGCTGGTCGCGTTTCAGATGACGATGCCCGTCACGCTCGTCGCTGTCGCGCGTCTGATGCCCACGCGGCTGGGCACGGCGTTCGGTTGGACCTGTCTGGCTTTGGTGGTCGGCTCGGCTCCGCCCATGTTCGCGTGGGGTCGCCCTCTGTGCGACAGGTCGGCGCTGCTCGTATGGATCGGGATCGGGGTCACCGCCGTGTACTTCGGTCTGCGATTCGCTGCAATAGGGCGACGCTTCACAGCGGCACGTGTGCGGCCGCAAACGGTGAACCCATGAAACATGCTAGCGCTTCTTCTCTGATCGGCGTGTTGTTGGCTACGGCGGCCTTCGCCGGGATCGCAGCCGCGGACGTGGCGCCACCCGAGGACTACGTCGAGACCTGCACTCTCGAACAGCAGCAGAAGCCGGGCGAAGAGTGTGTGGCCTGCCAGGCCACCTACTTCGACAATCCCAATCCATGCCAAGAGAAGTACGACCCTCTCGGGTACTCGCAGCGCTGCAGCAGCTGGGGCACCAGCCACACGGAGATCTGGTGCAAGGGATCGACAGCGGGCACAGGGGGCAGCGCCGGTGCCGGAAGCGAAGAACCCCAGGCCGGCGCCTCGAACGCACGCCCGGACCCGTTTGCCCCGACCGGCGGAGCCAGCTCCGATCCCCCGTCGAATACCGGCGGGACCGGCTCCGATCCCCCGTCGAATACCGGCGGTACCAGCGCTGAGCCCACGTCGAGCAGCGCCGGAAGCAGCACAGCCCAACCCACCGGCACCGGAGCCACCCCTTCGACTTCGGACCACGAGGACGAGGGCGGCTGTTCACTCGCGGCGCCCGGTCGCACGCGGAGCGGACTCCTTGCGGGACTCGGCGTCCTGCTCGGGCTGCTCGGCGCGCGCCGACGCCGTAGCCGCTGAATCCGCCCGCGCGGCTCGGGCCGTCCGGCGCCCACGCCTTTGACAAGACCGCCCCAATGATGGTCGAACGGGCGGCGTATGGCCCACTCCAATCGGTTCCGAGACGGCCTTCTCCCGGGGCTGTCGGTGCTGTTCGCGCTGCTGTTCTTTCAGGCTCATGTGTCCGCCGCTCCCGGTGCGAGCCAGCTCTCGCCACCTGCCCCACCGGCGGCTGCCAACGCGACGCCCGAGGCAGAACCCATCGATCCCGGCTCGCCCCGCGCTTCGGTCGCGATGTTTTTCGAACGATGTCGCACAGTGGAGACCGTCGGACTCCGCTCCACCCGGATCCGCACTCTGGATCGGACGCTGATAGCGATCCCCAACGGCAAGCTCTCGGAGATGCGCATCGAGAGCTACACGATGCGCGACCGCATGCGGCTCGCCTGCGACGTCGGCGTGGTCTACGACACCGATGCGGGGCAAATGCGCGCCGTGCTCGCGGGCTTCGAGCGCGTCCTGCGGGCTCACCCGAAGATCTGGGAAGACACCGTGGTGGTCCGGTTCAAGGAGTTCGGCGACTCGGCCCTCGTCATCGAGGTGATGGCCTGGTTCTGCACGTCGAACTACGACGAGTTCCGCGAGATACGGCAGGAAATCCTGATCGAGTTCATGCAAGTCGTCGCGGAGGCCGGGACCCGGTTCGCCTTCCCCACTCGCACGGTCCACGTGGTCTCGGAGCACGCAGCACTCGGGGCGTAGATATGCAGTGCGGCTCCATGGCGGCACAGCGTCGAATGCCGACACAGAGGATGACGCTGGCGGCTGCGGCTGCGGCGTGGCAGAGAGCCATCGGCGCTAACGCATGGATCCCGAGGCATCGACATTGAAGGACTCTGATCGCGAGCGGATGCGAATGGCTCGTGTGCTCGCCCTGGGGTGCTGGCTGTCGCTCGGCATTGCTTGCTGCCGACTCGTCGACCTCGACGCCACCAGACAGCAGACGCAGATGCCCGACCCCGAGCGTCGCACGCTGCACACCGGCGCGTCACCCGCGGCCAGGGAGGCCTCCCGCACGCCGGACGCCGGCTCGGGCGCCCTCTGGCATCCCTACGGGTACGGGGGCGGACTCCAAGGCCGCGCTGCCTGTCCGAACGGAGCGTCGGGCAATGGCGAGCGCGACGAAGCGGCTGGTGCAGCGGGGGCCGAGCTCGTCACGGACGCGGACGCAGACGGCTTCGTCGCATGCCAGGACTGTGACGATCGCGACCCGACCGTGTACCCGGGAGCGTACGAGCTCTGCGACGGCAAGGACAACGACTGCAACGGTTCGGCGGACTTCCCCGGCGAGCGGGCGGACGCCGATCGGGATCTGAGCCCGGCCTGTGCTGACTGCAACGACGACGACGACCGCGTCGGGCCCTGCGCGCACAACGTGGTCATCCTGCACTGCGACGGCTGTGGATTCGAGCAGATCCTGGCCACACGCATGTTTCTGAACGCAAACACGGCGCCCCTGCTCTTCGAGAGGTTTCCTGCGCACGCCGAGGTCATGACCGCCACCGCGTCCGGCGCGGTCACGGACTCGGCAGCGTCCGCCACGGCGATGGCCACGGGCCACAAGGTCGATTGGGGTGTCGTCAGCATGCAGATCCCCGGCGACGGCTCGCCGTTGCGCACCGTGCTCGAGCTGCACAAGAAGCTCGGCCGAAGCACCGGGCTCGTCACCAACTGGACGAGCATCGACGACGCGAGTCCAGCCGCCTACGGGGCCCACGCAGCGAGCCGTTGGGATCAAGCGACCATCGGCACCGGGCTGCTGTCTCGCGCCTCCGGCTCTCACCCGAACGTGCTCATGGGACGCGCCGGCGCGTACGTAACGGCCGACACGGCGTCGCGGGAGGGCTACACCGTCGTGACCGATGCACACGCTCTGGGCACGGTCGAGCCCGAGCACACTCGTTTCCTCGCCGGGCTGTTTGCGGACGATACCTCACCCACGCTGCCCGAACGCGCGCGTGTCGCGCTCGATATCGTGAGTCAGAATCCGAAAGGTTTCTTCCTGTTCCTGGAGACCGAGGGGACCGACGAGGCCGGACACGCCAACGACCTCGCCGCCGTCGTCGCCAGAATGCGCGAATTCATCGACACCGTGCAGACCGTACTGATCTGGGCCGAAGGGCAGCCCCACACGCTCGTCGTGTGGGTCTCCGATCACGAAACCGGCGGGCTCACGGTGACCGAGACAGAGCCGAAGGCCGGCGTGGTCCCTGCTCATACGTACTCGAGCACGGCGCACACGGGCGCCCGTGTGCCTCTATTTGCCCTGGGTCCGGGCTCGGACACCGCCTCCGGAGTGCTGGACAACACGGCCATTTTCCAGCTGCTCAAGGGGACGGCGAGCAGGTAGTACGCTAGAAATCGTACTTCAGAATATCCTCGACTCGCCGGCAGAGCTCGCGCCCGTATTCCGTCCAGATGCCCTGACCCCAGTATCGGTAGCAGCTCGTCTGCGACGTGAGCAGGTGAAACAGCGCGTTGCGGTAGCGGTGCTCGCTGGTCTTGGCTCCCGTCGTGCACACGACTTGTTCGAAGTGAGCGCTCGCCCGATCCATCGCCGTCAACACGTCATCGTAGCCCCGCACCCATGACAGATTGTTGGTCCAGCTTCCGCCCTCCATGTGGAACCGCCCATCGGCGCGCCTGAGCTTCTCGATGGTGCTGCCCAGCTTCTCGGATCCGTCCCCCGGCTTCATCTCGTCCCAGATCCGCTTCTGGAACAGTGGCTGGATGACCGGGAAATCACGTTCCGAAACGCCCGCCGCCTCGAGGTGCTCCAGGTACTCGGTCACGTTCATGACCGGGGTCGTCGAACCGGAGCACTGACGCATGACGTCCATGAACTTCGGGGGGAACTCGTTCATCATGACTCCGCCGTTCTCGCCGTCGGCGATCTGGACGACCAGTGGCGGAATGCTTTTGCCCCCGAGCGCGACAGGACCGTTCGAAAGCGCCTCGTAGTACGGCTGCATCTGCGCGACGAGCTTGGTGTCGCTGCCTTGCGTCTTGATCACCGCCACGATGCTGGCTTCCTCTCCGGTCGAGCTCTTGCACACGAGGCGGTGCGGGATGTGCTTGTCGCGGGGTCCGCTGCCGTCTTCGGGGCGCTCGACGCTATGCTCCTGCACGATGACCCACGCGTAGCCCGCGTCCTTCAGGGTCTTCACGAACTCGTAGGCTACGTCCGGCTGGTTCGGAAGCGCCATCTCCGACGGCGAGAACCCGCGCACCCGGCTCAGTGCTTCCCAGCCAAAGATGGCCGCGAAGTGATGCTGCCAAGCCACCACGTGTCGGCGGTAGTCCTGCACCGGTGTGCTGGGCGCGACGGCGTGCCCCCACGGGCACCCCAGCCATTCCACGCAGCGACGGTACTGCGGATCGCAGGTGATGCCTTTCAGCGCGTCGACGACGTCATGGGCGCCCATCTCCCGCAAGCCGTGCAACAGAGTACCGGAGTACTCGAGCATGACACGCGGGTTCTTTCCTTCCTGCACCAGCGCCGGGATGAACTCGCCCATGCGCTTGTAGCACCACTGAAAGACGGGAGCGTTGTGGTTGTCGCCGACGCCGGGGTGCTCCATCATGTACTTCAAGTTGCTGATGACGGACGCCGTGCGCAGGTCATCACCGCCCGCCGGAATCAGCGGCTGGTGCATGTGCAGGGCAAAGGCGAACGCGCTCCTGAGCGTACCGAAGTCTATGTGGCTCTGGTCGCGCAGCAGGCTCTGGCCGTTCTTTCCGCGCATTGCGGATGCAACGCGGTCCTCGCTTCCGCTGATGTTCGGGAGCCCTTCCAAGGCTTCAGGCATTCCGTTCATGCTCCCAGAAGCTAGTGCGCGGCCCGTCGTGCTGCAATCGGGCTCTGGGTCGCGAAACTGGAACGCTGCGCTGGAGCTTTCGCGCCGACCCGGCGGTCGTCCGCCGTCTGGGCCATGGCGCGAGAGTGTGCGAATGTGGCACAGTCTGCCGTGGCAAAACGCCCCGGGGGGCCAGGCTGGACGCACCAATTCCTTGACGGAGTGCAGCGATGGGGCTTGACTCTGGAGCGGTGCGTCGCACAGTCACCCGCAGCTCGAAGCTACCTGGACGATAACGCACCGGTTCGTATGGTGCCATTCGGTAACGCAACGCAGCAGTCACATGGGTGGAACATGGCATGCTTCATGCTTGTTCGTCCGCGCGCAGCCCGGGGAGCAGCAACGTGTTGCAGCGCCCATCCGCCCGGGCGAGACTGGCCTGCGCCGAGGCGCAACCACGGTCGATCCTGCATGCGGTCCGAGGGACGGGGCGTCGTGTTGGCCGCCCCGGGACCGCGTGAATGCCGGTTCGGAGACTAGTAAATGAAGATCGCTCACTTCGCATGGGAAAGCCTGCACTCGATCCCGGTCGGAGGCGTGGCTACGCACGTGACGGAGCTCGCGGCCGGACTTCAGCGGCGAGGTCACGAAGTGCACGTCTTCGTCCGCCTGGGCGCGTGGCAGCCCACCTATCAGCTCATCGACGGGGTGCACTATCACCGTTGTCCGATCACTCTCAACCGGGACTTCGTCACCGAAATGAACGACATGGGCAACGTGTTCGCCTATTTCCTCGGTGAGACGGAAGCCCACCAGGCGGCGCATTTCAACGTCGTTCACGCGCACGACTGGCTGTGTGCCAAGGGAATGGTCCAGGTGAAGAATGACCGAGGCCGCAAGGTCGCCTTCACGATGCACTCCACGGAGTACGGCCGGTGCGGAAACCAGAACCACAACGGCATGTCCGCACGGATCCGAGCAATCGAAGCAGAGGGCGCCTACTGTGCGGACCGGGTGATCACCGTTTCCACGGTGCTCGCCGAAGAGGTGAAGTGGCTCTACGGCGTGCCGGACTACAAGCTTCGGGTCATCCACAACGGCATCAATTGCGCGCGCTTCGACGGAGACATCGATCCGGGGGTCTGTCGCAGAAGCTACGGTGTCGGCCCGCTCGATCCCATGGTCCTGTTCGTCGGGCGACTCACGAATCAGAAGGGCCCCGACCTGCTGCTCGAGGCCGTTCCGGGCATCCTGTCGTGCCGCGGTGATGCCAAGGTCGTCTTCGTTGGAGACGGCGACATGAGAGGCCACCTCGAACACCGCGCCTCACAGCTCGGAGTGCGCCATGCGGTGCGCTTCACGGGGGCCATGTCCCCCGACGGGGACCTGCTCAACCTTTTCAAGAGCACGGACCTGGTCTGCGTACCCAGCCGCAACGAGCCGTTCGGCCTCGCGGTCCTGGAAGCGTGGGCAGCCGGCAAGCCGGTGGTCGTCACGGAGAACGGCGGGCCCCGCTACTTCTGTTCCCATGGGGTCGACGGCTTCGTGGTCCATCCCACTCCGGATTCGATCCGCTGGGGAGTGTGCAGCCTCTTCGGGAACTTCGAGCACGCCCGGTGGATGGGCTCCCGCGGACGCGTCAAGGCGGCCTATGCTTTCAGTTGGGACGTCATCGCCGAGCAGATCGAGAACACGTACGTGGACATGCTGCAGTAGTCTGACCCAGCGCGCCGACCACGGGTTCCCATCTGGGTCCGAGTGCGCTGAGCAGGGCCGCGCGTGGGTCGAGCGTGAATCGAATGAGCAGAGCATCACCGCCGAGCAGCGCCCTGTAGGGTTCTGCCCATTCGGCAACCACGAGCCAGCCATCGTCGCGCATCGCGTCAAGCCCGAGCTCCCGCACCTCTTCAGGGCGCTGTATCCTGTACAGGTCGGCGTGCGCGAGGGGTACCGAGGTCGCGTATTCGTGGACCAGTGTGAACGTGGGGCTCGTCACGCGGACAGAGGCCGGCAGTCCGAGCGCGCGGGACAGGGCTCGGGTGAAGAAGGTCTTGCCGCTTCCGAGCGGTCCGCTCAGGATGACCAGGTCTCCGCCCGCGAGCGTCGGGGCGAGCCTGCGCGCCAGCTGGATGGTCGAGCGGCGAGTGGGCAGCGGGACTTCGACGGTCGTACGGTTCACTGGCGACGTCCTGATCGCGGCGGCAGGGTCCCGGCAGCGTCCATCAGCTCGAGGTCGCGGGCAAGCACGCGCCCTCCTCGGAACCCGGTTTCCGTGCTGGTCGACAGCACGGCTTCGGCCCTGGCCAGTCCTCGGGCGGCCTGTTCGTGCAGCTCGTTCACGCGTGTCGGCTCGGCAGTAGCGCCCTCGGCCGGGAGCGCCGAAAGAGCCGACGTCCCGAGACGCGCCGCGTCTCGCCCGAGCAGCTCGTACCACGATGCCCTGCCCATGCCCGCCATCCTGCCGTCCGGGGGTTCGTTCCGGGAAGCATCGGGGAAGTCCCCTGCCTTGAGGACCAGACAGGTCGCCGGCCAGCTGATGTCGCTGGCCACTTCGCCGGATTGCAGGCCGAACACCAGGCGCGGGCGGAGCCCGGATCTACGGAGTTCACCGAGTGCGTCACGCGTGCACGACGGGGATCCGAGCAAGACCACCATGTCCACTCGTCGTGTTCGCCAGTCCTCCAGCGGGAATCGAGACTGGCCCGGCTGTTCGGGCATGTTGTCGCACGCTGCCCCTCCGTCCCCCCCGACGGTGGCCACCGCGCGGGGCAGCAGCGCTTCGGTTGCCCGTCGAATCGCGTCGAGAACGATCTGGTCTTGTAGCCCCAGGACGAACGCGTAGCCATCGGCAGCAGGATGGGTGGACGGGAAAGCGAGCAGCAGCGTGGGGATCCGAGCATCGTCTGCGTACTGGGCCGCCTCGTCAGCCGCCGCCGCGCTGATCGCTGCCACGAGCAGCGCTGCGCCGTCGCCGGCAAGTAGCCCGAGCGTCTCGCGCAGATGCCCCGTCTCTCCGGGATCCTCGCGGGTCAGCAGCTTGGTCTGCCCTTCGCTCGGTGCCCTGCCGGCTGCGGCGAGAACCTGGCTCAAGCCACGCGCCACGCTCGCTGACCTGCGACGGGAGTCAGCCGAGCCCACCGTGAACGCGAAACCCAGAGCTCGGCCCACGATCTTCGGACGGGTCAGCGTCCCCGCGGCGACCTTCGACACCGCCAGTCCTCGCGAACCAGCACGCCACTGGGCGGGGGCACTCTCGAGCAGCCGGCGGGCAAGTGCTGGGTCTTGTTCACGCAAGGCCACGGAAGCGAGCCGTTCGCGAAGAACGTCCCAGAGCCAACGACGAGCGTTCTGCGAGGCGGGATCGTCGGAAGAACGAGGCGCGAGCTCGCGCTCCAGGGACGAAGCGTCGAGCGCGGAGTCCGGAATGGCCAGAAGCAGCTCTCGTGCAGCCTGGTGAACGCGCTCGAGCGTGTAGGCGGGTGCGCGAGCGAGCCAGCGCTCGGTCCAACGCACCGCTTGGGGCCAGCGCCGCGCCGCAACCGCGGCGCGCACCGACTGCTCGTTGAAGTCGAGCATCTGATCCGCGTCGATGACGCGCCCATCGAGCGGCCGAAGCAGCGCGAGAGCGCGCTCCGGCTGCTTGTGCTCGATCGCGATGGCCGCTGCGACGATGACCGCCCCATCGCGGGCCGGCCCCGCCTTGCCGGCCAGGACCGGAGCGATGAGCCGAGCGGCTTCGCTCGCCCGATGCTGACCGAGAACCGCCCAGGCGAGATAGACGCGCACGAGCCGTGCCGTAGGGTCCTCGGGATGGTCTCTGAGGAACCGGACCATCGAGGGTTCGAGAGCACGGCGCTCGAGGGGGTCGGCTTCCCGCCACCGCTGATCGATAGCTCGGAAGTCCCTCTGCGCTTCGGCTGAGGCCGCCAGCGGGACGTCCGTCGGCTCGGCGCTCGCCCCCGCCCTGCCACAGGCCAGGGCCCCCAGCAAGACGGCGCCCCAGAGCCACGATCTGGAACGCCGGCCTGACGGCGGGCGGCGCTTCCCGCACGAGCCGCTGGGTGCCTTGATGCTTCGAGCGCCAGGGCCCGACGGGTCGCGAGGCCTGCGGATTGTCCCAACGGCAGTCGAGCACACAGCGGTTCACCCGGAAACACCGGGCCTACGGAATGAGGAAGCTCTTCTCGTTGACGGGAGTGATGCCCATTGGAGCGTTCCTCGTGGTCTACCTCTGGATCAGCGCGGGCGCCATGCGCGGATGCGACGTAACTGTGCTTCTTTCCTCCTATTCCGGCTGGTCGGGGGTCGGCTGCTCGCACTCGGCGCCTTGGCAGGCGACGCTTTCGAACGAGAGCTTCTGCACCATGTTGCGCAGCCAGTCGACGAGCGCGACACCGTTCGATCGAACGGTGTAGAAGTTGTCGTCCGAGAGGATGCCGTGCTGCTCGCCGGGCACCAGAAATGAGGCGAAGTTGGGCGCGCGCTGCTCGATCTCCGCCCACGACGCCTGCAGCAATCTGCTGAACTCCTGCGCGTCGGTACCGCCCACCCAGATGAAGTAGTACACCTGCTCGTGGTCGCGGATGGCGCTGTACTGCGACATCTTCTGCTTCGGGAAATGGTTGGCGATGCCTGCGTAGAGATCGGCCATCATCATGGTGCGGATGTCGACCTTCGACGGGTCGAGCTCCGGGATGTACGCCGGGAAAGCAACCTGGGCGTTCCACCAGTCGGCGAAGAACCCTTCGGTCATGATGCCGGCACCGCTGTCACCGAGCTGGAAGACCTCGGCGTTCGGGTAGTGGTTCATCACGTCGGCCGACCAAAGCGCCGAGCCGTACGAGCCCGCGCTGCAGCCGGTCACCAGGATCTGCTCCGGCGCCGAGAAGCTGTCGTAGACCCACTTGAGCACCGCACGGACGTTGACTGCACCCTTGTGGTTGATGGTGACCTCGTTCGCGGTGCCCTTGGCGTAGGTGACCACCGAGTCGCCCCAATGGAGGTCACCGGTGCAATACGGGACGACGACGTGGTACCAGTCGGCGAAGGGGTTCTCGGCCCGCGTGTGGTCATAGATCCCGTGCGGCACATTGTCAGGGGGGATCGCGAAGCGGAAGGGGACGCTCTCGACCTCCGCGTAGAAGAAGTCGTCGGGCATGTTGCAGGTCACCTCGTCCCAACAGGCGCCGCCGCCGATGAAGTCGACGATGAGCTTGTTCGCCTTTCCGGGCCGCGCGAAGAAGGCGTAGGGGGTGCCGAAGGAACAGATGGTCTCGCCCCCGGGGTCGAACCTGTTCCACCCCTCCGCGAGGGTAGGGAGTGTCGGGGGCGCCCCGCCATCGCCACCGGTCTCGCCGCCAACACCACTGCCGCCACCGGCGCTCGCGATTCCGCCCGAGGCTTTTCCACCGTCCGAGGTGACCCCGCCGCTTGCCGTGGTGGTGCCGCCCGAGGCGCTGCCGCCGGTCTTCGAGCCAGCGCTCGTGGATGTGCCGCCCGAACCGCTGCCAGCCGATCCTCCGCTTGGCGCGGACCCTCCAGAACCGGCGGAACCGACCGAATCGCCTTTGCTGCCGCTCTTGTCACCTGAGGCGCAGCCCCAGGTCATGAGCACGCTCGCCAGAACCACGCGTCGACGCCATGTGGTGTACCGACACGCCGCGACCCTGCCGGGGAAGTTGCCGTTCTCAGGTTCGGCATTGTCGAGGCTGAGATCCCGCAGGCCCCTCATGTTCGGATCGCGCGCCAAATCTCCCTCCGTTCGAGCGTCTCCGGGCAAGACCGTCCGCCAACCGATGGCACACTATCAGACCCCGAGTCCGGCCGTGAACGAAAATGCTCGAGCTCTTCCGCACACCGGATGGCCCGGCCTCGCTGGCCCCATCGCAGATGCTCGACCTGACGTCCGTCGGCTCGGCGCTCGCCCCCGCCCTGCCACGGGCCAGGGCCCCCAGCAAGACGGCGCCCTAAAGCCACGATCTGGAACGTCGGCTTGACGGCGGGCGGCGCTTCCCGTACGAGCCGCTGGGTGCCTTGATGCTTCGAGCGCCAAGGCCCGACTGGTCGTGAGGCCTGCGGATTGTCCCAACAGCAGTCGAGCACACAGCGGTTCACCCGGGAACACCGGGCCTACGGAATGAGGAAGCTCTTCTCGTTGACGGGAGTGATGCCCAT
>JAFGIS010000420.1 GCA_016929495.1 Polyangiaceae bacterium | reverse complement strand
ATCGAGCCTCCCGCCACGCGCCAGCGTGGCGGGGCCGCGCTGTGGCCGGGAACTGACACTCAGCCGAACTGGACCCCGCGATGACCTCCACCTCCGGCGACTGCAACTCGGCCGGCGGACCACCGATCGCAGCTGGGCAAACCCGATGCCGGCTTGCTCTCCGGTGGAGACACCGCTAGAGTCTTGCCTCTTGAGCAAACCAACACCGATAGTTGCCTTCGCCAAGGACTACTGGGAAGACCCCACCTCGTGCCACCACGTCTTGAAGGGCCTCGCGCGCAACCGCAAGGTGCTCTGGCTCAACTCCGTTGCGATGCGGACGCCCAGGCTGTCTAGCGGGCGCGATCTCGGCAGAGTGGGCCGCAAGCTCAAGGACTTCGCGAAGGGGCCGGTCAACGTCGACGGCGATCTCTGGGTGTTCACCCCGCTCGTCCTGCCTCTACCCCATAGCGCTGCAGCTCGCCGCCTCAACAGGCAGGTTCTGAAGGCGACCATCGGAGCGCTTCGATTGAGACTTGGTTTCTTCGATTTTCAGCTCTGGACCTTCCTTCCAAACGTCGCGGACTACGTCGGTACGTTCGGAGAGTCACTGTCGGTCTACTACTGTGTCGATGAGTGGACCATGTTCTCCTATCTCGATGCGCAGCAAATGGACAGAGCGGAACAGCGCGTGCTCGAGCGGGTGGACTGCGTGTTCGCAGTGACCCACGCGCTGGCTGAGAGGAAGCGAGCTACGAACCCCAACACCTACGTTTCGCCTCATGGTGTCGACCACGCGCTGTTCTCCCGCGCGCTCGATCCAGAGACGCGTGTGCCGGCCGATGTAGCTCAGTTGCCCCGTCCTGTTGTCGGCTTCTACGGCACACTGCAGGACTGGGTCGACCTCGAGCTCATTGCGCACCTCGCGCGCGCGCGTCCACAATGGTCGATTGTGCTCATCGGGCAGATCCTGGTCGATGTGAGTGCACTCTCGAGCTACCCCAACGTTCTCCTGCTCGGTCGGCGGGAGCATGGCGAGCTTCCTGCCTACTGCAAGAGCTTCGACGTCGGCCTGATCCCCTACCGCGTGATCGACCGCATGCCCTTCGTCAATCCCATCAAGCTCCGGGAGTACCTCTCCGCCGGGCTTCCCGTCGTGTCCACCGCAGTTCCCGAAGTGCGTCGATACCCCGAGTGGTGCACGGTGGGCGACGACTACGAAGGCATTCTAGAGGCCATCGAGCGCGCCCTGCAGGATGACTCGCCTCAGCTCCGCTGGAATCGATCAAACACCATGGAATCCGAAACATGGCGAGCGCGTGTTGCCGAGATCGATCGTGTCGTCGAGGACGTTGCTAGACGCAAACGAGGAAACTGATGAGCTCCCAACGCTTTGCTGCCGGGATGGTCGGCTCCGGGAACATCTGCGAGTTTCATGTAGCCGCGGTTCGGGCCCTGCCGGACGTACGGCTTGTCGGCGTGACGGACCTCGACATGAAGAAGGCTGAGGCCGCGGCCGCGAAATGGAGAACCCAGGCGTTCCCGTCGCTCGAAGCGCTCGTCGCGGCTGGCGCGAACGTCATCCACGTGCTGACCCCGCCGTCAGCGCACGCTCGTGTGGCCCTGGAGGCACTCGAGCGCAGCTGCCACGTGTTGGTCGAGAAACCAGTAGCCGAGAGCGTGGAAGACGCGCTTGCGATCGATGCGTTGGCGCGAAAGAAGGGCCTCACCGCTAGCGTCAACCACTCGCTGCTCTATGATCCACAGATCCGCCGCGCGCTCGACCTGGTTCGGTCGGGGTCACTGGGCCAGGTCGTGTCTGTGGATATCCTTCGCGGCTCCGAGTATCCGCCCTATGAAGGGGGACCGCTGCCTCCACACTATCGTGATACCGGCTACCCGTTTCGCGACTTGGGCGTGCACTGTCTGTACCTTCTGCAGGCCTTGCTGGGCCCGATCGAAGATGTCGCGGGCCGCTGGTCGAGCATTGGAGGCGACCCGAACCTGGCATTCGATGAGTGGCGCGCCCTGGTGCGATGCCAGCGAGGCCTGGGGCAAATGCAACTCTCGTGGAACTCGAAGCCGATGCAAAGCCAGATCATCATTCATGGCACGCGCGGCGTCTTGCGAGTCGATCTCTTTGCCATGTTCCACAGTAGGCGAAGTGCCACTCCCTTGCCAAAGGCGGCCGAGCGGCTCGTGAACGCGTTCACGGATTCGCTCCAGCCGCTCGTGGATGTCCCCTTGGGCGTGTGGAAGTTCGTACGCAAGGAGGTTCAGGCGTACCAAGGGCTGCGAGACCTTGTGGCGGACTACTACCGGCGACTGGCCGATGGAGGACTGCCTCCCGTGGCGATTCAGGAGGCCGCTGAGGTCGTCCGCTGGGTCGAGACGGTCGCACGCGCCGCGGAAGCAGACCACGCTGCCAAGCTCGCCCAGTTCCCGCTGTCTCCGCGCGTCGAGGTGTTGGTCACTGGGGCCTCCGGCTCACTGGGATCGGCCGTCGTGCGGCGGCTCGTGGCGGAGGGCAAACCGGTGCGCGCGTTCGTGCGGCGCATTCCGAGCAGCCCCCTCCCTGGCGTCGAATACTGCTTCGGCAACCTTGGCGACCCCTTCGCAGTTGACCGCGCGGTCCTCGGTGCGACCACCGTGATTCACGTCGGCGCGGCCATGAAGGGTGGGTGGCCCGAGCACTTGGGCGGCACGGTCGTCGGAACCCAGAACGTCATCGACGCCTGTCGGAAACACGGAGTCTCCCAGCTGGTGCACATCTCGTCGATGTCAGTCATCGACTGGGCGGGATCGTCGGGCAGGGGGTCAGTCACCGAGGATGCGCCCCTCGAACCGCGTGCAGAAGAGCGCGGCGCCTACACGCGAGCAAAATTGGAAGCGGAGAAACGGGTGCGCCAGGCTGCCCAAGAAGGACTGCGCTGCGTGATCCTGAGACCGGGCCAGATCTTCGGTGGCGGTATCGCTCTGGTCAACGGCGCGGTAGCGCGCAAGGTCGGAGGCCGCTGGCTGATGCTTGGAGACGGCGGGCTCGAGCTGCCACTCGTGTACATCGATGACGTGGTCGATGCGACCCTCGCCGCAATGAACAAGCGCCTCCATTCGGGTGAGGTGATCCAAATCGTCGACAACGAGCACCTCACCCAGGAAGACGTACTGGTGGCGGTCGGAGCTCGAGAGGGCATCGTGAAAGTCCCGCGGGCGGTCGTCTTCGGTCTGGGCAAACTGAGCGAACTGCCGTTTGGCGCTCTCGGCCGCCCGTCGCCGCTCGCGCTCTATCGGCTCCAATCGGCGCTGGCGAAGCTGCACTACGAAAGCGGACGCGCAGAGCAGCTGCTGGGCTGGAAGCCGCGGGTCGGCGTACGCGAAGGTATTCGTCGGGTCTGCTCGAGCACCTGACCGCTCGCTTCGTCCCGCCCCTGGACGACTTGGGAGCCGTGGCTCATAGGCGAGCACACCCGACCAGATTCACGGTGAGCTCAAGAGCCGCGCGAGTGTGTCGGCCTTCATGCCCTTGCTGCGCGTCACGTCGAGGAATCCCCGAAGCTCCTGAGCACAGATGGGATTGTCGTCGTGCATGAGCACGATGTCCCCGGGAGCGACCTCGTCGAAGGACTGACCGGAATCGATCTTCCCTTCGTGCCGCATGGCGTCTCGAGAATCGTGTGACCAAAGGGCGGTAGTGTAGCCGTGCCGCAGAGTCCACAACAGCAAGCTTGGTATCAGGACTCCGTGCGGCGGACGGAAGTACCGGGTGCGGATGCCGTATTGGCGCAGGATCCTCTCGGTCCGAACGATCTGGCCTGAAAGATCCTGCGTCGTGTGGTCGTAGCCGTGGATACCTATGTCATGCCCCTCGCAAACGATGCGTTCAACAAGGTCTCCGTGGCGCTCGACGAGCTTTCCCAGCACGAAGAAGGTGGCGTGCACTCGGCAGTCGGCGAGTATGTCGAGCACCACGGGCGTGTATTCCGGGTCAGGACCGTCGTCGAACGTAAGGGCAACGCGCGGCTCGCCAACCTCCACGCGCCAACAGATCCAGTGCTTCGCCGGGGCGTGCGAGCACTGCCTCTTCGCCACGGTCTTCACCAGGTTGCGGGCATGGCCCCAGATGCTCATGTGCGCGCGCCCCATTCGGGGACGACGTGGCGGCACGCCGTGTTGTCGTTCTCACACGATGACCGCGACCGGACCTGGGGATGCGTCAGACTCATGGGCGCATTATAGGGCCTCTTCGCGCCAGGACGTCCTGCGGGGTTGGCCATGTAGACAATCCGGCCGCACATCCAGACGCGCGCCGACTGATTCTTGCCAACTGTGCGCAGGCAGCTCATTCGCACCTGTGGTTGCGGACTGCGAATTCGAGCACATCGTGCAGCGTAGCCGCGCTTTCTTCCCAACCGCCAATGCCTGAAGCGGCGGCAACACGTTCGGGATCATAGTCTTCCGTCAGGGCGGACGTGAGTGCCTCAGCAAGGGAGACGCTGTCTCGGGCCGGCACGTGCTTCCCGAGCAGGGGCTGGTGCACCACGGCAGGGATGCCCCCTACGCTGGAAGCGACGACACGTCGGCCGGACGCCAACGCTTCCAGAACGACGTTGGGTGTGCCCTCGCGCCAGCTCGGTAGCGTCACGATGTCAGCTGCCCCCATCCACAGTGCGACCCGCTCTTGCGTGCAGACTCCTTCTAGATGGACGGGCAAGCGCTGATCCGCGACGAACTCGGCACACCGCTTGCGGTCGTCGCCGTCTCCGACCAATACCAAATCGACGTCCGGATGGGCCAGACTCACAGAGCGGAACGCCTCAAGCAGTTCGTGGACGCCCTTCGGCGCGCTGAGGCGACCGACGAAGAGCACCACCCGGCGGTCCAGGCGGCGCCCCAGCTGGGCGCGGCATCCCGCGGCGTTCCGAACCCGGAAGAGAGCGCGGTCCACACCGTTGTGGATCACTCTCGCACGTTCGGAATTGGCGCCTAGTTCCACACAACGACGGATCAGCGCTTCGCTGGGCCCGACGACGGCGCTGGCACCGCGCAGCGCCGCAGCTGTCAGTGCGCGCAAATGCAGCGCGTCGCCCTGGACGTTGATGTCCGAGCCGTGCACCTTGATGACCGTCGGCACGCCGAGAAGCCGTCCCATTTGCAGGGCCGCCCACCCGTCAGGAAAGGCGAACGAGCCAAGAACGACGTCTACCTGGTCCCGCAACCGCCACACGCGGGGCAGAACAGACGCGGCGTACGTCACGCCGGCAGCAGCCTGCCCCACCTTGGGTAGGTAGAACACGGGCACGTAAGAGACTTCGATCCCGTTGAACGGCTTGAGCCCTTGCGCCCGGGTCGGTCCCGACTTGCCGAGCAGCCCCATGGCCAAGTCCATCCCTGGGTACCGTGGCATCAGCCTCAACACACGTACTTCGCACAAGCGGCCAAGGGCTTCGAATTGGTGACGGTTGAAGGGACCCGCCTGGGGCTCAGCTGGACTCGGAAAGATCTTGGTAAGGACAAGGACCCGCATGCGTCTTTGGTCTGCTTACCTCGGTTGCCTGGGCCCATCGAGATGCAAACGCCTCGACGGCACCGGGCCCGTCCCGCTTGCCGTCCTGCCCTGCAAACCGTGGACGCACCGGCCATGTTGCAGCCAGGGCGAACAGATATGGGAGGACGTCCGTGTCAATGGGGTACATGAACCTACATCAGTCTCTGGCAATCGCCGGGCTCGTGTAGCATGCGTCTCGGTGCGTCCAACGCTTGCCGCGTGCACCAAGAGCGTGTGACGCGGGCCCGTTGGGCCATTGCGGCGGGTGATCTGGGCAGAGACTCGGGTGTTCGCGCTCGCGCGACGGGCAACCGTACGACGTATGCGCGGCACCCAGGAGCCACGCTGCTACAATGTCTACAGGGATGCCGCGCACCCGTTCCCTTGCAGGATGAGAAGACACCGCCCCATGCAGGATAAGAAGATACGGCTCGCTAGCAGTACAGAGAACGGTGCCGGGTCACGGGACCAACGGCGGTCGGCCGAGGGGCGAACGCTGAGCTCAGTGCTCTTGAGAGTCCCAGCAGGCCTCGCGTATCGCGAGCTCGCATGCCGCACGGTGTCGACGGTCTGCAAGATGTGCGTCGCGGTCGAGAGCACCGTTGCCACACGTCGTTTCTCCAACGAGCTCATGTCCGCGGTCGGGGAGGCCTTCAACAACATCGTGATCCACGCATACGGTGGCCGGGGTGGCACCATCGAACTGAGACTGACATACGACGAGGAACAGGTGACGGTCGAACTCTTGGACGATGGCGTGCCGTTCGACTTCGATGGCGTTCCGGAACTCGACCTGCGCTCTGCGCACGAGAAAGGCATGGGAGTACACATCATCCGCTCTTTCGTGGACGAAGCGCAGTACCGGCCCGGCCCACCGAACGTACTTGCTCTCACGAAGAGAACGATGTTTGCGGGCGGACGTGCCGTTGCGTGTCGGTGACGAGCCAGCCGTGGCGCCGCGGATCGGCGCTCGCCTCGCGCTATGCCCGGTCCTGGCGCGGCGCCAAGCGCTCCGGTTCGTGCCAATCGGGCCGGAACGAGTAGCGTACCAGCCCAACCGACATGCCGATGGCGTGTGACAGGTGCATCACTGGGAACATGGCCCAGACCACGCAGAGTCGGGCTCCCTCGTGCCGTCGACAGAGCCGTGCAGCCTCGACACCGGCGAGCAGAACGTACGAGCCGTACGCGGTCCAGGTGACCGGGGACTTGGGCGCCAGGGCAAGGAGGCCCATCCCACCCAGCAGCGCCACGAACGGACCCAATGGCCTCACGGTGACGAGACGTCGATGCTTCAAGAGTGTTCGTGCGCGACCCAGTCCGTAGCGGAAGTACTGCCGCGCAAGCGCCCCGTAGCTCCGACGGGGATGGTAGAATGCCACGATACTACGACTCAGGTAGATCCGGCCGCCTGCCGCCAGAATCCGCTGATTGAGCTCTGCATCTTCGTTGGTCACCGCCCCCGGATCGTAAAGGCCTACACGCTCGAGGATCTCGCGGCGAAAGGCCCCATTGAACACCGTGTCCACGAAACCCTCGCGATCCGCTGATCGGTACGCGGCTCCTCCCACGCCAAGAACGCTGTCCAGAGCCGCGCACAGACTCTTCTGGAACGGTGTGGTGGCTCGCGCTCGCTGCGCGCCGCCTACGTTGTCTGCGCCGGTACGCTCGAGCACTTCCACGCAACGCGCGACATAGTCGTGCGCGTATTCGGCGTGTGCATCAAGGCGGATCAGCACATCGCCTCGTGCCTCGCGCAACGCGATGTTCATGCCGTGGGCCTGAATGCGTCCCGGGTTGGCGACCCATCGCATCCTTGGATCTTCAGCTGCCATTCCGGTGAGGATGGCCCGAGTTCGATCGGTGCTCCCGCCGTCCGCTACGATCACCTCGAGGCGGTCCGCAGGGTAGTCCTGGTGCAGAGCATCCCTGACGCAGCGTTCAATGTGCGACTCCTCGTTCAGACAAGGTATGACGACCGTTACAAAGGGTCTCGAACTCATAGGCGTTTGGATCTAGTCCGTCCGTCATTGCTGCGGCACGCGAAACAGCGGCGCCCAGCGACCTCTGTGCACGCGCGGCAGCTGGGTCCGCTGACTTCGGGAGCTGGCCCTCGCGCTTCGGTCGCGTGGCTGTCTCGACGTACCCGAGCTCGAGACCCAATTCCTTTGATCAACCGATTGGTCGGCGGACCTACACAGGTGCTCAACCTTGGCGACCGTCATGGGCAATGGTACGGTCTAGCACGTTCGTAGGAGGTGCTGGTTCAATCCGGACGTTCGGCAGGATGGGCGGTTCCCAGCACTGCGCGCACCGTCAGTGCCCGTCTTCTCGTTTGGAGCAACACCGGCCGCGTGGATCCGCGAGCCGCATTCAGTCGGTACCGGCCGGGGCTCTGCACGCCTGGGGCAGTCTCGTCTAGAGGCACAAGTATGAAGCCAATGACTTGTGACGGCGTGAGGATGTCTCGTGGCACCTGAGACGGCGCCTCAGGGCCCTGCCGACGCGGCGCATGACGTGATTCAGCTCATCCGCAGCGTGCTGAAGCGCTCCAAACGATACTGGCCAGTGGCGCTGGTCGGCGTCGCTCTTGGTGTTGCCGCCTTCATGGTCTTGCCGCGGTTCTTCCCGCCTGTCTACCGGTCCGAGGTCGTGATGATGATCTCCGAAGGGCTCCGGGCAGAAACCGTCTTGGGCACGGCGGATCCCGAGAGAGAGTCCGCTCGTGCGCGAAACGCTCGCCTCGAGGCTCTCGTGCGCGCACGGCCCAACCTGCAGGCGCTCGTGGAGCAAGAAAACATAAGCCCTGGATCGGTGGCGAGGCTCGGCATGGCCGACGTGGTCGACGACATTGCGATGCAGGTCAACGTCAACGCCGGCGAGGGCAGCACGTTCGTGGTCCAGTTCGACGATCCGGACCCCCGTCTTGCTCAGCGCGCAGCCCACCGTCTCGGCGAGATGTTGGTTGCCCAGGTCGGGCGCGACGCGATCGAGCGAGCTGCAGCCACGCGCAAGTTCCTGGAGGACGAGGAGGCCAAGCAAGCGGAGGAACTGCGCAGCCGGGAATTCGAGTACGCGGCATTCGTGACAGCCCATCCCGAATTCGCTCTGGAGGGCATGCCGGGTCAGGGGCCAGCGCACGTCCCGCGCCAGGGGCGGAACGTGGGCTTCGAGAGCACCACCGGGGACACCAGTTCGGCCCTGGCGCGCCAGGCGGATCGACTTCGTCGTCGGCTGGACCAGATACGCAACCCAGAGGCAGCGCCCGCCCACGCTGCGCAGATGCCGGTGCCGGAACCCCAGTTGACGCCCGAGTCTCGGGACGCGATTGCAAATGCCACGGCGGCCGTGCAACGTGCACAACAGGAGCTCGAGGCGCGAGAGGCCAAATACACGCCCCGACACCCTGACGTCGTCGCAGCACAGAGCCGGTTGTCCTTGGCCCGGGAGCGACTGGCTCGCGTCAAGGCTGCGGCACAGGCCCTGGCAGCACCCCCACGCCCGGCTACCGCCCTGCCCGCCCCACCCGTACAACCGGAAACGGAGCAGTCCCTTGCGAAGCAGCTGAGAACCGTCGAGGCGGCACTGGGCGCCCGGGGAACCGGCAAGGAAAACAAGGTCAAGAGCGACGATGGAAGCGCACAAACGGTTGTCAGTCTCGAGGCGCAGTGGGCAGCTCTAGTCCGTGCCGTGGACACGGCACGCGACCGCCACGATTCCGTCCAGCGACGCCTGTTTCAGGCGATTTTGGTCGACAGCGCCCAGACCACCGGCGGAGGCTCCCGTGTGACGATGGTACAGGATGCGTACTACCCCAAGCGCCCTCTCCGCCGCGGACCTGTGAGGACGGGGGCCGTTGGCCTGGTGACCATGGTCGGACTCGGCATGCTCATCGCGCTCGGTCTCGGCTTCCTCGATCCACGAATCGTGTGCGAATGGGATCTCACGCGTCTGGGTATCGCGCCGATCGCTATCATGGTCCCTCGGTTGCCTCCGGCTCGCCTGGCGAAACGCCGCAGGCACCCTGGCTAGGCGCGAGCTCGGGCGCACAGCCGACACCTGCTCGACCCCCGGGCGGGGCCGCCGACCCACGGAGATTTCGACACTCGACCCGTCTGTGCGGTCGCGAGCCGCCTTTGGCCCCTGCCCGCAGGGAATGATAGGCTGTCGCTTCGCAGCGTCTTCGTTTCGGACATCACCACGCGATGGTTGAGCGCAAGCCTCCTCAATCGGGCGACAAGCCCAACGTACCGGTGAGCAACCCGCCAACAGGTGGCTATGCGTCGCCGCGCGCAGATTCGACCGCTGCACGTCCGGCTCAAGACAACTCCGAGAGTGCTCCGTGGCCGCCGGGCACGGTGGTGCGACCGCCCGGGGCCCAACAACCCGCTGGCGCGACCTTCGATGCAGCCCGTGGACGTTGGCTACCCCAGGAAGGGCCTTCGAGACAGGGCCGCCATTCGCCGCTGCCGGTCACACCAGCACCGTGGCCGCCTTGGAGCTCCCCCGCGCCGAGACCCGAACCGCGAAAACCGGGCGCGAGGCTTCTGGTCGATCCTCAGGCGGAATCGCCGGCGGAGAAGGGCCTGGAGCCTCGTGCGGACGATACCCAGCCGCTGGTGCCGAGTACGCCTGCGGATTTCCGTGAGCCGCACCGCCCTGGGCAGGGTCAGCCACCCGTCGATGCCGCGGGGCGAGTCCCGGACGAGCACTCGCCGTCCGTGACAATGGCAAGTGCTGTCTCCATCGCTAGTCGCGTGATGCCAAGCGCAGGCATGCGCGTCGTCCCTCCACAACCCCCGGGCGAGACGTTCAGACTCCGACCTGGGGCCGCCACCCTTGTTGGCGTTCAGCCGCCACAGATGCCTTCCCAAAGCAGCGCCGCATTCGTTCGCACCCCGTCCGTCCCCTCGGAGCAAGCGCGAGCGGTGCGGATCCCAGCCGCTGACGTCGTGTCCGAACCCGCGGCACAAGACGTGTCCCGAGCAGAGCGGGAGCGGGAGACCAGTACGCAACCAGCGGCACCCAACGAGCGAAACCTCGTATCACCAGCCTGGCATGCGTCGCCCTCCGAGCCTTCGGTCGCCATCGTTGCGGCCGGAGTACGAGCGCTGCTTCCGTCCGGCTCCGCCGGAGCGCGAACGGCTCTGCAACAGCCCGACCTTCGGGGAGTGGAGGAAGGCCCGCGTCACGTTGCGGAAGGCCGAATCATGGCGGGACGGCGCCCGGTCGTCACTCGCCTCGCCGACAGCCAACCACCTCCCGGTCGCCCTCGACTGGCACTCGTGGACGCTCCGGAATCGAATCGGGCTGAAACCTTCAGGCTGCTGTTGCACCGGCTGAGTGCGGACAACCCGCGGCTGATTGCCGTGGCCACACCCCGGGGGGGAGACGAGGCCGCTGTGTGCGCAGCGGAGTTGGCGCTCGCCCACGCCGAATCGAGCCCGGCAAATGTCTTGCTGCTCGAGGTGGATGGCCAGCATCCGCGACTTGCTTCCGTGCTGGGGCTCACGGTCGAGCACTGCTTCGCGCTGCAGCTCTACGACAAACACGAGGGCAGCCCAGAGCCGTGGCGAGCAACGGCAGTGCATCACCGCCATTTGCACGTGATGGCGATCAGCCCGTCGCTCTCGGCCGGCGATCGCCTGGTCCCGCGTATCTTCCACGACGGGCTCGCTGATCTAGCGCGCGCACCGTACGCGCAAATCATCCTCGTCTGCCCAAAAATCCTGGACTCAGCGGACGTGGCCCTGATCACGGGCGTGGTGGAGGGCGTTGTCCTGACTGGGGTCGCGGGCAAAGTAACCGCGAGGGAGCTACGCGAGGCGGCCCAGCAGCTGGCCCCGACGAGAATCCTTGCCGTTGCACCACTAGAACGGTAAAAGCCGCTATCGACCACTCGCCGGCGTCGTCTTCCGATAGCCTGCGACAAGCAGTGCGTTGCCCCTCGCGAGCGTGCATGTGGAAGTCGGCGTTCCGCGCTGTTCCGATAGCCTTCCCAGCGAGCCCGACGCAGGCCCGCCGTCCTACACCACGTCGGCTGCCGGTCCAGACTCCGGGTCCGCATCAATGGCGGGCTCGTCAACCCGAAGCAGCACCGCGCCCGCCACGTGTGCCGACCGGGTTTTGGTCCCACGAGCGAGCCGCTCTGAGGTACTCTGACCAGCTGTGTCAGTGAAGGCTCCAATGGGAGGACTCACCCAGCCGTCCTCCATCGGATGGGGTGCTCGCCTGGCCGTCGTGCTCGCCTTGGGGGAGCCGCTGCTTCTCGGCATCCTGTTCGATGCGGGAAATCTCGTGGGACGGGGAAGTGCGGGGCTGGTGCTTTCGAGCGCTGGATACGTGCTGATGCTGCTGGCCGGCGTCGCCGCCGCCCTGTTCGTCTTGGCGTTCCTCAGGCCCACCGAGGTCGCACTCGTGGCTGAGGAACTGCGCCGCCACAGGACGACGTTCCTCCCGTGGAGCGTGCATGCGCTCGCGTTTGGTGCGCTGTTCGCAGTCACTGGAGCCGTGTTTGGACGGACGGGGAGCCTGACGCCAG
Organism: Polyangiaceae bacterium; assembly: GCA_016929495.1. Lineage (GTDB taxonomy): Bacteria > Myxococcota_A > Polyangia > Polyangiales > Polyangiaceae > JAFGIS01. Next base: position 27,098 of record JAFGIS010000420.1, on the reverse strand, counting down.
CGCCTCCCGGCACTGCGGCCCCGCTCGACTGGTCCTTGCTTGTCGCTTGGCTGCTTGCCGCTTTCGCCGATTTCGTCTCCCTGGCACGATGCGTGTTGCCGTTTGCCGCGTGGCTGAGGCTTGCGCGTCGCTTGGCCAAGACGCTGTCGCTGGGAGTGGCGGCTGGGACGACGGCTTGGGTGCTCGGGATCGCGAGTGATCAGGCTTGGACGCCGCTGTCCAAGGTGACGCTTGCGTTGGTGGCGCGGCTGCTCGAGCGGGTCGAGCGCGAAGTCGTTCTCGTGCCCTCGGAGGATCTGATTGGCACCCCGCGCTTTGCCGTGAGCATCGCACCCGTGTGTTCGGGATTCGAGGGGATGGGGCTGGTATGTGTGTTCCTGGGGCTGCTCCTGGTCGCCGGTCGACGGGTGCTGCGCATTGGACGGGTGGCGATGCTACTGCCGCTCGCCGTCGTGTTCGTCTGGGCCTCAAACGCCGCGCGCATCGCGGTACTGATCCTGATCGGAACGCATGTGTCACCGGAGGTCGCTCTGGGCGGTTTTCACTCCAAGGCTGGCTGGTTCTTCTTCTGTCTGATCGCGCTTGCCATCGTGGCGCTGGTTCGACGCGTCCCGTTTTTCTTGCGCGAGGCTCCGGCCAAGGATGACGGCACGTACAACCCCACCGTCGTGTACCTGACGCCGGTGGCGGCGCTGCTCGGCACGGCCATGCTCACTGGCATGTTCACGCTACACGTGGACTACGCGTATGGGCTACGTGTAGTCGCGGTGGCTCTGGCGTTGTACGCCACGCGACGGCTGCTGCCCCGTCCGGCGCTCGGGCTGCATTGGACGGCCTTCGCGTTCGGTGTGTTGGGGTACGTCGCGTGGATTGCGCTCGCACCGAGCGTAGACCCAACCGGCGTAGCTGCGGCCAGGGCGGAGCTCGAAGGGCTGGGCACCGCATGGTTCGTCGCCTGGGTCGCCCTGCGAATCGTGGGTTCAGTGCTGTTCGTGCCCGTAGCCGAAGAGCTCGCGTTCCGGGGGTTTCTGCTGCCCCGCTTGATCGACGCCGACTTCCTGGGCGTGCCCGCGCGCAGACTCACGGCGCTGGCGTTGGTGATCTCGTCCGCGGCGTTCGGGTTGTTGCACGAACGCTGGTGGCTCGGGGGTTCGGTGTGCGGCGTGCTCTACGCGCTTGCACGTCAGCGCCGCGGGCGCCTTTCCGACGCCGTAACGGCCCACGCCACAACGAATCTGCTGGTCGCGTTGGACGTCGTGGTGCGTCAGAGCTGGCACCTCTGGCTCTAGTTCAACTTTGGCCACCGGCTACGCCGATGGCCAAACACACACCGGCGGCGCGCAAGCACCTACCGCGATATTTGGCGGAGCAGCGTCTCCGCCACGGCACGTCCCGGAAACGCGTCCTTCCTGGCAAGAGCCGCGCGGAGGGAAACCTGGGCGCCGGCCTTGTCGCCCGTGGCAGCCAGGGCTGCGCCCAGATGGTACTGGTGCTCCGGCACCGCTTGCGCAGAGGCCGCGAACCTGAGCAGCTGGAGCGCGCGCGGGAGGTCGGCTTCAGTGCCCCTTCGCACCAGAAGCCATCCGAGAGTGTCGTTCACCGGCGGGGAGTGCGACGACTCCCTGTAGGCCCGCTCGGCCAGGGCAACCGCCTTGTCGAAGTCAGCCGGCGGCTCGGCATAGAGGAGCGCCAGATTGTTCAGGGCCGCAAGGGCCCGCGGATTGAGCTTGAGCCACGCCTCGTAGCTCTTGCGTGCCGGCACCACAAGACCAGCAAGGTGCTGGAGCTTGGCGAGCTCGCGGATGGGCTCTTCCCGACCAGGTTCGAGCTCGACGACCTTCTCCAACGCCGCGATGGCCTCGGCGCGAGCGCCGCGCGCGGCAAGATACGAGGCGAGTGCGCGCCACGCGTCGCTCTCACGCGGTGCAATCGTAGTCGCCTTGGCAAACGCGCGTTGCGCAGCCGCGAACTGGTTGTTCGCCGAATGCAGCGCTCCGAGTCGCAACCAGAATCGCCACGAGCCTGAGCGCTCCGCGAGCTTGGCGCCGGTTTCGGCTGCTGCCTTGTTGCCGCCAAGCTCCTTCTCCACGTCGAGCAAGAGCTCGAACGCAGGAACCAACTGCGGGTCCAAATGGAGCGCGTGCTCGAGGTCACCGAGGGCGTCTTTGGCGTTGCCCTGCGCCTGGAGCACTTTGGCGCGCATCGCGTACGCGGCCGGATCCTTGGGCAGCGCGGCTACGTACGCGTTGCAGGCAACCCTGGCCTCTTCGGCGTTCTTGGCAGCTGACAGCGCCGCGATCAGAAGCTCGTGCGCCTTGGCAAACGTCGGCTGTGCAGCGATGAGTGCACGCGTGCTCTCGATAGCTCGGTCGAATCGGCTTTCGCCCACGTCGATCGCAGCCAGCGCGAGCTTCGCGACTGGGTTGGCGGGCTCGAGCTCGAGCACTTGGTCGAATGCCTTGGCGGCTGGGCCGTTCTGCTTGTCGGCGGCCAGCGCCTGGCCGAGCAGGAGAAGGCGCGTGACTCGCCGTGGCTCGTCCGACGGCTCCGTACGGTCCACGGCACGCCGAAGAAGCTCTGCCGCGCGCCGTGGCTCCCGCGTGGCTGTCGCAAGGGCCGCTCGAAGCTCGAGTAACTCGGCGGTGTCGCGCAGCGAAGCGGGCATCCGTTCGGCCGCCCGCTCGGCCTCGCCGACATTCCCGAGGGCAAGCTCCTGCCGAAGCAGGTCAGGCCAGAGCTCACGCGCACCGGGATGCTGCGTGGTCGCTGCACGTAGCAGCGTGAGCGCAGCGCGCGCTCGGCCTGACTGGTTCATCAGACGCGCGAGCTCCGCGGCTAGGGCCACATCGTCGACCAGGCGTTCGCCCGATGCGGCTGGCACGGTATCCGCCTTGCCAGGCTCCGCGAGCAGACGCAGGAGCTCCGATCGCACCACGGTGCGTTCCAGGCCTCCCGCGGGTGCTCTGGCTGACAGGTCACGGTCGAGGCGCGCGAGAGCCAGTTTCGCTTGTTCGCGTGTGTGCGCGAGGGCGCCCAGGAGCAGCGGCGCACGCGGATTGGCGGGATGCCGAACCGCAACCTTGTCGAGCTCCTGGAATGCGCGGTCGCGAGATCCCGCCATGAGATGCGCGTGCGCAAGGGCCATGCGCACGTCCTCGTCGTTGGGAGCTGCCTGAAGCGCGACGGAGTAGTAGCGAACGGCCTTCTTCCACTCGCCTTGACGCTCGCTCACGCGAGCGAGCCCAACGTTGCCCTGGAGCGCGGCTCCGAGCTTGACGGCCTTCTGGTAGTGCTTGGCTGCTGCGGCGGTATCAGAGCCCAACAGCGCGTCCGCCGCGCCGAGCTCCGAGCGATAGGGTGCCTCGCAGCAGACCCCGGCCACCCCCAGAACAACGGCGAGTAGGAGCGCCCCTGGCGCAGGCGCTCTTGCCGAAATCTCACCCCAAGGTCGGTATGGGCCGGGGCCACGAACCAGGCGTGAGCCTAGCCCGCCCGCTTGCGGCGTCGGCTGCATGCCGCGAAGATACCACCGACGAGCAAGCCCACTGCGCCGAACGGAGATCTTCCGTTGAGCTCAGGCACGCCGCTGGGGGGCGTTGTCTTGTCGAAGTTGATCTTGCCGAGGGCGAATTCGTTGTCCTCGTTGTACTTGGTGCCACACCAGCTGTTGAGCTTGTCCGTGTATCCCGGGGCAGAGAAACCGATGCTGGTGGTTGTGGTGTTCACGGCAAGGGTCAGCATGCCATTGGTGCCTGTCGGCTGACTGACCAGTGCTTTGATCTGCCCGACAGTCCCGTCAGCCAACTGGTACTGGCCTTCTTCGAGGTACCAACTCGAGGTGTAGTTAGACTTTTCATAGAAGAGATCCGTGAGGACCACTGAACTGATGAACACGGGCTCGTCGAACGAGACGGTCAGGATTTCCTTTCCTTCGATCTCATCCCACTCGTAGCCCGCCGTGCTCTTAATGCCCAGGCCGTCACCTGCCTCCCAGGTGAGCACGGCCCCGGCTGGGGCTGCTGTGATTTTGATGCCTACCGTATCCACTTCGGTCTCGTACACGGCGAGACCGTTGGCCGCGGACCCATTGTCGACAAGGTCCAGCGTCGACGCCATAGCGACAGACGAAACGGCACCCACCATGCCGAGTACCAACACGCTAACTTGGAGCTTCACCCGCAACGGCACTAACATAGCGTGAAAAGCTACACCTAGCGTTCCTGTCTGTCCAGTACTTTCAAGGGGGGACCTCGTAGGTTTGGGGGGCCGGCTTGGTGACCTTCCGCGCCGAGCCTGGGGGCTCGCAGCCCGGCAACTCGACGGAACGGTTCAGGAATAGTCTGGATTGTCACGACAGCGCCCCGGGGGTGCTCGGCCGCGCGCGCTGGACCAGAATCCGCCCAGAGCGACAGACCAAGCACCCCGTGTTGGCTCCAGACCGGGGGCGTTCGCCGCAGAGCTCGGCGGCTTCGCCCGATTCGAGGCCATCCGTTCTGCGGCGAATCACGGGGCATCTGCCTCACCGTCGCGCCGGTGGACACAACGACACCCGCCTCCTCGCCAACAGGAACGTACTGTCGTCGTTCGCCAACAATGACCCCCTGAACCCTCGGAGCGCGGTGAGCAGCGCCTCCCTCATCGCGTGCGTCCCGCGGCCGGCGTGCATCGAGGCGACCCGTGAGAACATAAGCGCCAGACGCTCGGTTCCGAGCACCACTCCATGTTCGTCTACGGCCTCCGTGAGCCCATCGGTGTAGAGAAGCAGCACCTGGTCGGGTCCTAGTGAATAGGTCCCCGACGTGATCTCGGCGTCCACGATCCCGAGCCCGATGTTGTGCCCCACATCGAGTGACCAGACTCGACCCGACGGCTCCGCGATGAGCGCCGGAGGATGTCCCGCAGAAACCACCTCGAGCTCGCCGGTGGTCAGGTCCGTAGCCACGCAGAGCATCGTCACGAACACGTGGTCGGGGAGGTAGCGACACATGTGGCGGTTGATGCGGTGGACCAACTCGGGAAGCGGCCGGTCCATGTCAACGGTGGCGCGAACGAGCGTGTGCAGACTCGAGGCCACGAGCGCAGCCTGAAACCCTTTGCCGCACACGTCCGCGATGGCCAGCAGGACACGGCCGTCCGGCATGGGCACGGCATCAACGTAGTCTCCGCCGACCCATTGGCACGGCTCGAACCCCACGACAACATCCAGCTCCTGCAGCAACGAATCGAAGCGAGCCTGCTGGGGTACGAGCCCCTGCTGGATTTGGCGGGCCATTTCGAGCTCCCGTTCGACGCTCGAGGATTGCTGCACGTGCGAGCGCATCGCCCAGACGAGATCAGCCTGCTGGAAGGCTTCCGCCACCATGGCCACCATGGAACACCACTCGGGTCCGCCGAACTCGGGTGGCAGCTCCACGTAGAGCGCCTCGATGAACTCCTCTTCGATGCGCAGCGGGCAAACCGATACTGCGTGGCTTGGAGGTCTGCTCGACCGTGAGGACCGATTGGATCGAGCCGACGCCGATACCGGCTGACGAAGCTCCCAGAGCCTTCCGGTAACCTGGTCGGCAAGGTACAAGGGGAGGTTCGGCCCGACACGTCGAAGCGGACCTTCGATGGCGCGCACGGTCCTCGGGCCTTGGACCCGCAGCACGGCCGCGGCATCGGCAGGAAAGCCATCGCCGACCACGAATCGGCACAGCATGCGACGCCGAGCACCCGCATCTTCCACCTGCATCAGGTCCCGGCCGAGCGCCATGACCCGCGACAGGTGGACCGCACGGATCTGGTTGCCCGAGGTGGGACTGACGCTCTCGGAGGGCGGGGGCGGCGCGCTCGATGTCGGGCCAGGAGGGATCTTCGACGAAACCGGGGACGGGGCCAGCGAGCCTCCGCGGATCGTGCCGGGGGATCCGCTTTCGGGAGCGCGCGCGACCTGGCCGGAGCCTTTGCTCAGCAGGCGGAGTCGAAACACGCCCAGCGTCACCTCATCCCCGGCAGCCAACAGCTGCTCGGTGAGCCGCTGTCCATGCACGAAGGTGCCGGTGTCGCTGCCGAGATCGTGGATCCACCATTGGCCGTAGGGGCCACGCACGAGCTCGGCGTGCGGCGAGGAGACGGTCTCGTCCTCGAGAGTGACGTCCGCGCGCGGACCGCGCCCAAGCACGAGACGCGGCAGAGTCAGCGGCTGGAACCACACGTGGCCGGAGGGGGCGTGCCGGATCTCGAGTACGCCCTGGGGCTGGCTTCGCGAAGAACGCGGACCGTTGCTTCCCTTCTTGAGTTCCGAGCTATCTGCCATGAAGGACACTCTGGCTCACGCCAGTCGGGTGAGCTGGAGGATAGGTGTGCCATGGCCCCAACACAGGACGAGAGCAGCACGACGTCGGAACACAAGGCATGGGTGGTTCATCAAGCTACGCCACGCGCGTGCGGCAGTCTAGTGCCCTGTCTCCGTAGTCCGCCGCGGAATTCGACGGCCTCTCCAGCGGGTGAAGCCATCGAATTCCGCGGCGAACGCACCCTGTGTGAGCCGGGGCGAGCGTTGCCATTTCTGTGCCCTGTCTTGGCGACAGGCACTACCGGCCTCATGCGCCCGCGATCGCCGACGCGCCGGGCCGCATCCGCAGACGGATGCCCTGACGGCGGTCTCGCCAACTGACAGGTCCCATCCGTACTGACCGAACGTTCAGGTTCGTCGACACTCGGACCACGAAACCACGCGCGGCGGGGCGCGGCGGGCGACTCGGCGCCATCGGAGACGGGCGCGAGGGACAGAATCCTAGCGGGGCTCCGCCCCTGCCCGACCAGGCATGGTCGCGACTGATAGGCTGTACTGGTTGACGCGGCGGAGCCCCGCGTCGGCAGTCGAGAGTCGTGAGTCAAGAGCCCGGAATCGCGGTCGTCCGGGCTCTTGACTCACGGCTGTCGACTCTCGACCAGAGGCATCAGTTCCGAAAGTCGACTCAAATAGAACGACTTTCGTGCCCCATTGACGCTACTAGTGCCCCGTCCCGCTCACCATGATCCACGGCGTCCGGATGAGCACCGCGAGTTCGGTTCTCAGAAACACGGAGAACCGCTCGAGCGATGCCGCGTAGGCGAGATCGTACAAAAGCTTCGCCCTGAGATCATCGGCCAGAGCACCTTCGGCGCCCTCGAGCTTGAACGGGTTCTGCAAGTCGTGACGAAACGGTGCAAGCGCGCTCTTCTCCCCGATCGCGCCCGTGTAGCCGAGGTGCACCTGTGCGATGCCCGTAAGTCCCGGCTTCACGTCCCGCATACGCTCCTCGAAGAACGGGATGGCCAGCGCCAGGTTCGCGATGATCTCGGGCCGTTCGGGGCGTGGCCCCACCAGACTCATGTCACCCTTCAGCACGTTCCAAAGTTGCGGTAGCTCGTCGATGCGCGTCTTGCGCAGAAGACGACCGACCCGAGTCGTTCGCGGGTCGTTCTCCGTGGCCAGAACCGCTCCGGTCTTGGCTTCCGCGTCCTGACGCATGGTGCGGAACTTGATGATCGTGAACTCAGTGCACACCGGGGGTCGGCCTGGCTCGATCGGAACGCCACGTGCCAACCCTTTGGCGCGCTGTTGGCGGAAGAACACCGGACCGCGCGAGTCCAAAGCAATCGCGCATGCGACGAGCGGGAAGAACGGCCCGGTGATGACCAGCCCAACGACACTAGCGACAACGTCGATGGTGCGCTTGACGATGCGAACGCTGAGCGGAGGCATGGTTGGCGGCGATGGGCCCGAGGCTGACCCTCGGTCACGTACAGGGAGGTTGACCCATGGCGGCAGACGACTAGCCGGCAGGCAGCAGGCTGGACCGCCGCAAGATCATATACCTGCGCATCTTGTCGGCCGCACGCGCTTAGCTTCAGACACAGCGCCACAAGCGGCGGCCGCCTGGCCAACCAAAGAAGGCCTGTGGCACGTCGCTTCCACGCATCCGAGAGGCAGGCTCAATCCGCTGCAGCCACGTGGCGACGATGACGCGCACACCTGCTGCGGCCCGCGACGAAGAGCACCTCGCGGCCGGGACTGGACATGCTAGAAGACTACCCACGCCTTGGTGGGTCAGTCGTCGCTGACGACGTCACACGCCAACCCCTCAGCGGATTGATGTCCGGACCCGTAGTCTTCAGCGTCCCAGCAGCTCTGGCCTATCGTGAGCTGATCTGTGGTGCCGTGGCGGCTGTCTGCAGGGTGCTCGGTCGACGGGCACGGGGCCCTGCGATTCAGGAGCTCGAACGGTTCACGAACGAGCTCGTTTCCGCCGTGGGAGAGGCCTTCAACAACAGCGTCATTCACGCGTACGCTGGCCGCGCGCCGGGGTTCGTGGAGCTTGAGCTGTCGTGGACCGCGGACGAAGTCACGGTCGAGGTGCGCGACACGGGTAGGGCGCTCGACCTCGATTCGGTGCCCCCACCGGATCTGAGCATGCCCCACGAACGCGGCATGGGGATCTACATCATCAAGTCGCTGGTGGACGACATGCGCTACACAGCGGGCACGCCGAACGTGATGACGCTGACCAAGCATGCGCACACGTTCCTTGGCCTCCCATCCGAGCCGGGACCGCGTCCGCCTCCGTGAGGGCGGGGTGGGGCGAGCTCGCCACGACGGCTACCAGACCACCTCGTCGACGTACACGGGACCGGTGAACGTGCTGCCGGAGCCCGCGCCTGTGCCCATCTTGATGCCGACTTCCACAACCTTGTGCGGATCGAACTCGGCGTCCATGTAGCCGCCCGTGGGTTCGGCGCCGGTCAAGATGATCTCTAGCTCCGTCCACTCTTCTTCCCGAACGTTGTACCAGGTGCCGTAGATCGACTGGCTGCGCTCGTCTCTGGCAAACAGCTGGAGACCATTCGGCTTCGCGTCATCGCCCGCCGCGCCAGCGCTGGCGAATACCGAGGCAGTGATTCTCTTGCCCAAGAGGTCGGTGGGCGTGGAGAGCTTCACGAACGCCTCGCCCTGGCTCTTCTCTGCGTCGCCCGCCACGAGCTCGGTGTCGAGCTTGAGCGAGCCTTTGTCCTGTTTGGCCTGCTCGGTCGACGCCTTGGCCTGCCTGAACGCTCGTGACCCCGCCACGGCTAGCACGGTCCAGCCTTCAGACCCAGCTTCGAAACCGTAGGCGAGCTTGCGGCTCTTGGCGTCCACAACGGTCGGGACGGGCGCGTGGCGCTTGGCGTCCCAGCGCCCCGCGAGGAACCCGAGCGTGAGCGCAGCTCCGACCAGGACCACCGCCGCGGGCACAGCAACGGCGACACTGACGGTAGGGCTGGTGGTTGTCGTTCGTTTCGCATCGACCTGTTCGTTTGCCATGGCGCGACGAGACGCTAGTACCGCGAGTTGATTGAGGCGACGGGTATTTCGAGGCCCCCGACCAGGCGAGCTCGTCAAAAAACACGGCGCTTCCCACCGATCTGACCGGCGGTACCCCCGTGTCGTTGCTCTGGTCGCGACATGGGCGTTCGCCGCTCGGCCGCTCGACCAGCTAGGGTATCTGCGTACTGATCCCGTGGCGGCAAAGTGTTTGTCGCTCCAGCGATTCGCAGTAGTCAGGGCCTCGGTCGGCCGTGTACTTTGTCGAGTATGAGGGTCGAGACCCGCACCATTATGCGCCTACGAGACGCTTTGCTCCGAAGCGGACGCCGACCGAGCCTCGTCGAGTCATCGGCCTACGAGACGCTTGCCCGGATGAATCTGCTCAATCCGCAAGAACGTGCCGCAGTGACCCGAGTCGATGCCCTCGCAGAGGTCATGTTCCTCATGATGTCCGCGGACGGACAGATCACCGAGGAAGAACGTGACGTCATGCGCGGAGCGGTCCGCGGGCTCACCAACGACGTGCTGCACGCCGGCACGATCAACGTGATGATCGAAACGTACGCCAAGCGTCTGGCTGCCGAGGGGCGCGACAACAGGCTCTGGCGCATCTCCGAGGAGCTGGCGGACACGCCGGCCGAGGCCGAAGCCGCCTTCACCTTGGCCGCAGCCGTAGCGCTCGCCGACACGTCGCTTGCTGACGAGGAGGAAGCGCTCATCCACCAGCTCACCGAGTGGTTCCGGTTGACGCCCGAACGGGCGCAGAAGCTGCTGGATCAGCTCGACGGTGAACGTCAGCTGACCCTCGAACGTTGAACGCTACCGGGAGCCCGCCCGCCGTCGAGGTCCGGCCGCCTCAGCGAACCCCTTCGAGGTCGCGACGAAACCTAGCTTCGCGAAACACCGGGTAGATCGGTGACTGTGCCGCTCGAGCCGTGTCGATCGTCTCGATGAGCAAGGCCCGAAGCCGGCCGCGTCCGAGCGGCACAGCGCCGTCAACCAGCGACGCCAAGCACCTTGCCAGTCCCTCGGCCAGATGCTCACTCGCGGTCCAGCGCGCGCAGCTCCGAAGCACGCGCGCGTCGCTGTTCGGCTGCCGACATCTCGCCGAGTGCCTCGTGTGACAGCGCTTCCTCCTCGAGCAGATCGCACAGCGCGGTGAGCCTCGGCCCGCGTCCGACCAGGTGTACGAGCGAGCGCGTGTCGAGGCGAAGGTAGCTGGGATCGATCCCGAGCGTCACGTACGCCTGCCGGGCCTCGCGCAGCGCCTGCTCGAGCTGCCCATCGGTCCTTCTGCCAGCGATTGCCGCGAGCGCCTGGCCAAACTGCTCTATCTGGCGTTTGATGAAGTCCTGCCGGAACACGGCGATCGCAGCCTAAACCTGAGCGGAGCCGTTGTCGAGTTCGACGAGTCTGCGCGCTCCGGGGACCGGAGCCCGGAGCGCAGTCCATGCAATTTGCCGTCGGCTCGCTGGCGGGACACGCAGCCCAGCGGGGGTGCTGGCTCGCTACGGCTTGGCGGTAGCAGGCCCGGCGTCGAGTCGCTCCGACAGCCGCCGCTCTGGGCGCTCTCTCCAGGCGCCCCGATGGTAGCCGTATCCGAAGATGAGCGGCAGGGCGACCGTCGCCTCCGCGTAGACCATCTGCTCGTGCGCCGTGTCGACTTTGCCCCAAGAGTGGGCTTCCTTCAGCGTCGAGCCGGAGAGGCCTCCGTCGCGCTCGTCCGCCACGGTGATTTGCACCGCGTAGCGATGCAGCGGTGTGTCGTAGCCGAGCACCTCACCGCAGACGACCGTGTCCTGGATGAAGTTCTTGGGCACGCCGCCGCCGACCAGGAAGATCCCCGTGGCGGGCAGCTCCACCTTGAGCCGCGTGAGCTCGAGGAAGTCCTTCACGGAGTCGATTCGCACCACCTCGCCCTGGCTGTTCCACTGGTGATGCACGAGCCCGAAGCCTGCGGAGCAATCGGAGAAAGCCGGGCAGAAGATGGGGACCCCCTTGCGGTAGCACGCGTGCACGATCGAGTTCTCGTCTTTGCCATGCGCATCGAGGTGGCGTCCCATCTCCCGGATGAACTCACGGGAGCTGTAGGCACGTGGGGGAAGGGATGCCGCGATCTTCGCGACGGTCATGTCGCACTGCTTGAGCTCCTCCTCGTCGATGAACGTATCGTAGATGCGGTCGACGGCGAGTTGCCTGAGCTCCTCGTCATCGACGTATTTGGTCCCGACGTAGTGCCGGAAGCCGAGCCCCTCGAAGAAATCCTGATCCACGATGATGGCGCCGGTCGAGACGATCGCATCGACCATGTTGCAGTCGACCATGTCGACAATGACCTGCTTGAGACCCGCGCTCACCAGGCTGCCGGCGACGCCCAGAAACACGCCACAGTCCTTGTCCTTCAGCATCAGCTCGAAACAACGAGCCGCTGTGGACAGGTCGCGTGCGGTGAACGCCATGCGCTGCATGCCGTCCACCAGGCGAGACACATCGATCGGTTTCATGTCGATGTGTTCGATCGGCTCGTGCAGCAGTTCCTTTTTTCGCTGGTTCATGATGGAGCCCCTTGCTCGCTCTGGCCTGCTCCGCCCTGCGCGACGCACCGCGCGGACGAGACCTGCCGAGCGCGCAGCGCCGGAAGCGTCGGGCTGGAGCGTTCTCTATCACGCCGCGTGGAGCGGAAAGAGGTCCGGTGCGACATCTTTCTGCGGATGGGCCAGGGCGCCCAGTGCCCTCCGTGGAGCCGCGGACTGCTGGGGGGGTTCCGTGAGGGCAGCGATGGGGCGGGGAGTCTGAGCCGAGTGGTCGGCCGTCGCTCGAGTACCTCGGAGCAATTGGCCGTCCGTGTGGTGGCGGAGATGGGTCGCGCCCGGCAGGCCCGGTCGCCGGCGGGCTGCAGCGTGATGCATCCTGCGAAGCCTTGACAAGCAGTTGCGGCTGTTCGGCTTAAATGCTGGCCAAGTCGACCTCCGGGCTCCGCGGGTCCAGCGGGGCACCAGTGACAGCATTCATTTCCCGGATGCGAGTGTCAGCGGCTGGTCTCCCGGGCGGCTGACCCTCTCGGGACTCGCCGCCGCCTCCCGCAGCTGCCCCCGATCGTCGTAGCGTTTGAGCTCCGCAACTACGCGCCTGAGCGCCGCCTTTCTCTCGTGGAACGGTTGGAAGCTCGACTTGAAGCCGGAACGGATGAGCGCCTTGATGTCCGAGAACGGCACACCCATCTCCGAGTGCACGAGCCAGAGCTCGCGAGACACGCTCGTGTCCGTGATCAGCCGATTGTCGGTGTTGACCGTGACGCGTAGCCCCAGATCCAGATAGAGCTTGAGCGGATGGTCGCGCAGATCCTTGACGGCGCCGGTCTGTACGTTGCTTGACGGGCAGCACTCCAGGGGGATGCGGTGGTCGTTCACGTAATGCAGCAGGCTGCCGTTCTCTCTGAGTCGAACGCCGTGTCCGATTCGGTGCGCGCCGCAGATATGCAAGGCCTGTGCAATCGACTCGGCGCCGTACGCTTCGCCGGCGTGGATCGTCACGTTGACGTTGTTCTGCCGCACCAGGTTGAACGCTTCGAGGTGATGCTTCGGCGGGTTGTCCTCCTCGGCCCCTGCCAGGTCGAACCCGACCACGCCGCGACCCTTGTAGGCGACCGCGAGCTCGGCCATGCGGTAGGAGGCGCGCGGCGAGATGTTGCGAATGCCGCACAAGATGACGTTCGCCGTGATCCCGTACGCGTCGCGCGCGCGGCGCAGGCCGTCGAGCACCGCCTCGACCACCGTCGTGAGCTTGGTGCCACGACGCGTGTGCAACATGGGCGAGTAGCGAACCTCCATGTAGCGCACGTTCTCGCGGTGAGCGTCCTCAGCGAGCTCGAAGCTCGCTCGCTCGAGCGCTTCGGCCGTCTGCAGCACCTGCAGCGTGATGTCGAAGCCGCGCAGGTACTCGACCAGAGTCCCGAACCGAATGCCGCACCCAATCAGCGAACGAAGCTCTGTCGGGTTGGTCGCCGGAAGCTCCACCTTCTGTTCGCGTGCCAGCTCGACGATCGTCTCGATACGCAGCGAGCCGTCCAAGTGGACGTGAAGGTCCGTCTTGGGCAGCGCCCGAAACACCTCCAGCGGGATCACGTCCGCGGGTAGCGTCTCGGTCGGGAAATCGGAAACCGCTCGTAACTCTGCCATTGCAGCAAGTATGAGACGCCGCCCGGCGCAGGTCCATGACGCTTACGTAAGCATCCGCAACCATCCCGTGGATCGCCGATCGGGAAGAACCAACGGCCCCGTCACGCAGCCGGCACTGGCTCGCCCTTGGCTCGCCGCGTGCGCTGCTTCCCGAGCAGCAGCGCGGCTCCGGCCGCGGCCCCAACAAGACAGAGATAGAGCCATCCCGGAATGCCCCCCTCGTCTTCGTGGCTGGCGGCCCTGGCGAGTGCCTGGCGAAACACCGAATCCGGCTGCAGCCCCACGATGGAGCGTCCTCCGATGAAACAGGTCGGCAGCCCCTGCAGGCCCGCGTTGGCGAACAGCTGCACCTGCCGGTCGATGCGTGCGTCGGTGGCCGGATCGACGATGCAGCGATCGTACAGCTGCATGTCCAGACCAGCGGCTTCGGCCAGCTCGCGGTCCGCGGCCGCCGAGAGGTCGTCGGCCTCGAACAGGGCGTCTGCCATCGGCTCCCGGTTGCCTTGTTGTTCGGCACAGACCGCCGTTCGCGCGGCCGTCCGCGCGTACGCGTGGCTCGCCAGCGGGACATGAAGCCGCACAACGTGGACCTGCCCCGGATACTCCGCCAGCAACTTCTTCATCCGACGGTGCAAGACGCGGCAGAAGGGACACTCGAAGTCCGAGAACTCGACCACGTTGATCTTGCCCGGAACATACAGCTCACGAATGGGCGCCGGCACCGGAGACTCGGGTGCGACACGCGGCCAGACGAGCGGCGCCATCACCGCCAACGCGCCGAGCACGGCCCAGCTCCAGACCTCCAACGGCTCGCGGGACGCCACCGACCCACCACCAGCGCGCTCGGCGCGCCGGTGCATGACCGCACAGACGGCAGCTCCGATGGCGCTGCTGTCGACGACATTGCACAGCCAACAGTACGAGCCGATCTTCACTTGGAGCAGGATGAAGCCGATGCCGGCGAGCGCACCGAGCAACGACCCCGGCACGAGCAGCCACTCGCGCAGTCGTCCCTTGGGCAGCAGGGCCACGATGAGCAGAGACCCCAAACCGAGGAGGCCGACCAGCGGGACGGGCAACCAGCTCCACACGAACCCATACCCACTGTAGCGAACCTGGGCACAGCCCGAGCTCGAACTGCAGAACGTCGGCACTGGACTCGCGTAGTCGACGTACAGGGCGGCGCTCGCCGCAAGGGCAACGAGCGCGAATGCGCGCAGGATGATCAACCAGACGAAGGCTCGCACGCCAATCACGGGGGTCGGGAGGTTTTAGCGGAGGCTGGCCCGCGGAGAGTGAGCTATGACGCCTGGACTGATGGCGCAACCGCTTCCTTCACGTGCCGACATCGTCTGCTGTCTTCTCGAGGCGGGCCGAGCCCTGCATGCGCGGGAGGTTGCCAGCCGTTGTCGGGTCCCCGAGGGCTCCTACTCCCGGCTCCTGGAGCTTCTGGAGCAGCTCAGCTTCGACCGGACCATCCGGCGGATGGCCGGTGGACGCTTCCGGGCACCTCTGCACGACGGGGTCGGCGGCCAGGCATGGGAGGGGGTACTCGCCGTGAACCCCCGGGGCTTCGGGTTCGTGACGGCCGCGGGACAGGAGGACGTGTACGTCGCCCCAGACAGCATCGGTGGCGCACTGCACGGTGACCTGGTTCGGGTCCAGATCATCAGCCGAACGAGCCGCGGCAATGAGGGACGCATCCAGGACATCGTCGCCCGCCGTGACCCAAGGGTTGCCGGAGTGCTGCGCAAGCGGGGCCGCTCGGCCTGGTTGGAGCCTGATGACGCGCGGCTCCGTGGTCCGATCGTCCTGGGCTCCGGCCTGGCCAAAGGCAAGGACGGCGAGGCTGCCGTGGCCTCGATCACACGCTTCCCCGACGGTGCGAATGAGAACCCCGAGGGGGAGCTCATCGCCGTACTCGGCGCGCCGGGCGACCCCAAAGCCGAGGTCGCCAAGATCCTCGTCCGCGAGCAAATCGCCGAGGAACACCCGGCCGAGGCCATGCAAGAGGCGGAGGCGCTCGCGGCACGCACGCTCAGGGAGACGCCAGGGGAGCGCGCGGATCTGAGACAGGTACCGCTGCCGACCATCGATCCCGAGGAGGCCCGCGACCACGACGACGCTATCTGGGTGGAGCGCGAAGGCGAGGGATATCGGGTCTGGGTCGCCATCGCCGACGTGGCCGAATACGTGACCCCCGAATCGGCGCTCGACGTCGAGGCGCGTCGCCGTGGCTGTACGCTGTACTTGCCGGACCGCGCCGTGCCCATGCTCCCGGCCGCGCTCTCTGCCGACCTCTGCTCGCTCTTGCCCGACCACGACCGGCTCTGTCTGTGCGTGATCGCCGACCTCGATGCCAAGGGCACCGTCCGGCGCTACGAGGTCGTCGAAGGTGTGATGCGCTCCGCCGCAATGCTCACCTACGGGGGCGTGGCGCGTGCACTGGGTCTGTCGGACCAGCCGCCGCGCAGCGCGCAGGCCGAGGGACTCAAGAAAGGCCTGCGCGTGCTCGAGGAGCTGTCGCGCAAGCTCCGCAAATCGAGAATGCGACGTGGCGCGCTGGACTTGGATCTTCCGGAAGCCAGAGTGGTGCTCGACAAGCACACGGGCGCTCCGCTCGACGTCGTGCGCCTGGCCGAGGATCCGGGCGTCAAGCGCGCCTACCAGATCGTCGAAGAGATGATGCTGCTCGCCAACGAACTGGTCGCTCAGTGGCTGAGCGAGCGACGGTCGCTCGCCATCTACCGGGTCCACGGCGCACCCGACGAGGAGAAGCTCGAACGCCTGAGTCAAGCGGCAGAACAGCTGGGTGTCCCCTTCCAGGTCGAGCAACTTCGCCAGCCGCTGGGGCTGGCGCGTTGGCACGCGAAGCTCAAGGAGCACCCGCGGCGCTCCGTGCTCGAAATGCTGCTGCTCCGGTCGCTGAAGCAGGCCGTGTACGATATCGTCAACATCGGCCATTTCGGCCTCGCCTCCGATGCCTACCTGCATTTCACGTCGCCGATTCGGCGCTACCCGGATCTGGTCGTACACCGGCTGGTCAAGAACCTGCTTCGCGGCGGCAAACCGGCCACTTCGCCCCCTGACGTCGAGAAGATGCGCTCAGCGGCGACGGCTGCGAGCGACCGCGAGCGCGCCACGGTCGCCGTGGAGCGTGAAGTGGTCGACCTGTACCGGGCACTGGCCATGCAAGACCACGTCGGGGAGGCCTACGACGGCACCGTGAGCGCGATCGTGAGCGGGGGGATGTTCGTCACGCTCGACCACCCCTTCGTCGATGTCTTCGTTCGATTCGAGAGCATGGGCCCGGATCGCTACGAAGCCACGCAAGACGAGCTCGGTGTCGTTGGTCTGAGATCCGGCGAGCACATCCTGCTCGGCGAGCGCGTCCGTGTCGAGATCGAGGACGTGGCCGCGCTGCGCCGCATGGTCTATGGGCGCCGTGTGCCGCCCAGCGAGCTGCTGCGCAAGCTCGGGCGGGGCCGCCGCGCAGACGGACGCGGCCGGCGCAGCAGCGAAGAGCAGGGGCAGCAGCAACAGAGGGGCCGCGGCTCTGCGGCAGCACGTAGCAACCGATCCAACAGAAGCCAACGCCCTGCCCCGGGTCGATCGCCTTCGGGATCGCGGCGGGACAGGGACCGTGCCAGCGGAGCGCCCGGCCGCGGTCGGCGCGGACGCTAGCTATCGGGGTGCCGAGGTCCTTCTCCTCAAAGCGCTGCCGGCGGCTTCCGGCTCGTGCTCTCCCGCTCGGCGAGCATTCGCTCGGCGTGTTCGAGCATGGCGGGCGTGTCGACGTCCTGCCAGAAGCCGTCACCCACGTTGATGGCAGCCATCTTGCCCTGCTCGGCCAGCAGCGCCACTCCCTGCGACAGGGAAGCATCCCCGCTTCGCTCGACGACATTCTCCAGGGCGTCCATGAGCGCGGACGTGCAGAAAAAAAGGCCCGTATCGACACAGTTGTAGTCTGTGAGCTGCTTGCCAATCGCGAGGATCCGGCCGCCCTCTGCTTTGACCTTGGTGGCATCGTCCATGTCGAAGATGCGTTCGAGCTTGTAGTCCACGGCCAGCGCAGCGCCGCCCACCGGAGGCGCGCGCTCCGCGACGGCGAGCATCACCTCGTCGCCGAACACATGGTCCGACATGGTGAGGAGGAACTCGTCGCCCGCCTGCTCGCGCGCCGCGAGCACCGACACCCCATTGGCAAGCCGGTAGCGCTCGTTGAGCACGAAGGCGACGGGTACACTGGCCGTCACGGTGCTCTCGACGGCTCGCTGCAGTGCCTGCGCCTCGTGCCCGAGCACCATCACGATTCGGCTGCAGCCTGCAAGCTCCAGCGAACGCACCGTCCTGGACACTAGGGGCACGCCGGCGACGACCGTGAGCGGCTTGAGTGTGGGGCCGCTGGAAACGCCCTGTAGCCGAGAGCCAAGGCCAGCCGCCAGCACGACCGCGGTTCGCTCGGGCTTCTTTGGGGTCAACGCTCGCCTCTCCTGAGTCTCTGCGGCCGCGCCGGGTGATCGCTTGCGTGTGCGGCGCGGACCGTAGCACGGTCGGCGCAAATGCCGAAGCGACCGCGGCGGCCCGCGCCGCCGGCTCGGCCGGTCTGCGTCCGACGGCAGCGTCGCACTGGATGTTGCCGACGGGTGCGGTACAATGCAGGCCATGTCGCGTGCGTTGCCGCTGAGTGCCCTGCTCGTGGCGGGAGTCGTCCAGGCGATCATTGCGCAGTCGGCGCCGGGCGGCGAGCCTGACGCAACGGAGCCCGATGCGGCCAGCGCACCATGGGTGGCGCGCTTTGCAGACGTACCGGAACCGGACGCTGCGGCGGTGGGCGTGGCCAGGTCCTCGACCGCTCGTTTCGGCTCGGGCCTCGATAGCGACGGACCTGGGTGCACTTCGAGTGGGCTGGTGGCGTCCGCGGGCTCTTCGATCCAGCACGGCGCGTTGGCCAGATCGGCGCTGCTTCGCTTCGGCTCGGGTCTAGAGGGCGACGTCCCCGCATGCGCCCCGGCGGCGCGGGCCGTTGCCATACCCTGCTCGCTCCGGGAGGCATCGGCAAACGCGGCATGTCTTCGCTTCGGCTCGGGCTTGGACGACGATGCACCCGTACGCGGGCCGAGCCTGCTTCTGCAGTCCGGCCTCGAGGGCTTGGCATCGAGGGCGGCACCGCCTCAGGCGGCTTCGGCAGATCGTTTCGGCTCGGGTCTGGAGGATCGTGCCCAGTTGCCAGCGTCGAACGTGTTGCTGGAGTCGGGGTTGTAGGCGTGCCTGACCGACAGACGTTCAACCCATCTGCCGCGCCTTCCTGATCAGGTCGTACGCCGCGTTGATCTTGCGCGCCCGGTCTTCTGCGATCTCTCGCATGCTATCGGGGAGCCCCTTGGCTGCGAACCTGTCCGGATGGTTTTCGCTCATCGTTTTGCGGTAGGCGCGCTTGATCTCGTCCTCACTCGCGTCTGGCGTTACCCCGAGTGCGGCATGGGCATCGTCGAGGCGCTGCTCCGGAGAAGGACCGCCGGACGTCGCCTCCCCGCCCGCTGCAGCTCTGAGCAGCGCTTCGAGCCGAGCCACGTCGTACTCGGACAAGCCCAGCCCGCGCGCCACACGCACGAGCATGGCGCGCTCGGCCGGATGCACGTGGCCGTCTGCAGCGACGGCCACGATCTGAAGTTCGAGAAACAGCTGAAACAGGAAGCTCCCGCGAGGCACCAAACGGGCAACCGAGCCCACCGCGGCGTCGAGATCGAAGTCAGCGGCCTTGCCGCGATGGAACGCGGCCTTCGCGACCTCCTTCTGTTCGGGCGAGAGGAGCAACCGTGCGAGGATCTGCTCGACGACCTGGATCTCGTCCCGAGTAACGACGCCGTCGGCTTTGCACAGGGCCCCCATCACGGCAAACGTCGTCTCGATGAACTGCCCGTGCGCTTGCTGCCGTCTCTTGCGCTCGGCGGCTTGCACGAGCGAGCCCACCATGAAGCCCAGCGCGCCCCCAATGACGAACCCGGGAAAACCGCGGAGCGAGAACCCGACGAACGCAAAGATGATGACCAGGAGACACATGCGCAGAGGTCCCTCGACTACCACCATCGCTCTCGTACGAACTCGTTCATGTGGTCTGACTCTCGGGCCGGTCGCCCCACACCTCAGCTCACCCGTGGCACAATGGACACTGGCGCCCAGCATCGCCTTTTCGCACGTCCCCCCCGCACGTCGCTCGGGCGGCTGATCCACTTTCCCTGCCAGGACTACTAGTCGCCGAGGTCCTTCCTGCTGCGCTCCGTTCCGGCCCCCGCTGATCCGCTGCTCGAGGTAGCCGACCAGGCTGCTTCCGGGGACAGATCCGCCCTGCGTCAGCTGGTGCTGGGGATCGGGCCGGCCGTCTTGTGCGTGGTGCGGCGGATCCTGGGCCCCCGGCATCCGGACGTCGAGGACGTGGCCCAGGAAGCCGTCATGGCCTCGATCGAGGCGCTGAGCAGCTTCCGCCGCCAGTGCACGGTGCTGCACTTCGTCTGGCGAGTAGCGGCCTTGACGGCGATGAACGCTCGCCGTCGTCTGCAGTTACGAGCGCAAATCGCCCAGAGCCCGGCGGCGATCGATGGGTTGGTGTCCGAGGAGCCATCGCCGATGGGATCCGTGCTCTCTGCACGACGCCGCGAGGCTTTCCGCCGCCTGCTCGACGAGCTGCCTGCGGCGCAGAGTGAGGTTCTGGCACTGCACACGGTGCTGGGATTCACCATCGCTGAAGTGGCGGCGGCGGCAGGTGTGCCTGCCAACACCGTACGCAGCCGGCTGCTCAACGCCAAGGCGGCGCTGCGGAAGCGGCTGGGAGAGGACCCGGAGCTGTACGATCTGGTGAGGGACGCCCTGTGACCTTCGAGCACGACCCATCCGGATCGGGAAGCGATCCTCTGGACTTGAGCGCAAGGGCGCGACGCCACACGCTGAGCGAGTCGGAGCGCCGCCGGCTCCAGGTGTGCCTGGGATCGTCGTCCACGCTCGGGCTGCTGCACCAAATCGGCTCTGACTTCGACGCTCTGCCCACGGAGGCCGACGGGGACGCGAAGCTCGTCGAGCGTTTCGCCGACCAGGCGCAGCAGCGTTTTGGCGCACCAGTGGCGCGGCGACCACGGGTTCGCGCCAAGTGGTGGGTAGCTGGATGTCTTCTGTTCGGCACGGCCACGGCGGCAGCGTGGGTGGGGGGGCAGCGGATGGCCCGGGCGCCCGTGGCAGGCAGCCGCCAAGACCAAACCGCTCCGCCCGCCGTGGGGTCGCGGCGTTCTTCGAGCGGGCGGCCGAGCTCCCTGCCAGCGCCACCCCCGCCGCCCGTGTCGGAGGCGGCGCGGGCACCAACACCTCCGCGCCACCCTGCAGTCGCCGTGCAGCGTGAGTCGGCGTTCTCGACACCAACCGTGGCCAAGCTCTTCGCCCAAGGCAATGCGGCGCGGCGACGCGGACAGATGGCGGAGGCGGTCATGGCCTATGAACAGCTTCAGGCCATCTATCCGCGCTCGGCCGAGGCAGCTCTCTCCCATGTCGTGCTCGCCCGTCGCTACTTGGGCCAGGACCCGGCGCGCGCTTTGAAGCACTTCGACGCCTACCTCAGGAGCGAGCCGCACGGGGCCTTGGCACAGGAATCACTGCACGGTCGGGCCCGCGCCTTGGGTATGCTCGGCCGCGGCACTCAGGAGCGCCGCGCTTGGCAGGATTTGTTGCTCCGCTATCCCGAGTCCGTCTACGCCGATAGAGCCCGGGAGCGGCTCGGTGAGAGTCCCTAGATTGGTCGCCTGTTCTCGGCTGCTGTCCGCCGTCCGCTGCCTGGCCGTAGTGGCGGCTGTGCTGGTGGCGGCGCCGCTGCACGCTGGCGGCCGTACCGTGAGCGTCACGCTGGTCGGGATCCGTTCGGACCGAACAGCGATCGAGGAGTTGCTGACGGAGTGGTTCGAGCTGGGGGCTTTCGAACTGGTCACGCGCTGGCAACCCACCTTGCGCGTCGACGAGGTGTTGAGCTCGAAGGCGGGTGCCGAGCTCAGGATCTGGCTGGTACTGATGGGCAAGGCACGGGCTCGCGTCTACTTCGCCGATGCCGCCGGTGAACGATTCCTGGTGCGGGACGTTCCCTTGCGCGATGGCCTGGACGAGCTCGGACGGGAGCGGATCGTGCAGATCCTATCGAGCTCGGCACACGCCTTCCTGGCACGCTCCGCCAACTCCAGTCGCGAAGAGATCCAGCGTACCTTCGCTGAGCCCACCCCAGCGGATCCCCTCCCACCGCCCACCGAGCCAGCGACCGCCCCCCCTGCCAGCCACGAGCCCACCGCTGGGGTCGGTTCGCAGCCGCACCCTTCGCCCTGGGGCCTGCGCGGCGGCGGCTCGTACGTGGCCATCCACCGCGGAGCCGAGGGTACGGGCCACGGGCCCGAAGCGATGCTCGGAGTCACGTATAGGGGCCAGCGGCAGAGACTGAGCCTTTCGCTCCGGGGTCGATACGAATGGCCCCATCGCGCGGCGGGCGACGAGGTGACTCTCGCGCTCCAGACGGCCGGCATGCGCCTGATGCTGGGCGTCGAATCGGATCCGCCAGGCTTCGGTTGGGCGGCGCGGTTCGGCGCGGGGTGGGATCGGGTGTCCTACACACCACGGCCGCGGACCCAGGAAACGACAGCGCGCCGAGGAAGCGCGGACTTTCGGCCCCTGCTCGGTTTCGCGGTGGGGGGCGTGATCCAGGGGCAGCGAGGGAGCATCGCCGTTTTGACCCTGCTCGAGCTACCGCTCGTCGACACCCACTACGATGTCGCGCTGCAAGCAGCACGTCGAATCGACCTGGCTCCCTGGCGCGTTCAGCCGGGGTTGGCGCTGGAGGCCGTCTGGCCATGAGCTGCACACTGATCGCTTTTCGGATCCCGGGGTACTAGTGCATCGTTTCATTCGAAACGATGACCAACCATGAAGAGGTGCCGCGGGTCAGACGAGTGGGTTTGGGGCCGGAAGCGACGTCCTCACCCAGTTGGGGGCGTCGCTTCCAGCCCCTCAACTCAATCGAAACGCGGCACTAGTCGCACGTCGGTCGCACTCAGCCGGAGAAACATGATGAGACACACGCGCTTCTTTCTTGGTCTACTGTTCGTCGCTGCGGCAGCCTGTGGAGACAACGGACACGTGGTCGCGGATCGCGGCCTCGGCTCTGCCGGCAGCTCGGCGAGTGGAGGGTCGGCGACAGGCGCGGCGGGTCGGGACGACGGTGGCAGCGTCGAGACCGGTGGAACCACCGGCGAGAAAGACGAAACCGGCGGAAGGGGCGATGCTGGCACTCCCTCGACCGGCGGCCGGGGCGATGGTGGTGGGTCCACGGGCGGCGCCGGCTATGGCGGCACAAGCACGACCGGCGGCCGCGGCGATGGTGGGTCTATGGGCGGCGAAGGTGATGGTGGGTCCGCAACAGGCGGCAGGGGCAGCGGCGGTGCGAGCGCGACGGGCGGCCGCGGCGATGGGGGGTCCACGGGTGGCGGCGATGGCGGCGCGTCCACCACGGGTGGCAGGGGCGATGGCGGCTCCACAGGCGGGTCCGCGTCCGGCGGCAGCGGCGACGGCGGGGCCGCGACCGGCGGCCAGGGCGACGGCGGCACGACCGCGACCGGCGGCCAGGGCACGGGAGGCAACTGGATCGTCCCCAACTGCGGGTACAAGGATATCCCAGGCAAGGGAACGATCACGTCCATCGAACCGGCTACCGAAGCGGACGGGAACCTGTGCGACAACGGGTCCGTCTCCGTTCGCTACGAGTTTCTGCCCGACGATACGTCGCTGTCGCCGGATGAGTACGACGTCGCGACCGTCAACATGGATCCCGTCAGGTACCACCAACTGTTTACCAACTCAGCCCAACTCATACCACCCGCCTGTGTCGACCTGCTGGGACTCGAGGTGGGCGACCAGTACACGGTCGTCCGCAAGATCGCCATCAGCGGCAGCTGCACTCCTGCCATGGACTCGTTCTCCGATCTCGACCTCAGTTCCTGCGCGAGCCTGTGCTTGTAGGGGGGCCGCAGGCAAGAATGGGAGAGGGGCGCAACTGCAGCGTGCTCACAGCCGCCGGCTCCGTTGCTGCCGCAGGTACCATTGAGCGTGGGACAGGCGGTGTAGACTCACTCCGCCATAGTGGGCGCCGCGGACGGCGCAGCGACACGCCTCTGCAGTACTTCGGCGGCCGTCCCGAGCCATGCCTTGAGACTCGACGCATCGCCGGGAGGCTGTTCTGGGACGGCCTTCGCGACGACATCCACCATCGCTGCCGTGTCCTTGCGCGGGATGCCGGCGAGCTCGAGCTTCGACTGGGCACCGGCCTTACCGAGCTTCTCCGTGACGTGCTGGCCGAGCATGGCGAGGATCCATCCTTCGAGCACCGGGATGGCGGCGGCGCCGATGACGTCGGTCTGAGGGAACAGCTCTGATGCCTTCTCGACAGCGGCGCGAATGATCGCAGGACGGTCTTTGTCGCCGTCGGAATCGCGGACGAACGCAACCACCTCGGCACCTTCCCGTTCGGCCTTCTCGACCAAGCCGAGGACGTTCCGCTCCTCAGCCGGCGTTGGTCCTTTTGCCTGGTACTTCCTGATCTCACGCCACCTGCAGCCACCGATCGGCACCCAACCCTGTTGCTGGACCCGCCCGAGCAAAGCTTGGATGACGCCGGGCTGCTCGTTGCTCTGATAGATCGGGTCACCAGATCGACTACCAAGCTCGTTTCTCCCCTCCCCACCGAGAAACACTCTGACGGGCTTCATGCCCGGGGTTTCCCCTTGAGAAGCGGTTCCTCCATCTTGCCATCCGCATAGCTGAGCCAGAGCTCGCCGGGTTGGTAGACCTTGGAAGCCTCCTCGAAACGAGGAACGTCCTTGAGCAGCGTCGCGCGCGTTCCTTGCTCCGGGTCGCGGGTCACGACACTGACCTCGTGACCCTGAAGCTCGTTGACTACGAGCGGACTGTGCGTGGCAACAACGACCTGGCTCTGTTTCGAGATCTCGCGAAGGATGGCCATCACTTCCGAGATCCGAGCGGGATGAAGGCCGTTTTCAGGCTCTTCGATCAGATAGAGTCGCGTTTCCGCAAGATACCGAAGCGCGGCGAAGCCCAGGAAGTAGAGAAGCCCCTCGCTGAGCGCGGCGGCGGGCACGACAGTGCCGTCGTTCAGCGTGGCCTCGAGCGTGACCAGGTTGTCCTTCACGGTCGGCACGCGGATCGTCTGGATTGTGGGAAACAACTGCTTGGTCCTGTCGCGAATGGCGACGAACGCGTCCACGTCACGGCTGTTGATTGCCTGGTACACGCTCGCCAGCCCTTTGCCTGTTTCGTCGAGAAACCGAACGGGCTCGCTTGCCAGGATCTGCTTGGAGGGCGTCCGAAGCGCGTTGGGATCGAACCGAACCATGACGGCAGTGGTCAAACGCTCGACCAGAGACGGTGGTGCCGGATTGTCGTTCTTCCTCTGGAGAATCCCCGGCACGTTCAGTGCCCGCGACTCGCCGCCGGCCGGGCGCTCTCCCTCCGGAAGGAGCACGCTCTCTCTGATCTGCTGGCCCGCCGCCGTCCAGACGTGATACCCGAGCCGGCCTTCGTACCGAAGCAGTAGGCTCGCGGCTACCGACTTCAGGTCCAGCATGGGATCGAAAGGCGTGCCTGAGGCGGGGAAGGCATCCGTCGCGAACTGCGTTGCCACCCTCAGTGCCCGCAGAATCGTGCTCTTCCCACTGTCATTCGGCCCAATGAGCGCGTGCAGCGGGCTCAGAATGAACGATGCTTTGCGGATGCAGCCGTAGTTCTCGACCTCGAGTTGTTGGATCGGTTCGTAGGTCATGCCCTGGCCGGAATCATGCTTCGTTCTGGCCCGAAAGCCAACCCCTGACAGGTAGCTGCCCGTCGTACCCTCGTCCGTGCCGCTCGCAATGTCCCGCGATCCGTCTTTCCGCCGCTCCGCCGCCCGCGCTACCTGTCGCTCTCGTGCCCCAGCTCCCCGAACTCCCGCCGATAGTCCGCAAACCTCCCCCCCCGCTCTACCGCCCGCGCCACGGCCAGCCCTTCTTCGGGCCCGCCCTGCGCGAGCACGTGCTCGACCCACGCCCAGCGCGCGCTCGTGGCGCGCACCTCGGCTCGACCTCGCACGGCGCGACGTAGCCGGTCGAGCCGCGCACCCACGGTGCGCACACCGGCGAACGGCCTGCCGTCGAGCGGCGTGTTGCGTTTGGCGCAGAACGGCGAGACGCCGAGCACGACCGGCACGATGCGGGTGAGCTCGGCGATGAAACGCCCGCACTCGTCGATGTCCTCGTCGGTCTCGTCCGGAAGGCCGAGCATCAGGTAGAGCTTGAGCCGCTCGATGCCGTACCGGCGGCAGCGTTCAGCAGCGTCGATGTAGTGCCCCTCGCGCGGGGTGCGGTCGACCAGGGCGCGCAAGCGGGCGCTTGGAGCATCGAGCGCCGTGGTCAACGTCTTGTAGCCGGCTCGGCTGAGCTCACCCACGAGTTCGTCGCTCAGACGGTCGGGGCGGAGGCTGGACAGGCCCACCTGGCGGCCGGAATCGGCCAAATCGCGGACGATGGCCGCGATCCGCGGGTGGTCGCTCACCGCCGCACCCACGAGCCCCACGCGGCGCGCCGACTCGGGCACCTTGGACAGAATGAGCTCGCGCCCAACCAGGCGCATGCCCCCGTTGGTCGTTCGGCGCATCACGCAATAGCCGCAGGCTCTGGAGCAGCCTCGCTCGACCTCGACGAGGAACATATCCGAAAGCTCTGCCTCGGGCGTGGTTATGCAGCTGCACGCGGGTAGAAGCGCATCCTCGCACCGAGCCAGTGGAGGTGGGGCGTCGCCGTGACGCGCCGGCACGAACACATGGGGATGGGCTGCAAGCTGGTCGAGTAGCTCGCTGCGGTCTGTGGCGTCGCCGAATGCCTCGAGCACATCGGGCAGAACCTGCTCGGCCTCGCCCATGACGATGGCGTCCGCAAACGGCGCCAGGGGCAGAGGATTGCCGAACGTGATCGGGCCGCCCACGAGCACGAACGGCGAAGCGTCGGTGCGAGCCATGCGCTCGGGCGCAATGCCCGAGGCCTGCAGCATGCGCACCAGGCCGGCTAGCTCGAGCTCGTAGGCCACACTGGCGGCGAGCAGTGGGAAGCTGCCGAGCTCGCTGAGCGACTCGTAGCTGACCGGCCGCTCGAGCACGGCGCCTTGATTGGCCGAGTCCGGAAGAAACGCGCGCTCGCACGCGATGTCGGGCAGTTCGGCGAGCAGGCGGTACGCGGCCTGAAAGCCGAGCGAGCTCATGGCCACCGCGTAGGGCGAAGGGTAGACGAGCGCCACCCGTCGGCCGCCGCCCGTGGGCAAACGCCCGAGCTCGACGGAGAGCCGGCGATGGATGAGCTGCCGGGTTGCGCTCGAAATCACGATGGTTGGCTGGAGTATAGCCTCTCCGGAGTCCGAGCCCCGATCAGCCCCGACCCGAGCCCAGCCGCGATCGGTGGTCCGCTGGCCGAGTCACAGTCGCCGGAGTTGAAGGTCATCGCGGGGTCCAAGTCCGGCTGGATGTCAGT
>JAFGIS010000419.1 GCA_016929495.1 Polyangiaceae bacterium | reverse complement strand
GTACGCGGGCCAGCCGATCGAGACTCAGCCGGTGTTGTCCGTCAACGACCTGGGCAACGTGACGGTCGCCTTCTCGACGGGGGACCAGGACCTGGTCACGTCGGCGGACCAACTCAACTACGTGTTCTCTCTGACCGAGGTCCCGCAAGAGGCGCACCCCAACGAGACGGAAACCAAGGTCAACTGGTACGAGGAGCTTCACGGCGGCAATCGGGTGACCGGCCCGATCTCGATCTTTGCGGGCGCGCTCTACTTCTCGACCTACCAGCCCGTCACAGCAGCCCACGCGGTGTGCGACACGGGAGCGAGCTGTCTGTGGGGACTGCACTACCTCAATTCGGCCGAAACCAGTGGCGGTGAGAACGTCCCGGCGTCGGGCGGGGCCCAGGCCCTACCCGAGGCGCTCACCACCGGACTGCCGTCGGGGCAGAAGTGCGTACCGGGGTCGGACGATGAGGACGCGCTGTTCGCGCAGGGAGCCGTCATCTTCGGAGTCAGTGTCGTGCAGCTTCCGTCGTGCGTCGCCGAGGACAGCCCTGACTTCACGGATGACTTCACCGGTCAGAACAACCCGTCTGGCCATCGTCGGATCCAGAGCATCACGCCGGCGAGCTTCCAGCTCGTCATGCAGACCGGCAGCAAGGGCACGGAGGTCGAAGGCGGGCAGACCAAGGTTTCGTCCGTTCCTCTGCCTCCACCAAACACGAGTCCGCGGATCGACTCATGGGCAGCCATCATCGACTGACGTTCCGGCCCCTGGTTTTGGGAGCCGTCGTGGCCCTCGGATCGACCTTGGCGTCCTGCGAGACGAGTCACAAGACGGCGCCCGCTCGAGCGATGCGTGGTCAGAACGACGCGGGACACCCGGTGGACCGGCTCGCGCCGGGGGAGCTCGGCGCGAGCAGCCGAATGGTTTTCGGCTTTGCCGTCCCCTTGGGCATGAAGCTACAGTCGCAGTCAGCGCGCGAGGTGCACATGTCCGGCACGGCCAGCCTCGAGGCGCTGGCGCGGTACGTGCGCGACCGCGTACAGGTGTCCCAGGTGGAGTTCACCGGCTCCCGCTTCGTCTTCAACGACGTGCGGATCAAGGGGGGAGATCCCGGGCGCAAGTACCTGTTCGAGCTCGTGCGGCGCCATCGGCGCAGCTTGCTCGTGATCCGCGACAGGACGCCGCCCCCCGCGGTCAAGGGCATCAGCGAGGAGGAACGCTGGCGTCGGGCCGGGTTGACCCCGGATGGCCAGCAGCTCGATCCGCTGAAGCTCGAGTGATCCCCGCTACTTGATCATCCGTGACGTCTGAGTCAGCACCGCAAGGATCCGGCCGTCATTGCGCGGATCGGCGCCGCCAACGGGAGACTCGATGACGAAGCCGTCCGGAGTGCTCGTCTCCACCATGACCCGGGGGCCGCTCGAGGCCACCGAGGAGACCACGGTCATGAAGGCGCCCTGGTAGATGCGCTCGCCGTCTGCCACGACCACGAACGGCAACCCGTTGAGAGGAACGTCCCCGAGCCTGTCGGCTAGGCCGTGGCCGGGGTACCACGCCGAGGGATTGACTCCAACTTCACCCGTGTCTGGGTACACGAAGGTGATGGCCGACGCCCTGGTCATCAGCCAAACATTTTCCCACCGGGACCAGCGGACTGCAACCGTCCGTCGTTTCGGTTGAGTCCAGTCACTCGCGCGGCTGCGCCGCGCGTCCCCGCATTCGGCCTGGCTCCGCCGCCCTGCTTTCGGAGGAGTACCGCAGCGATCAGGCGCCGGCCCACGGCGAGGTCCCTTCAGCCGAGGTCGCG
Source organism: Polyangiaceae bacterium (assembly GCA_016929495.1). Taxonomy (GTDB): domain Bacteria; phylum Myxococcota_A; class Polyangia; order Polyangiales; family Polyangiaceae; genus JAFGIS01. The sequence goes on along the minus strand of JAFGIS010000419.1, from coordinate 39,319 downwards.
GACTCTGCGCGGACCACGCAGACTGGTCTGCTTCGCTACTTGTCCTCGTCCGTTCCCGACGCCCTTCGCTTGCGCTTCGCAGCTGGCGGCGTGGCCTTGGCCAAGTCGGGTTTGGCTGCCGCCGTCGTGCGGGCACGAGCCTTCCTGACCGTGCCGGCCGGGCGTGTCAGGTCGTCTGCAGCACCCGTCTCGGGTTGAGCCTCCGTCGGTTGGGCGGTGCCGCTGGTCGCCGGGGACTCGGTCGCCACGAACGGCGCCCACCCGCGCTTGACGTTTTCCGCCATCCATGCGGCCACGAACGCGTCGGCCCGTTCGCGGGTGCTCGCGGTCCGGAGCGTCGTCTTGAGCGGCTCGGCACGCCCGGCGGAAAAGTCGGTTCCGTGAACGACGAATGGCGCGTAGCCCTGGTGGGGCTGCTTGTGCGTTTCGATGACGGCGACCTTGCGCACTGCCGTGTCCCCCTTCGTGAACACCGCTCGGTGCACGACCTCGGAAGCCGCCAGCGGGCCGGTGCCGAGGGAGCCCGACAGGTCGTCGAGTGCGAGCCGACGGGTGACCTGTGTGATACCGACGCCGGCGACATCCGGCACCTTGTCCGTTCTTTCGCGCACGAACCTGGGAAACAGCATTGCGGCAATCCGCGCTTCGCCGGACGGCGCATAGCCGGATCCCTCGGAGTAGGTGAGCGTCATCCGCGCGATGGGTAGATCGTTCGCGTCCGTCTCGATCAGGTCCGTGCACTGGATCTCGACGACGATCTGCGGGCGGACGAACCGGCACAGGGCTCCGTCGCGGTTGGCCATTCTGAACCGGCTCGGAACCTCCAGCTCGCTCAGTCTGTCGAGCCACTGCACACGATCCTCCTCCGAGAAACCGCCACCCACCGAGCCCAGCACGTGCAGCGTTCCGTCGTCCCGCCGCAGCGCCACCGTGATCTCGCGTACAACGGTCGCTCCCCGCTCCGCGCGCGTTCCGAACGCGATGACGACCGCGTCGATGGTGAGCGCCGGCTTCGCCTTGTAGACGATGCCGATTTCGCTCCGGACGACGATGCCCTCGAACCCTTGGGCTGCGACCCATTCGCGGTAGTAGGCGGGCACCTCTTTCGAGTCTCCCTCCACGGTGGTCACGACGCCAACCCGCTTGCCGGCTCCGAACAGAGCCCGCAAGCGCTCCAGGCGGACGGCGTAGCGCATCCGTACGACGTCCTGATCGCCATCGCGCACGATATCGAACAGCCGAAGTGAAAGCCGCGGTTCGAGCTCGTCGTGCTTGAGCGCTGCCGCCACGTGTTGGACGCGCGCGCGACCTTCGGGGGGCGTGGCCACGAGCTCGCCGGCGAATAGGGCGTCCGGCTCGGATGCGAGTTGTGCCGCGGCTTCTCGAAGCAGCGGCGTCGATTGCAGCACGCGGCCGTTCGGCGAACACGCGAAGACGTCGTCTCCCCGTTTGACGAGAAACCAGAGCTCACCGTCGAGCTTGGTCGACATCCAGACCTTGCCTGCCACAATGGCCCCCTCGAGCTGTTCCGGTCCGAGCGCGCGGTAGCGCTTGGCCACCTCCGTCCGATACTGGCGCATCGTTTCGATCAACGTCGGGTCGGCGAGCGACCCGGGGCCACCCAGCAAGCCGCCCGCATACGCTTCGAGCCCTGCCGAACGTGTCGTCATGACCCCACCTCCGCGCCCAGGTCCTTGAGCTCGAGGTTCGACAAATGCAGGATGAGCTGGTACCGGCTGCCGTCGACGCGTCCCTCGAGGAATCCCCGATAGGGCGCACCGTTGGTGGTGAAGACGAGCGGCGTCTGTCCCTTCGGCCCTGAGCCGACGAGCGCCAAGTGGTTGGTCTCGTCGAGCGATTTCGCCATGTCGAACAAGAACTCGAACGTGAGCCCGCTGATGTGCAACAGCTGCAGCTTGCGCGTGAAGGCGTACTTGTGGATAGCTTCTTCGCGCGAGATCGTGCGTCCGGTCCAGGCAATCGGCGCACCATCTTCCTTCACGGTGGGCTCGACATCGACGAACTCGGAGCGACTCTTCTCCGCTCCGTCCGGCCCGCGTACGACCGTCAGCATGCGCGCCGTGGCGAGGAGCGTACCGTCCTGGCGCACGTAGACGCGAGCCGCATCGCCCAGTCTCCTGCCGACCAAAGCGAGGTCGATTTCGGGATCGCCCTGTGCCAGCGCGCGCGCGACTGCCGCATCGTCGCCATGCGCGTGGCGAATCGCTTCGCAGGTCGTGTTGCCTGTCGAACGAATGAACCGTTCGAGCCGCACGGGAGCGCCGTTCGGAGCAGCCATGCGCAGCGGCTTGCTCCGCGCCGGCCATTCAGCCGCGACATGGGCATCACGTCGCTTCGCATCCATCAATGGGACAAGACGTGCCATCGCTGGGATCCTCCAATCAGATCATGCTGAAGTCGAGATCGTCGCTCTCGCCGGCCTCGGCGTTGTCGGGCTCGATCTCCGTCACGCCCGCCTCGCGCGCGGCCCAGCCGAACCGGGTGGGGCAGGCGACGAGGGCGAAGGTCGCGTCCTCATTCGCGAGGAGGAAACACGGACTATCCGCGTAGTCCTCGCGGTAGTTGAAACGCGTCTCGAAGACCTGGCCGGCCTCGAGCGCCCTGGCCAGCTTTGGCGACACTGCCTCGGGCGCGAGCTGGTAGACCGCGGTCACGATGTGATCGAGCACGCGCCGCGCGTCGACCGGACCCTCAAGCGGCTGGGCTACCCCCAACGTGGACGGAACGAGCTGTGCGAAGTTCCCCTCCGCGTCGACGGCCTTCAGGTCCGAGCGTTCGACCGTATCGAAGGACGCATCCACGTACGCATGGGCACACCCTCCGGGAGGGACCACTGCCGCGCCATCGGTCGTCAGGTGTGCTGCGCTGCAAGGATCTCCGCGCTCGTCCACGACGATGCGTTCTCTTCTGCCGTAGAGCTTCTCCCGATCCAACTTGGTCAGGGAAAACGAGCTGGTTTCCCCTTCGAAAGTCACGACGATTCCTCTGGCCATGGGCCGGCCTCCGTGTTCGATCCAGTCTACTGCAGGCCCGTCAGCCGAGGCCACATTGTGGCGGAGGCCGTGGGGGCGGCCCGTCCTCGTTGGCGCTGGCAGCGCGAAGCCGGGCGACGTAGCCCTCGGGTCCGCCCCATGGTGGGACTCGGACCCACCACGCCCAGCGGCACGGTGGAGAGGAAGCGCATGCAGCGGCGCGTCGCGAATGTCGGGCTGCTCCCAACGGTCAGGGCACCAGCCCTCGCTCAATCCTCCTGCTCGGAAGGCGGTAGCAGGCTGTCGCCAACGACAGGCAGGATGGCCGCCGAGCGGTTCAGTTCCTTTTCGAGTTCGCCGGGCGACCGTGGCACAGCGGGCTTGCTGCTGGGCGCGCCGAGGCGCTGCAACAACGGGGCGCGCACCGGTAGGGGTACCACGTTTTCCAGATACTCGAGCGCGGTGCCCCGCATGCGCGCATCGCTCGATTCGAGGGCGCGCGAGGCCAGCTCGATTCCCTCGGACCTGGTGGCGATTCCGATCAACGTGAGCACGTGACGCAGGTGGAGGGGCGAGTGCGTCTCCGCGCGCTCGATGGAGTCGCCGCCACGGTCGGACCACGCCTCGATCTCGTGCGCCGCCGCGTCCATGATCTGTGGAGATCCCGGGTGCAGAGCAGGCTGGATCCGCAACAGTTCACGCAGAGCAAGACCACATCGTCTTCGTACTTCGAAGTTCTCGTCGCGCAATGCGTCCACTAATGCACATGCCGCTCTACCATTGTGCAGCTGCGCAAGCAGCGCAGGAATGCGACGGCGCACTCGGAAGGGCTGATCGGGATCGAGCAACACGTCGCCGAGCAGGCCTGTCGCGCGGTCCCCCAATCGATACAGCGCCGAACGTGCGCACCGTGCCAAGTGGTCGTCGCCGAGCAGGCTGATCACCAATGGAACGAGACGCGCGTCGAGTCGTGGCCGGGACAGCGCCGTGGCCACGCGATCGGGATCATTCGAGCGCAGCTCGACGAAATCCCGAAGACACGCCACGTCGTCTGGCCTCATCCCGACCACGTCGATGGCCCCGACGGCGACGGACGCCTCACTCCGCGGGCCCGCCTGCCAGAGCCGTTCGATCTCCGCGAGGAGCTCGGCACGGTTCGCGCCCCCCAGCGTTTGCGACAACGTCAGGCGGGTCGTCGCGTCGGTCACCTGGTTCGGCCGCAGCTGCAGCGTTCCGGCTTGCAGGCTCGCCGCAAGCTCTTTCACGTAGCCGCCGTACAGTCCGATGCTTAGCCACAGGGCAACGGCGGCGCCGAGGACGACGATCCAGACGGCCATCGAGCTGGCGCCGTTCGCCGACGCTGCGAGCACCAGCAGAATGAGACCGCTGCCGGCCATGTCGCCGACACGGTCCGCGCCGACGTCGATGAGAGCTTTGGCTCGACGCTTCCGCTCCTCCCCCACCGGTGTGTAGAGCAGTTCATAGGCTGATCGAAACAGCGAATTGCCGAGTGTGGCTTCGGTACCCTTGAGCAGGGCGGCGGTCCAAAGGCGCGTCATGACCCCGGCGAGCACGCCCGAGACCAGCATCGCCGCGGGGAGCGCGACCAATGTGCCCCCGAGGCCAATGCGCTGCAACACACGTTGTGCCAACCCGGCCTGGACAAGGAACGTGAACACGCCCGAAACCGTGTAGAAGACAGCGAAGAATCGGGTCAAGTCGCGCACGGACGACATCACGTTTGATGCCTCGGCCTTGAGCACGTAGTCGGATATCGCCGACATGATGCCGACCACGACGACCAGTGCCGCCATCTTGCGCAGGTAGGGAGTGGACTTGACTGGCGAAAGGCGCGACCGGGCGGGCGCCGCGCGGTTCGGAGAGGCCCCGAGCCGCGACGCGCCCAGCGCGACGCCGGCGCTCAGCGTTGCCAGCGCGAAGAGCATCGCCCTCGGTCCGAGCCATGCGGTTACCCTCTCCGCCATGACGCCACCCATCAGGCCACCCAGGGCGGCACCGGCGGCCACGCGCCCCACGAGATGGCGCGCCGCGTGAGGATCGAAGCGCTCGTTGACCAATGACCAGAAGGCGGTGATGGACAGCGCCCCGAGCGTCGCGACGTGCAGGTAGGCCAGCGCCGCGACCACGCGGGGCAAGTCGGGCAAGAACCACCCCTCCGCCGCAAACAGCAGCGATCCAACGGCTGGCAGCGCGGGCAGTACGCGGCGGGGCCCATGCCGCGGCATCAGCCGAGACAGCAGTATCGCTCCGCCCAGAGACAGGACCGCCGCAGCGAGCATGACGCGTGGCAGCGCCTGCACTCCGAAGATGGAAAGGAACAGGGCATCGCGCACAGCCTTGCTCCCCACTTGGAGCGCAAGCAGCGGACCGACGATCACCGCCGCCAGGGTCGCGGCCCGTGTGTCCGCGATGGAGTGCTCGTCGGCAGCCACGCCTGCGTGTATAGCGCACGGCGTTGCCCTTCGATGTCACGTGCGCGCGCCGCAAAGCGCATCGGCCCGCGGGCCACGTTCTGTTCACGGGTACTTCGATGGGCGTGCGTGACGGCGAACATCCGATTCGTTCCGGCGCGGTCAAGATCCGGTTTGCCCATCGCGACGGCGGCCGGGCGCCGGGCTCCGCCCAGCTGCTCGATCTTCGCGTGGCCGGCGAGGCTACTGCCGAGGCCAACCTGTTCGGGGCGAAGACCCGAGTGAAGGCGTGATCAGCAACGGCCCACGCCAGCGGCGGACGAGGACGCGGGTGGGCCTTGGTTTCGAGGGAACACGATTCTGCTTGACGGGCCGACAGGCGTGTGAGACGCCGTGGGTTCGGCGGTGGATGGAGCGTCGAGCAGTTCGAGGCGGAAGCCGCCAAGAGGAGGGCATATGTCCGCTCACGAGAATATGGAGAAGAAATGGGGTAGTTCGTGGCGATCGAGTACGATGGGCCGAGGCGCCCTGATCGCTGCAGGCTCGGTGCTGGTTGCCTGTACCGGCACGCCCGACACGCAGGAGGCCGCGCCCGGGGAGGTTCGCCAGAGGGTCGTTCAGCCGCGCGACCCGAGTGAACGAAACCCGGTGGAGGCGGCGGCAGAGCGCGCAGCTCGGGCTCAGGCCATCGAGGACCAATACATCGTGGTCTTCAAGCCCGGTGTCACGCGAGGTCGAACCGCCCAGGCGGTCAATTCAGTGGCGCAGTCGATCCGGCAAGCCTACGGCGCGACCGTCCAACGTACCTACAGGCATGCTCTCGACGGCATGGCCGTCAAGCTGTCGCAGGCCGACCTCGAGCGTCTGAAGCAGGACAGTCGTGTCGTCTACGTCGTTCCGGACGGCATCGCCGTCGCGGTGGATGAACAGCTGGATCCCACCTGGGGTCTGGACCGTGTCGACCAGCGCAACTTGCCGCTGGACCAAACGTACAGCTATCTCGGGACCGGCCAGGGTGTGCATGCCTACGTCATCGACACGGGCATCTACGCGGAACACACCGAGTTTGCCGGTCGCGTTGCGGAGGGTACGGATATCGTCGACGGTGATTCCGACCCGGATGACTGCTACGGGCACGGGACCCATGTGTCGGGCACGATTCTCGGCACCACCTACGGTCTGGCCAAGGAAGCCACGCTGCACGGTGTCCGGGTGCTCGACTGCGGTGGTTCCGGCACGTGGTCGGACGTCGTGGCTGGAATCGACTGGGTCACCGCCAATCACATCGCGCCCGCTGTCGCCAACATGAGCCTCGGCGGCGGCTTCAATCAGGCGGTGAACGACGCGGTGGCCGGGTCGATTGCAGCGGGCGTGACCTATGCCATCGCCGCTGGCAACTCCTCGGCCGATGCTTGCGGCTACTCGCCTGCGTCGACCCCCGAGGCCCTCACCGTCGCTGCGTCGGACGTCTCCGACACGCGCGCCAGTTTCTCGAACTACGGGTCGTGTGTCGACATCTTCGCGCCTGGGGTGGACGTCACGTCCGCCTTCATTGGCAGCCCCGACGCGACGCAGACCTGGAGCGGCACCTCCATGGCCACGCCGCACGTAGCAGGCGCCGTGGCGCTCATTCTCGGGGGCAATCCCGAAGCGACGCCGCAAGACGTCGCGACAGCGGTGGTCGGCATGTCCACCCCCGACGTGATTGCCAGCCCGGGGACGGGCACGCCCAACCGTCTGTTGTACACGGCAGAATTCGGCAATCCCTCCAGGGGCTCGCTGAAGGCCGCGGCGGCGGCACGCTGCGATAGCACGGTCACCGTCTCGTTGAGAGATGCGGACCTCGAGGGGACGGGCAGCCACGCCCTGGCGGTGACCACCAGCACCGGGGACAGCGAAACGCTGGTGGTGACGGAGGACCCGTCGAACCTCGGCAGTTTCCACGCCGAGCTGGCTCTCTCGGTCGGGGACGTCGTGCTCGGGGATGGTGTCGCGCAGATCTCGGACGGAGCGCAAGTCATCGTCACCTACCAGGATGCGGACGACGGCTCGGGCACGCCTGCGACTGTGACCGCCAACATCGCCATCGATTGTGCCGGTCCGGTCCTTTCTGGTGTCGCCGTGAAGTCCTCCTCGGGCAGCGCGGCGGTGGTTCAGTGCAGCAGCTCAGAAGTTGCTTCGCTGCTGGCTCAGTACGGCCTGGCGTGCGACGCATTGACCAGCACTTCCCTGCTGGGCGAGGCATCACTGACCCCGCAGACGGTCTTGACCGGGCTGGAGCGGAACACCACCTACTACTACTCCGTAACGGCAGTCGACGAGGTCGGCAACGAAACGTCGGACGACAACGGCGGCAGCTGCTATTCCTTCACGACGCCAGACACGGTCTTCTACGAGGACTTCGAGGCCGGTCTGGGCCAGTTCACCGTCGACGGCGGACTGTGGCACGCCTCCAGTGCCTGCCAATCATCGCTTCCCGGGCACAGCCTGCCACAGACGCTCTACTACGGCCAGGACAGCACCTGTGACTTCGCCACGGGGACAACGACGAGCGGGACGGTCCACTCCGTGCCAATTACGCTCAACCTCGACGCTGACCCCGCTTTGACCTTCAACTACTTCCTGGAAACCGAGGGCGGAAGCACCTACGATCGCGCAAGTGCACTGATCAGCGTCGATGGCGGAACGGCCGTCGTGCTCGCCAGCTCCTACGGGACGGGTACCGCCTTGCTGGTCAACTCGGGCAGTTGGCAACAGGCCACCGTCGATCTCGGCTCGCTGGGCACTGGGGTCGTCCAGGCCGTGCTGTCGTTCTCGTTCAACAGCGTCGACGGCATTCTCAACGACTATGCGGGCTTCTTCGCCGATGACGTCGAGATCCTGGAAGCAACGACTGGGTGTACGAGCGACTTGGACTGCGACGATGGCGTGGATTGCACGACGGACAGCTGCAATTTCAACTCGGGAACCTGCCAGAACATCCCCGACCACGCGCTGTGCGACGATGGGCTGTTCTGCGACGGCACGGAGGTCTGTACCGCAACGGGTTGCCAGGTCAGCGCAACACCCGCATGTGACGACGGCATCGACTGCACCGCCGATCTCTGCGACGAAGAGCTCGACAGCTGCGATCATGAAGCCGACGACTCGCTGTGCGACAACGGTGCCTATTGTGACGGGTTGGAGACCTGCAACGCGAGCACTGGTTGCGCGGCCGGCACTCCCGTGACGTGCGATGATGACGGCGTGACCTGCACGCTGGAGGAGTGCAACGAAGATACGGACGCGTGCGAGTCCCTTCCCGACGACTCACTGTGCGACAATGGGGTGTTCTGCGACGGCACCGAGATCTGCAACGCCAGTACGGGTTGTGAGGACGGCAATCCGGTCGTCTGCAACGATGGCGTGGACTGCACGTTCGATAGTTGCAATGAAGATACAGAAGCCTGCGAGTTCGATCCCGATGACAGCGTCTGCGACAATGGGCTGTTCTGCGACGGTGCAGAGACGTGCGACGCTATGGACGGTTGCGTGGGCGGATCGGCGCCGTGTGCCGACGGTCAGTGCGACGAGGAGCTGAACCAGTGCATAGCTCCGTGCCAAGACACGGTGTACGAGGCCGAAACGATGACGCACTCCACCGGAGGCGCCATCACGGACGGATGGAACATCTGGAGCAACGGCTACGCGGCCTTCAACCACACCTTCGAGGGTGGCACCACCCAATTGAGGGTACGCGCGGCCGGGCAGTACGCTGGCGGTGCCTGGCCCAACATGAGGGTCACCGTGGCCGGTGCCCAGGTCTTCCAGACGGCCGTGCAGAGTTCGTCCTGGACCGACTACACGTTCAGCTTCCAGGCGCCCGTGGGACAGGCTCAAGTGCGGGTCAACTTCACGAACGACTACTACAGCCCCCCAGAAGACCGCAACTTGCTCCTGGACAAGGTGACGGTGGTTTGCAGCGGCGCCGCCCCCACGTGCGACGACGGCATCAAGAACGGCAACGAGACCGGCGTCGACTGCGGAGGAAGCTGCGCTGGCTGTCCCATCGGTGACCCGTGCCTGATCAACGACGATTGCCAAAGCCTGTTCTGCAGCAACGGCATCTGTGCTACGCCTCCGTCGGGCGGAGTCACGGCGTCCGTCGCGGTCACCAACCAGTGGACGGGCGGCTACTGCGCTACACTCAACGTCAAGAACGGTGCGACTGCTCCAACCAAGAATTGGAGTGTCGTCATCAACACCCAGGATGGGACCATCTACACGAGCTGGAATGGCGGTGGGTTCACCGGCTCCGGGCAACTCACGGTCGCGCCGGAGGGCTGGAACAACGTCATCCAGCCAGGAGCCACGGACACCTCCGTCGGCTTCTGCGCCAACCGTCCGAGCGGCAGCATCAAGGTCGCCACGGTGGTGAGCGCATCGGGAACGTACTAGCCCACAGCTGTACGAGCGGGCTCGGTAGCCTGCGACCACGAAGCGGGAGTGCCAGTGGGTGCTCCCGCTTCGTTTTGGCTTCTGCGAGGCCCCGTTCGACGCGTCGTCGGCCGAGAACCGAGCACTAGCCCGAGCGCGATTCTTCGTCCATGATACGCAACGCTTCGAGCAGCAATCCGCTCAGAGACCTGCGGACGCCCTGCGTCGCGGCAACGCGACCGGGCTGGAAGCTGAATTCGCCGGAGCGCCAATGGATCGTGCTCTTCATCACTTCCAGCGGCTCCTGGTCGAGCCCGGCGAGCTTGGCTCCGGCGAGCTCGCCTTCGACGATCTCGAAGACGGCCGCGGCAGCCCCCTTTGGCGTGACCTTCAGTTCTCCGGTGCGCCGCTCCATCTCGAGCATGGTCAATAGCGTGGGAACCGAGATTTGCCCGATGTCGCCGCGCAGTGCGGACCCGCCCTTGGATACCGGATGAGCCGAGTCGTACTTCTCTCGCAAACGCTCCGCCATGCCGACCAGCGCGTTGACTTGTGCGACGACTTCCTCGTGGCGGAAGGGTGGGGACATGAACACGTCCGCTCCCACGCTCAGCCCCTGCAGACGGAGCTCGGGATCCTCGACCTCCGCCAGAAAGGCAAAGGGCGTCGTCGCCAGTCGCGTTCGCTCTCCGCGGACTCGACGAGCTACCCAGAAGCCGTCGATGTCCGGCAGCATCACGTCGCAGATGATGCAGTCGGGCAGCTGCTCCGTGGCATTCCTGAACCCGTCGCGTGCGTCAGTGGCCACGTGGCATTCGTAGCCCGCGCCCGAGAGGAACTTGACGAGAAGCGTCGAGATCCACTCGTCTTTTTCGATGATGAGCACACGCCCCTTCGACACGCGGCAACGCTACCACGGCTTTCGGGCGAACAAGAGATGTGCCGGGCAGGTTCCCGCTGTGTCGTAGGTCGGCGTTGGGTCCACAGGCAGCTCGTTCCACGGGTCGAACTGTCCCGTCCGGCCACTCTGACGGAACCGGGCGCGCTTCGTTCGCACGTGGGGCCAAGGTGTAGGCTGCTGTATGCTCGGCCAGCCTCGTGCCGCGTTTCGATCCCCATGTGCCCTGCCTTGGAGACAGGGGCCGCAGCGCGGCCCGTTGTCGGCCAGGCCAAAGCAGGCTAGAGCGCGTGCCGATCGAAAGCAGTGCGCCAGCCACCAGTCCCCACGGCGGAGTAGAGTCATCCAACGTGCTTCGTTGGCGTGAGGGCTTCGTCCGCTGTGCGGTGCCGCTTGGGTAAGCGCGCCGCTTTCGACCCCAGCACGCACCAGGAGCTGCGATGACCGAACAACAGTCTAGGCCGCTTGCGCTCGACGAGGAGCATCGGCGCCTCGGCGCGCGGATGGTTGCGTTTGCCGGCTGGCAGATGCCCATCCAGTATCGGGGGATCCGTGCAGAGCACGAAGCGGTTCGCCAACGGGCTGGGCTTTTCGACGTCTGTCATATGGGGGAGCTGCACCTGCGCGGCCCCCGGGCGCTCGAGGTGACCAACACGCTATTGACCAATGACGTACGCGCGATCGCAGATGGGCGCGCGCTCTACAGCTGCTGCTGCAACGACTCAGGGGGCGTGTTGGACGATGTTATAGCGTATCGTCGTAGCGACCAGGACGTGCTGGTGGTCTGCAATGCCTCGAACCGGGAGAAGATGCGCGACCATTTCGAACGCATGGCGCGAGGGCGGTGCGAGTTCGAGGATGTGAGCGAGGCCACGAGCCTCCTGGCCCTGCAGGGTCCGCAGGCATTCGCGGTTCTGCGCGCGGCGCAGAGCAGCATCGAGGAACCGGGCTTGCGCCGTTTTGCGTTTGCCTCCGGCGTCGTGGCGGGCGTGTCGTGCACCGTGGCTCGCACCGGCTACACCGGAGAGGACGGGGTCGAGATCTTCTGCGCGCCCCGTGATGTTGCGCGGCTCTGGTCCTCGCTCTTGGAGGCCGGCAGCGCGTTGGGAGCCGAGCCGGTCGGCCTCGGGGCTCGGGATACCCTTCGTCTCGAAGCGTGTCTGCCCCTGTACGGCAATGAACTGACGGAGGAAACCAATCCGCTCGAAGCAGGGCTGTCCTGGGTCGTGAAGTTCGACAAAAGGGAGTTCCTCGGAAGGGCGGCTCTCGAGCGTGCTCGCAGCAGCCTTGCGCGTCGGCTCGTCGGCTTCGAGATGCTGGGCCGGGGCACTGCTCGGCACGGGTACGCGTTGCTTGGCCCCGCTGGCGAAACGGTCGGCTTCTGCACGTCGGGAACACCATCGCCGACTCTGGGCAAGAGCGTCGGCCTGGGCTACGTCCCAGAGAGCATGGCGCCGGTGGGTGGTCGCCTGTTCGTGGACTGCAGAGGCAAGCCCATCGAGGCCGTCGTCGTGCCCACTCCGTTCTATCGGCGAGCGCGCAGCCATTGACCTGGTCATGCGGGCCGGCCGGTGCAGTCGCTTTCCGAGGCGTTTCAGCGCCGGCGCACGGGGGTCGTGCGACGCCAGCGGCGAGGGTTGACGGGCACGTCTTTCGTTGTGGCCACGCAGAGGTCGGAGTAGGAGGACAATCGCATGGTTGTCGTGGGCGCGGTTCAGACGCGCCCGCCTTCGAGCAGGAGTGAGCCAATGGGCGCAGCGAATGAAGTCAGGACCGACCGTCGGTACACCAGCGATCACGAATGGGCCAAGGCCGAGGGCGGAGAGATCCTCTGCGGGATCACTCCTTTTGCTGTTGACCAGCTAGGCGATATCACGCTCGTGAGCATCGACGTACGGCCCGGCGACACCACCGTCAAAGGCCGCGCCTTCGGCACGGTCGAGAGCGTCAAGACCGTGAGCGACCTGTTCGCTCCGGTCAGCGGGACGGTGATTCGGGTCAACGACGGTCTGGCTGACCACCCCGAGCTACTCAACGAAGACTGCTGGGGCAAGGGTTGGATGATCGCGATCCAGCCCACCGAGGACGTCGACGCGCTCATGGACCACGACGCCTACGCCCGGCATCTGCAGGCCTCGGCGGAGGCATGACGGCCCAGAGAGCGTCGGCAAGGACAGACGCGTCCTTGTCCGATTCGTTCCTGGAACGACACGTCGGATCGAGCCCGCAGGCCATTCAAGAGATGCTGGCTCTGCTGGGGCAGCCATCGCTCGAGAGCCTGTCTGGAGCCGCAGTTCCCCCTGCGATTGCACTCGGACGGCCACTCGAGATCGAGCCCCCCCAGCCCGAACACCGGGCGCTCGCGCGGCTTCGCGGGATCGCTGCCAAGAACCAGGTGTTCCGTTCCTACATCGGAACCGGCTACTATGGAACGGTCACGCCGAGCGTCATCCAGCGCAACGTGCTGGAGAACCCCGGCTACTACACGCAGTACACGCCGTACCAGGCAGAGATCGCCCAGGGCCGGCTGGAGGCTCTGCTCAGCTTCCAGACCATGGTCTCGGACCTGACGGCGCTGGCGATAGCGAACGCATCGCTGCTCGATGAAGCCACCGCCGCCGCCGAGGCGATGTCGATGTGCGTGGCCGCTTCGCGCGGGCGGCGTCGGTTCTTCGTGAGTGACGATTGTCACCCGCAGACGATCGAGGTCGTCCGGACACGAGCGCTCGCCGCCGGGGTCGAGCTCGAAGTCGGGGCGTGCACGAGGCTACGCGAACCGCGCCAGGACCTGTGCGGCGCGCTCCTGCAATATCCGACGACCGATGGCCGGATCGAGGACTACTCGGAGTTGGTCTCGAGACTGCATGCCGGCGAGGCGCTGGCGGTCGTCGCCACGGACCTTCTGGGGCTGACCCTGATCCGTCCACCCGGAGAATTCGGGGCAGACATTGCAGTGGGCTCGAGCCAGCGCTTCGGCGTTCCCATGGGCTTCGGCGGCCCTCACGCGGCGTTCCTGTCGACCCGGGAGGAGCTCAAGCGTTTGATGCCAGGACGAGTGGTCGGCATCAGCCGCGACAGTGAAGGCAAGCTCGCTCTGCGACTGGCGATCCAGACACGCGAGCAGCACATTCGTCGCGAGCGGGCCACGAGCAACATCTGCACGGCGCAGGTCTTGCTCGCCATCGTGGCCGCCATGTACGCCTGTTATCACGGTCCCACCGGTCTACGCCGGATCGCCGAGCGGATTCGCTCCTGGACGGTGACTTTGGGCCGTGCGCTCGAGGCGCTGGGCTATCGCGTCGGTCCAGAACCTTGGTTCGATACGCTGAAGGTCCTGCCGGGCGCCGAGCCTCAGGCCGCCCTGCTGGCCAGGGCCGGTGAGCGCCACATGAACCTGCGCGCTTACGCGGACGGCGGGATCGGCGTGTCTCTCGACGAGACGGTCGGTGCCGAGGACGTTCGTGACCTGCTCGAGGTGTTTGCAGGTAGCCGACCTTGCCCGGACGTTCATGCCGTCGGTCAGGACGGGGCCCTCGCTTTCCCCGAGCCGCTGGCTCGTCGAAGCAGCTACCTCGGCCACCCGGTGTTCAACAGCTACCACTCCGAGCACGAGATGCTGCGCTACCTGCGCAGGCTCGAGAGCCGCGACCTGTCGCTGACGACGTCGATGATTGCTCTCGGCTCGTGCACGATGAAACTCAACCCGACGAGCGCGATGTTGCCGATCACGTGGCCGGCGTTCGCGAACCTGCACCCGTTCGTGTCTCCGGAGCAATCGCGCGGCTATGCGGAGCTCGTTGAGGATCTGGAGCGCTGGTTGGCCGAGATCACCGGGCTCGACGCCGTGACGTTGCAGCCGAATTCCGGCGCGCAGGGTGAGTACACGGGGCTGCTCGCGGTGCGTGGCTTCCACGCGGCGCACGGTCAGCAGCGGGACGTCTGTTTGATCCCTGTCTCCGCGCACGGCACGAATCCAGCGAGCGCGGTCATGGCCGGCATGAACGTCGTGACCGTCGCCTGCGACAAGAAGGGCAATGTCGACATTGCAGATCTGCGTGCGAAGGCCGAAGCGCACTCGAGCTCGCTCGCCGCCCTCATGCTGACCTATCCATCGACGCATGGTGTGTTCGAGTCATCCGTGCGCGAGATTTGCGACATCGTTCACGAGTTCGGGGGGCTCGTGTACCTCGACGGTGCCAACATGAACGCTCAGGTGGGCCTGTGCCGGCCAGGGGACTACGGTGCGGACGTGTGCCATCTCAACCTGCACAAGACGTTCGCGATGCCACATGGTGGGGGCGGGCCGGGCGTCGGCGCCGTTGCCGTTGCCAGGGGACTGGAGGCGTTTCTTCCGAGCCATCCCAACGATTTCCGGGCTCGGCCCGGGATCGGTCCCGTGGCGGCAGCGCCGCTTGGCAGCGCCGGCATTCTCCCCATCGCGTGGATGTACGTTGCGATGATGGGCTCTGCCGGGCTCAAACGGGCATCCCAGGTCGCCATCCTCAACGCCAACTACATGGCGCGGAGGCTCTCGGGACACTACTCGGTCGTGTATCTCGGCGACAGCGGCCACTGCGCTCACGAGTTCATCATCGACACGCGTCCGTTCAAGAGGAGCGCCGGCGTGGAGGTGGAGGACATCGCGAAGCGCTTGATGGATTACGGGTTCCATGCGCCGACGATGTCTTTCCCGGTTCCGGGTACGCTGATGATCGAGCCGACGGAAAGCGAATCCAAGGCGGAGCTCGACCGGTTCTGCGATGCGATGATCGCCATCCGCGAGGAGATCCGCGAGCTGGAAGAGGGCCGCGGCAATGCGGCAGATAGCGTACTGCGAGGCGCCCCGCACACGGCCGAGTGCGTGACGGCCGACGAATGGAAGCGGCCCTACGCGCGGCAGCAGGCTGCCTTCCCGGCGCCATGGACTCGTGAGCACAAGTACTGGCCGGCGGTCGGGCGCATCGACAATGCCGGCGGAGACCGGCATCTGGTCGCCGTCTGGCCTGCGCCGGAGAAGGCACCCGAGGCTGGCGGTCACGAACTGCCGACGCGTTGATGAAGGTCTGCGCGTGGGAGGCTCGGGGAGAGAGCACGTTGCCGCGGGATTGGGTGACGATCGCTGGATCGACTGGAAGCAGGCGCTGATGAGCGTTCAGCCAACCACCATGATCCGGCTGGCACAGGACGAGGCTTCCGAGAACGTTCAACACGTTCGCCGGGACATGCCCGCCCGCGGGAGGGTCTCGAACGATTTCGCCGGCGGCGAGCCGTTGGTACGCACGACCGGCCCGTGGATTGTGACCTGATGGGCAGCGTTCCGGCGGTCAAAGGCCAGCACCGACGCGGACAGGCTTGCTCTGGCGGGACAACTGACGTCTACTGCGACCGTTCGGGAGCCGATCTGGTCGTGCCAACGCCGACCCGAGGGTCAGCGCGAGAGGAGATGCAGGGATGACGATGCCAGTCATGGGTTCAAGCCACCCGTCCCGTGCGACGAACCATCTGGGCCGCGTGTTTCGAACCCGGCTCGCAGGATGCGTGGCGGCCACCGTGGTCGCTGCCGCGCAGTGGGCGTGCAAAGAGGACGGGCAGGGAAGACCGCCCTCCCCGGTTCAGCCCACTTCACCTTCAGCCTCAGCGCGGCCGCAGACGACCCAGCCTCCGACGTCATCCGCGCCGCAAACGAGCCCGCCTTCGGACGCCTCGTCCACCGCCGCCGCGTGCGCGGCGAAGCCGACACGCACGGACAGGAAACGGGATCTGAGCAGGCGCGAGACGAGGATCGTCGGCGGCGAAACTGCCAAGGAAGGCGACTTCGGCTTCACGGTGGCCTTGGCCTCTGGCACGCGAGAGAAGCCCCGCCAGTACTGCGGTGGATCGCTGATCGGCGATCGCTGGGTTTTGACGGCGGCGCACTGCCAGGTATTGACGGGCGAGCTCGTCATCACGGGGCGGCGTGACCTCAGCACGAGCGCAGGCAGAGTCATCCCGGTCAAGGACGTTCTCAACCACGCCGACTACGACCCGGACACCAACGACAACGATGTGGCATTGGTGGAGCTGGACGATTCCGCGGGACTGCCGGGCGTGGCGCTTCATGAAGCAGCGAACGAGCTAGTCGGGGACTCGGTCGTCGTCGGATGGGGCTACCTGAAAGAAGGGGGCCCGGCGTCATCGAAGCTCCAGGAGGTGTTGGTGCCGCTCGTGACCAACAGCGTGTGTCAAGCCGGCTACCAGCCGGACCATGTCACCATCACGAGCAACATGCTGTGCGCCGGGCTGGCGCAGGGCGGCAAGGATTCCTGCCAGGGTGACAGCGGCGGGCCGCTGCTGATCAAAGGAGCGGGCGGCCAGTGGGAACAGGCAGGGATCGTCAGCTTCGGTATCGGCTGTGCACGCCCGAATCGCTACGGGGTGTACACCAGGGTCAAGAACTACGTGCCGTGGATCAGAGCGTGCATGGCCCGGTAGAGGCCCGCTCAGGGACCGCCGGAGTCCCGGCGCAAGCGCAGAGGCCTGGCGCGCACGGTCGGGCTTGACCGCGTGCAGGCTTGCGGTGCGGATGGCTTCGACACGGGCGGACACAACCGGCAGCACCAGTGAGGATGGACGAGTATGGTCAATGTCTACTACGCGGGCAGCAAACGACCGGCATTGCGCTTGACGGAGAGCCCTTCACACCTGGTGATCCGGACGGCGAATCGCGGCCGCCTGGCCTTCGAGCGCAGCTTCGGCGGCACGCCTCTGCGGCGGCAAAGCCGCGATGCGCTCCGAGAATTCGAGTCCGTCGCCGACTACGCGGAGGCAGGCGTGCAGGTGCTCCGCGTCAAAGAGGAGCGTGGTGCACGGGCCCGGCGGGATCGGGCACGCGCTACTCTGAGACGAGACGATGCCATCGAGTTTGCGGGCCGTGTGCTGGTCGAACGCAATTCTGGCAGGCACTACCTGTACACGGAGAACTTCTTCATCCAGTTCGACCCCGACGTGAGCTCGCGGCGTTGTCTGCAGATACTCAAGCGGTACGGGCTCAGCGTGAAGCGCGAGCTCGGCTACGCGCCCAACGCGTACTTCGTGAACGCCCAGCCGCGCACGGGCAGGGAGGTGTTTGAGGTCGCAGCGCGCCTGCTGGCAGAGAGACACGTACAGCTGTGCCATCCCGAGCTGGTCCGGGAGACTCGTGCGCGAGGGGCTTTTGCGCAGCAGTGGCACTTGAAGCGAACGCGCATTGGTTCGGCCGACGTCGACGCGCACGCGAACGTGGAGGCGGCGTGGACGCTGAGCCAGGGGGAAGGCATCGTGCTCGCGGTCATCGACGACGGGGTGGACATCGATCACGAGGAGTTCCGAGCACCACTGAAGATCGTGGCCCCGCGCG
The DNA here is from genome assembly GCA_016929495.1 of Polyangiaceae bacterium. GTDB lineage: Bacteria > Myxococcota_A > Polyangia > Polyangiales > Polyangiaceae > JAFGIS01. Next base: position 21,205 of record JAFGIS010000419.1, on the reverse strand, counting down.
ACGTCACGCGCGGACTCGACGATCCCCGGCCGAAAGGGATCCGCGACGATCACGGGACGGCGTGCGCCGGCGTGGCCTGTGCCGCGGGTCAGTTCAACGCGGCGGGCGTGGCTCCGAAGGCTCGTCTGATGCCCATTCGCCTGGCATCGGGTCTGGGGTCACAGCATGAGGCCGATGCCTTCGTGTGGGCGGTCGACCACGGCGCCGATGTGATCTCCTGCAGCTGGGGTCCGAGCGACGGAGACTTCGAGAACCCGGACGACCCGCTCCACCGCCACGTGGAGCCGCTACCCGACAGCACCCGGCTCGCCATCGAATACGCCGTCACCCAGGGGCGGAACGGTCGCGGCTGTGTGGTGCTGTTCGCGGCCGGCAATGGCAACGAGAGCGTCGACAACGACGGCTACGCGTCCAATCCGCGGGTGCTGGCCGTGGCGGCCTGCGACGATCGCGGCAAGAAAGCTCCCTACAGCGATTTCGGGGCGGCCGTCTTCTGCTGCTTCCCGAGCAATCACCTGTACGCTTCCGTCACCCCGGGCATCTGGACCACCGACCGCACTGGGGGGCTCGGGTACAACTGGGGCAGCGAGCGGCTGGGGGACGGTTCGGGCGCGTACACGAACAGCTTCGGCGGAACCTCGAGCGCCTGCCCGGGCGCAGCGGGGGTCGCCGCGTTGATACTCGCCAGGAACCCGGAGCTCCGATGGGACCAGGTGCGCGACGTGATGCGGCGCTGCTGCGACCGCATCGATCTGCGCGCTGGAGAGTACGACGAGCACGGCCACAGCAAGCTCTACGGCCACGGGCGCTTGAACGCGGCGCGGGCAGTGGAGCTGGCCAAGCCTTCTGCCGACAGGGCGCTTCAGGTGCATCAGGCCTCCGAGGTCGTCCCCATCCGCGATTTCAAGAAGGCACGCCTGGGACTCACCATCGCTTCGAGCGCGCCCTTGGCGTCGCTCGAGGTCGGCGTGAATCTGGATCACACCTGGATCGGGGACCTGCGTATCAGACTGGTACCGCCGCGAGCCATGCAGGTGAAACCCATTGTGCTGCACGACCGTGCGGCGTCGTCCACGCGCAACCTCAACGCCAGCTTCGACGCGGTCAACACCCCGGCCCTGGCAGCCTGCCTAGGCCGCTCGCCCGCCGGTCGTTGGACGCTCGAAGTCGCTGACGATGTCGCCCGCGACGAAGGCACGCTGCGCGCCTTCACACTGAGGTTGGGCGTGGCCTAGCGCCCTGTCCTCGAGACAGGGAGCGCAACGGCGACCCTCCAGGGCTTTCTGGAAGTTTCCGGCCCTTGGATTAGGACGCTCCAGGACCAGCCCCTGGACCTCGCACGAACACCAGCTGCCCGCCGCAGCTCGGACACGCTGCGTCGGCGTCAGGGCGGTTGAGTGGGGACTCGAAGCCACAGAAGCGACAACGGCGCACGACCAGATGCGGCAAGAGCTCGTGGAAAACGAACGCGAACCTACCCTCACGCAGCTCCCTGCGGCACTCACCGGCCGACACCATAGTCTGAAGGAGCTTCAAGCCGAGCCGGGCCCGATCGCCGAGCGCCGCCACGACCTGGGCCTCGGTGATGGCGCCCGAGCCGAGCTCGGCGAGCCGCAGGAGCTCGGGCACGAGTACTTCGGGCGACTCGAGCCGTGCACGGGCCGCCAGTCGCGAACCGAACAGTACCAGGGCGGCCGCGCTGGCGAGCAGGATCGCGCCCACGACCAGCCGGCGCATCTGGCCGGCCGCACCCACGAGGAACAGAAGGCCCAGCAGCCCCGGTGCCGCGCCGAACGTCATGCACAAGAGCCCGGCGAGCCGCTTCATGTCATCCCCACTGCGCCTTGGCCTGAACGGACAGCTCGTGACCCATGGTCTCGAAGTAGTGCTTGAGCGCTTCCTGGCCGAAGGCAGCGCTGGCTCGACCGACCATGGCCGCGAAGGCCGCCGGATGAAGCTGCTGGGGATCGGAAACGGCCGCGAGCAGAGCATCGAATTGCCTGCCTTGTTCGACCACTGCAGGCGGCACGTCGATCCTCAAAGCGCGCACGGGGTACCTCTCCTGTGTCGCGACCATGGACTGGACGCTCCGCGCGAACGACTGCAGGCCCGAGCGGATCCCGCGCACCAGGCCGATGAGCTCCTGACAGGCGCGCATACCCTCGGAAAACCGCTCGAAGTGTTGATTGAGCTCGGCGACCTCCAGCAGGCTTCCTTCTAGATCCGGTCGATCGGTGCTGAGCCGCGCCGCACAGATGGCACAGAAGAAGCGTGCTGTGTTGAGGACGCCGCACCGAGGACAGTTGGAGTTGGGAGCGCCCTCGGCAGGGCCCTCCGGGACACGCTCGAACAGGACCCGCTCGAGCGCCGTCTGCGCCACGAGCTGGTCCGCGGCCTCCAGCAGATACTCGATCTGCGTCTGCTCTCGCTGGGCCTTGGCCGTGAGGGCGACCCATTGGGCCTCCTGCTCGGCGGCGCGTTCGCGATGCTGCGGGGCGCGCTCCTCCCAGCGGGCGCGCAGTGCTTCGATACGGGCCGCGAGGTCGAGCTGCTCGCGCTCGAGGCGCTGCCGCTCCGCCTGCAGCGACCGGAGCTCCGGTAGGCGAAAGATGAATCCCAGTCCTCTGGAGGCCTCGCGGATGCGCGCCGTGAAGCTCTGGATGTCCGCGCAGACGCGCTCGCTGCGCGCTTTGAGCTCTTCCTCTTCGGCGTCCAGATCGACGTTTTCCTGGTGCGCCTCCTGCTCGATCGCGAGAGCCGCCGAACGCGCGGCTTCGGCCTCGGCCGCATACCTTGCATGTTCGGCCTCGTGCGCGGCCAGAGTCCGCGCCCAGTGTGCGCCGGCCTCGGCCTTCGCGGCATCGAGACTCGTGTCGAGCCCGTCGGGAAGCCGACCCCGCCGCTCGGCGAAGTGCGCGCTGAGCTGGGCGAGCTCGGAGCGCCGAACGGCGGATACTTCCTGGAAGAACGACTCGTACTTCTTCTGCAAGTCCAGAAGCCGCTTTTCGACCTGCGCGACTACCCGCTTGCGGTCGTCCACGTAGGCTGCGAAGCCTGCGAGGTTTCCCATCACGCGCCTCCCTGGTCAGCCATCTCGAGCGGCCGCGGTACTCCAAAGCTCAATCCACGATGCCGCGCGTGGCGCCAGCGGGCCGCGAGCTCGGACGACTGGCCTTCGGTCCGCGGGATCTCCCGGAACGAGCCCACCGCATCCCAGTAGAGCGGGCAGCCCCCGCCGCACACGTCCACATCAGCGCACCCGTGGCACGGCGGCGGCAGATACTCGCGCTCGCGCCAGTAGCGTGCGGCAGGGCTCTCGAGAAGCTCCTCGTAGGAGCGCTCGAGCAGCGACCCGAGCCCCTGCTGGAACGAGGAGCAGGGCAAGAGCTGTCCCGTGGGACTCACCGAGAGGATCCCGCTCACGCACGCGCAGGATTTTGCGCCCTGCCCGATGAGAACGGGGTTGAGCAGGCAGTATGGCAGGGGCGAGTACCAGACATATTTGATGTGCTCGTCACGTGCGGTTTCGACCAATCCTGGCAGCAGCGCTGCGACTTCGGCATAGGTCACGGGAGCCTCGTCGGTCAGGCCCGAGCCCGTGCGGATGAGGAAGTTCATCGACAGGGTGCGAAGGCCGAGGCTTCGCGCCACGAACCGGATGACGTCCGGAGCGCGGTCGAGATTCGAGCGGCACAGCGTGGTGTTGGTGTGCACGTGAAGGCCCGCAGCGTGCAGGTTCTCGACGCCGCGCACGGTGGCGGCAAAAGCTCCAGGGCGTCCGACGATGGCGTCGTGAAGTGCAGCGTGGTCTGCCTCGAGCGACACCTGAGCCGAGGCGAGGCCCGCACCCACGAGCCGTCCCAGGTAGTCGGCGTCTGCCAGGCGGACGCCGTTGGTGATGAGGTTCATGCGAAAGCCGAGCGTTGCGCCGTACGCTACCAGCTCGCATAGATCGGTCCGGAGCGTCGATTCCCCGCCCGTGAAGCTCAACGAGGGCACGTGCGCCTCGTGGAAGATCCGGTCCATGATGCGCCTCACTTGCCGGGTGGACATGGGCCGCGCCTCGTCCGTCCGGGTGGGGCTCGCCGCGTAGCAGAACGCACAGCGGTTCTGACAGCGGTAGGTGAGCGCAATCTCGGCCATGACCGGAAACCGTATCCGCTTGCGGTCGAACCCGACCCGGCGCACGTGCGGATGGTCAGCGAAGTCGTCGCGCATCATGGCGCGGATGGTGCCGAGCAGCTCCGAAGCATCGGCGCGAACGCGTTCGACCGCGATCCGGTAGCGCCGAGCCACGGCCGCGAGCGCCGACTCGGAGCCGCGCGAGCCTCGGTCGTACAGAGCAGTCAAAATGGCGGTGGCCGTCTCGTTCACGCCGAGCGTCTTCTCGGGCCGAATGAGCAGCAGTTGATCGACGGCCCGCACGAAAACGGCCGTACGCGTCGCCGCAACGAACGCGTCGATGTCGGCGAAGCTGTCGAAACGCACGATATGGTCAGCCGCCATCATCAGAAGCTCCCCGCACAAGAGGAGTGACACGCATCATGGCACGCCGAGTGGCAGGCGCACGCGTCGTGACACGCCGAATGGCAGGCGTCGTGGCAAGCAGAATGACAAGCCGAGTGACACGCGGAATGGCAGGCGGAGTGGCACGCATCGTACCCGACGGCGTAGGCCGGAGCACCCGGCGGGACCCCGTTCGGCGTCCCGTTCGGCGCCCCGTTGTCGAAGCCGAACAACGCCTCGATTCGGTCGAGGGAAGTCGCTACCCCGTGCTCGATCGCCCCGACGACACCGGTCGCGAAATCCTGGATCGCCATGACGCCGCCGAGGGGTGAAGCCTCGGTCCGGACGCCGGCGAGCGCGCCGAGCGCCGAGTCCGCCGCGCTGGCCACGGGCACGTGCCCGATGGTCTCCCCGACCATCGAGAAGAACGCGTCGTGCAGGTAGAGCGGTGCCCAATGGAGCTCGAACAGCCGCCCCCGCGTTGCGAACGGCGCCGCGCGCAGCTCGTTCCACGCCCTGTCCGCTCGCGCCTTGTAGTCAGCAGCCGTGGCCGCGATATCCGCGCGCCACACCTTGGGCTGCATGCAGCGCGTGAGCTCGCCGAGCACTCGGTCCACCCCCTCGCGGGTGAGCGTGCCCTGCGGCGTCAGGGCCTCGAGCAGTGCGAGCTCGACCGGTCCCTCGGCGCGGCTGACGTCCGCCACGAACAGCTGCAAGGGGTTGCGGTTGACGATGCGCACGACCCCCTTCTGCTGCATCCTCAGCACCAATGTGTTGAGGGCCTTGATGGGCCGGCCCAGGACGAGTGCGGCCTCCTCGGCCGGCAGCTCGGGTACGAACCCGGGCCTACGGAAGGTGCTGACCGTGATCTCCGGGGCAACGTAGTCCGGCACGCGTCGCTTCATCCAGGTGTCGAGCAGCGGATGCAGGCGCAGAAGCTTGACCGTACCCCAGGCCACAGCCGACGCGCAGAGCCAGAGGAAGCGCACCAGGACCACGGCGGCCGTCAGACCGAAGAGTATCCCGCGCGTCGGGTGGATGAGTTTCGATTCCTTGAGCGCAAAGACCGCGTCGAACCAACGCGTCTGGAGCCGTCGATCCAGCAGGGCCAGCGGTAGCCCGAACAAGAGCAGCTCGATGCAGAGCAACAGCCCGTTTCCGAAGAAGAGGATGAACGGCGAGAGCTTGAGGTAGTCCCACGCGGTCAGGTCCCAGAAGGCTGTCGCGTCGGCGCGAGGTGTGGCCGCGGACCCGACCGTGCGCTGCGCGCTGTCATCCACCGGGCGCGTCGTCCGCTCGGCGGACAGGTTGGGCATGGCCGCACGCGGGATGTACACGCGTACCCGATGGGTGACCTGGGGGGCGAGCTTCGCGCGCTCGGCGTACACGGTGAGGCGCCGCTCGGCGCGGTAGTCCGCGTACACGAGTGCGTAGTGACTCTGCTCCGCCCGGTTGTTCGGGTCCGAAACGAAACCGAGCGCGTCCACGATGTCCGGTGAGATGTCCTCTGGGACCCTCACGCCATCCGGCAGCGCCAGCGGCAGCACGAGCTTGACCACGGATTTGTCGACGGGCAGGGTCCAGCGCGGCGGGTTGAACCACACGGCAAGAAGCTCCCGGCCGTCGGCCACGGTCGGGTCGGCAAAACGGTAGTCGCTACGGAAGTGCAGCTCGAGCTCGTACTTCCCAGCGGGTTCGCTTCGCGCATACTCGGCGCTGTAGTATCCACCCCCGAGGCTTTTCATTGCGACGTCGACTTGGCCCGACGACGAATGCAGCAGCGCGCGCGTGAAAGCCACCGGTTCGTAGAACTGCCCGATTTGCTTGATAGCGGAGCGTCCCTCCGGATCCCGGAATCCGAGGGTGTAGATGGCGTCGATGGCGCCGCTGTCCTGAACGAACGCTTGCGTGTCCGCCGACAAGATCTCGACCGCTCCTGCGTGCGTCGCCAGAAGCGAGACACACAGGGCCAGCCGTACTGTCCTCTTGAGCATGGCCGCGCAGTGTAGCGCAGCGCGGGCTCATTCGCCCTGTGGCGGCGCAGAAACGCCGCACTCAGTCATGCCGCCCTCGAGTACCGGCAACGGAGGCCGCCGAAACGAGCAACCGGGAGGACGCGTCGGATCTCGGGGAAGGCGAAAGCATCCTGTGAGAGCCTCCGACGAGAACTACTTGTCGCCGCTCTTCGGCCCCGGCGGGAACGGATTCATCCACCAACTCTCGCCGGACGTGCGGTACACGGTCAGGCGCGCGAAATCGATGCCAAGGGTCGCGCCCCAGTGCGAAGAGTCTCCTGTCCCCATGCCGCCGTTCACACCGAGGGTCAGACCCCAGGGAGCACCGAGCACGAGCGAAGCCTGGCCACCCGTGGAGCGAGGGGTCCACCAGCGCTGGTAGGCCCCGAGATCGAGCGCCGCTCCCCATCCACCCAAGACGAAGCTCCGGCTCGCGATCCGCGCCAACAGTCCGAGGTCGGCGCCATGACCGACGTGGGCATCCAGACGGCCCAGGCCTCCGATGATGACCGGATGGGCCGGCGAGGTGCCGAGCCCCGTGTCCGCCCGAACCGTCCAGTCCTGCTCCGCGTCGCCCGAATGACGCAACCACGTGGGCCCTGCACCCAAGAAGAACCACGACGAAACATCCGCTCGAGTCGGACTCGCCCCGGTTGTCACGACGAACGCGGCAGCCAACGCCGCTGTAACGCGTATGCGGCGCGCGCACGAAAGACCCGAATGCAGATCCGTCACCGCGCCGAGCTACCACGGCCCCGGCCTCGCGACTAGAGCAGACCTCGTGTTCGGGTCGGCGGGCCGGGGTTGCTGCCCGTCAGCCCATCGCTTCGCCCAGCAGCGCTGCGAAGCCCTTGGCATTGAGCACGGCGTAGTTGCGCACGCAGTTGTTGAACACTACATGGACTCGCTCCGCTTCGCTGGCGAGCTTCACCGCACGACCTACCAAGCCCTCGAGCTCGTGCGTGCTGTACAGGTAGTTGAAGCGCTCCTGTACCGTGGTGGCCCGCCGCCAGTTCGCCTGATTTCGTCCGTGCATGCGGATGACCGCGAGCCTCGGGGACGTGACGGCCGTCACGGCCGATAGTGAGCCTGCGACAGCATCCGGTTCGTCGACGCAGACGAGGCTCAGGCGATGACGGGCCAAGAGCTCGAGCACTCGAGCGCGGCGCTCCTCTGCGAGCCAGCTCGGGTGGCGGAACTCCACGCTCAAGGGCACCGTGGACCAACGGTCTGCGGTCTCTTCGATCTGCCGTGCGTTTGCCCGGCTCGCGACGAACCAGGGGGGATACTGCAGGAGCACGCTGCCGAGCTTTCCCGAGCCGAGCAGAGGGTCAAGCATGGCTCGAAAACGCTGTTCGAGCAGTCCGGCGAGCTCCGGCGGCAGGCTAGATGGCTTGGCCCGCCCAGACAGTCCCGCCTCTGCGAACCGCGCCCGCAGATCGCGAGCCAGACGCCCGATGTCGATGGGATGGCCCGTGAGTACCGGAAACGACTTGACGTCGAAACTGAACGCTGGGGGCGTGTGCTCGGCCCATTTCGCCGCCACCGCGGCCGGCAGAAGCGTGTAGTAGGTTGCGTCGACCTCGACGAGCTCGAAGTGCTCGGCGTAGTAGCGGAGCCTACGCTCACTGTCCCTCGCGCTCGTGGGATAGAACAGGCCTCCCCGAGTCAGCGTCGGATCGGTCCAACCTGCGGTCCCGACCAGGACGTTGCGGATCGCGGCCGGCTTGGCCGAGCGCTCGCTCAGTTCGGTCGCTTCGCGCAGAGCTTCCGGATCTGCTTCCGGCACCAGCCGCTGGTCGGCGCCTGCTGGTCCGCCAGCCGCCTTTGGCATCGGAAGACCGTCAGCTTCTGACTAGCTCTGGCGCCGGTCGCGCATCGCACGCAGCCGAAGGCGCAGGGCGTTGAGACGGATGAACCCGGTTGCGTCCGCCTGGTTGTAGACGCTGTCTTTCTCGAACGTCACGAAGTCCTCGCGGTAGAGGGTGTCGGGGCTTCGCCGTCCGACCACGTGCACTGCGCCCTTGTAGAGCTTCATGCGCACCGTGCCGTTCACGACGCTTTGGGTCGCGTCGATCATCGTCTGGAGCATCTCGCGCTCCGGGGAGAACCAGAAGCCGCGGTAGACGAGCGTCGCGTACTCGGGAATGAGAGAGTCCCGAATTCGTATCTGTTCGCGATCGAGCGTCAGGGACTCCATCGCCCGATGCGCCTTGTGGAGCACCGTCCCGCCGGGAGTCTCGTACACGCCGCGGGACTTCATGCCGACGTAGCGGCTCTCCACGATGTCGCTGCGGCCCACTCCATGAGAGCCGGCGATACCGTTGAGCTTCTGCAGCAGCTCGCCCGGAGCAAGACGTTTGCCGTCCAGAGCGACTGGATCGCCACGCTCGAACTCGATTTCGAGGTAAAGCGGCTCGTTGGGTGCTTTCTCGGGGCTCGCGGTCAGCACGAACATGCTTTCCTGGGGTTCGTTCCATGGGTCCTCGAGGATCCCGCCCTCGAAGGAGATGTGGAGCAGATTGCGATCCATCGAGTACGGCTTCTCGGCCGTGGCGCTGATCGGGATCCCCCTGGCGCGAGCGTAGTCGATGCAGTCCGTGCGTGAGCGAAGCGTCCATTCGCGCCACGGGGCGATCACGCGCACCCCGGGGTCAAAATGCGCGGCGCCGAGCTCGAATCGAACCTGGTCGTTGCCCTTGCCGGTCGCGCCGTGAGCGATCGCGTCGGCTTTCACTCGGGCGACCGTCTCCATCATGCCCTGGATGATGCAGGGGCGCGCGAGCGAAGTGCCTAGCAGGTACTCTCCTTCGTAGATCGCGTTGGCGCGGAGGGCCGGGAAGACGAAGTCCCGCACGAATTTTTCGCGCAGGTCGACCTGCACGTAGGCCGCGGCACCGGTCGTCTTGGCCTTGGCTTCGAGCCCGGTGAGCTCCTCCGCTTGTCCGACGTCGGCACACCAAGCGATGACCTCACAGCCATACGTTTCCCGGAGCCAGGTCAAGATCACGCTGGTGTCGAGTCCACCGGAGTACGCTAGGACAACTCTCTTTGTATCTTGCACGGTTCGCTACCTTCACTCGCCCCCAACCGCCTTCGATTACCACGCTTTTCGGCCCGGAGCACCCGGGTCCGAGCGGGCGGCCGCGGCCGCTCGAGATTCTCGGCGCATCGTGCTCTGCCTGGAGAAATCGAGGTCACCGGGGTGCCCCATGAGGCCGCCGCTCGGCCGTCACGGCGCTTCGGACAGCGCGTAGCCCCTGGCCACGGAATCGAGGGCCTGCTCGATGACCGCTGGCGGAACGAACCCCTCACGCTCCCAGACACGCTCGGCGTGCGGGCCCAGCACGACGAGGGTCGGCACGCGGCGGATGAGGCCGAACGAGCTCTCGCCGCGTAGGGTGGCTGCGTCTGCCAGAGCGACCGGGTAGTCGAGATCCAGGCTGTCGCGGAATACCTGAGCCAGCGGCGCATAGTCGGGATCCTCGAGCACGATGGCGGCCGCATTGATGCGCGGCGAGTATGTGTGCAGGATCTGGTTGAGCTGCCGCGCCATCAACTGTGAAGCCGAGTCAAAGGTTGTGATGAATAGCAGCACGGCGAAGCGTCCACGCATCCGAGCGCTGTCCACGCGCGAACCATCCGTCGCTCGATACGAGAAGAGCGCCACTGGCCCAGCTTTCCGAGGCGTTCGTGCCGCAGCGGATTCGGGCAGGGAGCTCGAAGCACACGCCCAGCTCACCGCAGCGATGCAGGCCGTCAGCGCCGCTCGAACCGGTCGCACCTCGGAGGTCCGCATGCTCGCGCTCGCAGGCGAGTCAACCGCCGTGTGTGCGCGCACAGAGCTCGGTCGGCCCTTGCCCACCGAATAGGTCCGCGAAGGCCCGCAGCGCTTCGGGCAGACTTCTTCCGCGGCGTGAGTGTGCCACGACGGCATGGGCCAACTCGTCCACCAGCAGTTTGAGCGGCACGTTTTCCAGCGTCACGCCGGCGAGCTCATCCCCCGCCCTGGGCGTGTCTCTGCGGTCCGCGATGGGGTCGTGACGCACCCACTCGATGCCCTCGCTTGCTCTGAATCCGCAGGCCAGGACTTGCGCGAAATCCATGTACAGGGGGGTGACTATGGCGGCGACGCGAAGGCCGTCGCCACAGGTGCCTTGCAGCGCACGCGTGGAGGCGCGTGGAGTAGCCGCTTCGTCACCGGGCCCAATGGATTTCATGATGATCGACCGCCGCTCGGGATCGGACTCCACCGCGAGCAGCGGCGCGTACAAAGCGATCCGGGGTACGCACAGCCGGTCTGCTTCCTGCTCCACGGCGGCGAGCCATTGGTCGCGGGCTGAACCGTCGAGCTGAGCGTAGGCCATCGACGCCGCCACCGCTGCGTCCGCGTCCGTTGCGAGGGCTTCGAGCCACCTCCGCCACGCGCGCTGCACGCGTACGTCGACCTCCATTGGGACGGAGCCATGGTTGGACTCGTCGTGTGATTCACTTCCTGTGCTGCGCACGTCCGCAGGTTCAGCCATCAGACTCGGGACGCTAGAGCATCGGACAGCACATCGCAACGGACAGCCGTGTTCGATCGAGCGACAGCAGTCGGCCGGCCGAGCCGCGTGGCTCAAGTCCATCGTCGTCGGATCGGAAGCCAAGCGTCTTGTTGAGATCAGAAGGCACGCGCGCTGGGCCATCCGAGCGTGCGACCGATAGTGAGCTTCGTCGGACGTTCGTTTGTCACGCTTGGCATGCTCTGTCATGCAGGCCCGCAGCATGACTCAGGTTTTACAGTAGGAGCGTTGGGTCCGAGTGCCTCGCGCCTTCGATTCGATGAAACCGAGGTACTGGCCACCCTGACGCTCCGCGGTGAGTCAGTACATGCCATCGCCGGGCCATGCGGCTAGTGCCGCGTTTCGATTGACGCGATGGGTTTTTCGCCGCCCCCGACCGGTATCGTTTCAATTGAAACGATGCACTAGGCTCGAGTGACTATCGCGCCGACCTCGGCCTCCAGGTCGGTGAGCAGCTCGTCCAGCTCGCCGGAGCGTGAATCCGTCGCCACGAGCAAGAGGTCGCCGCCGCGCTCCGCGAACAGCGCCCCGAGCCCCTCGCTGGCTTCGATCAGACCCTTGACGAAGACGACGTCTTGTGGCGCGACCCGCACGCGACGAGTCACGAGGCCGGGGCCCACGAACACGACCGGCGCACGTTGCCGCCTGCTGACGCGAGTCGTCGACTCGTGCCTCACGTGTCGGCGTGGTGCGGCGGTGGTGTTCATCCTGCGCAGGGCCGGCCGCTCTTCGCTCGAGCCGGAAGCTCGACCGATAGCATGGCCTGGCCACACGCGGGAAGTGCCAGCCGCGCACTGTCGCGCGAGCCGAGGGCTGGTGTCTCGGAGACAGGCCATTGGGCTCGAATGGCTGTGCCGGCGCGGACGGGCGGCACGAACCGTTGCTGCGACCCGACCGGGCCGAACGTACCGCCAAAGCTCCGGGCGCACGCGGCTGCGTCCGCCGCGTGAAAGGCCAGGCTCGCAGCGTTATGCTGCAGCATGTCGCGCGTCGAGTCCACCGTCGCAGGCGGCCGACCACCCGCAGCCTCGCAGGGAACCGAGTCTGGGCTCGCGGTGCGTGTGTGCGCCGATGAGCTGCCGGGCAACCGTCCATCCGAGCGCGACGAGGACGCGGCCCTCGACCAGGAGGGACTGGGGGAGGAGGACCCGTTCAGCGACGTGTTGGACACGGGAAGAAACGAAGGCATCGCGGACACGGACGATGCCATCGCGTCCGATCTCGATATCGGAATGCTCTTGGAAGACACGCCGGACGGTCCAAACGAGGCGGATGTGGACGAGCTGGTGCTCGACATCGGCGAGCTGCTGAATGCCACAGACGATCGGGACCTGCGTGACGCAGGGGAAGAAGACGGACCGGCCGCACCAGAGGCTTTCTACGGCATTGAAGAGCTGCCGCTGGAAGGCGGCTGGGGCGCCGCGGAGGGACTCCCGGAGCCCGCCACGGATCTGTCGGAACAACCGTTGCCCGACCTCGATGGCGATGTGGACGACGAGACCGTGGAGCTCGTCGACGTCGCGTCCGTTGGCGATCCTGCGTGCGACGAAGCGCTTCCCGATTGGGCTGCTAGTCCATGGGACGCACGGGCCGCGGAGCCGGCCCTGCCTCCATCCGCCGTGCTCGTGCTTGCCGGCGATTGGGTCGTGGCCGGCGCGAGCGAACTCTGGTGGCTCGACCGTGGTTGCTCCGTGAAGCACCGGGTGGCCGGGCCCGGTGACAGCATCGTCGCGCTGGCTCCTGGCACGGCCGGAGCGACTGCCGCCGTCGTGTTGGCCACGAGCAGTGGGGACATGTCGCGAGCCACGCCCGAGCGATGCTCGAGCGCTGGGCTCGAGAGCTGGCGACGAGTCGCCGGTGTTCGAGCCCATGAGCCCCTGTCCCTGGAGCTGTGCTCGTCCGCCTCGGATCCATCGACCGTGCTGGCGCGCACCTCCTCCGGGCGTCTTCTGCGCAGCGTCAACGGCGGCTTGGGGTGGTCGTCTGTCGAGCTGCATGGGCGCGTGCTTGCGATTTCTCCGACGGCCTCCCCGGCTCTAGCGTTGCTCGAGTGCCGGGGCCGGCACCAGCTCGTGCGCAGCGACGACGGCGGCAACAACTGGCGCGTCCTCGAGCCCGACCAGATTCTCGAGACCGTCATTGTCGAACAGGGCATACTGCTTGCAGCTGCCGAGGACGTGATGGCTGTGGCCGGCGCGACGAGCGGCGTCGCCATTTGCACCGATGGGGTCCGATTCCACCATATTGCGGGCTGCTCTGGAGCAACGGCTCTGACAGCCGCGTCGGTGAACGGACGCGCTTGCGTTGGAGTGGCGGTGTACCGCGAGCTCGAGCAGTGTTCGTATTTGGTGGCTGTCGATGCGTCCGGTCGCCACGCGCTGCGGATTGCGGAGGTCCGCGCGCCGTCGTCGACAGATGAAGACCCGGACGGGATGCCCGACTACGCCAGAGTGTCAGCCCTGGCCTGGGACGCCACGGGGCGGTTGTGGGCGGCGGGTGGGTTCGGCGTCATGAGTTGGGCGCTGTGCGCGGCCGCGGTAGCCACGAGCTAGCACCCGTCTTCCAGACAGGCCAGTACACCTGTCCAGCTTCGCTCGGCGGCGCTCGCTAGCCGGAGCGCGGCGGTAGGGTGGGATCCTCGTGGCCGGAGGAGCCGTCTGGCGACGCCGGTTCTTCGGGCTTGGGGGCATCGGCGAGCCGGCGCTCGCGTCGTCGGCGTGCGGCTGTGGCGGCCGCCGCGTGCCGATAGGCCGCAGCGACCTCCTCGTTCTTGGGATCGAGGCGCAGCGCGATGGCCAGGTGGCGTTCGGCGGCCGCCAGGTCGCGCTGAACCTCGCGCTCGAAACGCGCCGCCTCTACGAGCCATGTACTGGCCGACCGCGGGGTTGCCGGTGACAGCTCGACGGCTTCACGGAGGCGGCCGTAGGCGAGCGACGCCCCGGCTATGTCACCGATCATGAGCCGCCAGCGCGCCTCCATCACGCGTGCCTCGAGGGAGAACCTGGAGTCCGGGCCAACTTGACGCACTCGTGCGATGGCTGCGGGTAGGTCGCGAACGTGCGAGGCGAGAAGCTTCGCGAGCTCGAGCGTGGCAGCGTCTTCGGCTCGACCGCTCTTGCCGCCCAGCCGAATGGCGCGTTCATAGAGCGCTGTTGCCCGGTCCAGGTCGCCGGCAGCGCGCATGGCTCCGGCGAGGCCGGCGATTGCCTCGGAGTCTTCGGGGAGGTAGCGCAGCGAACGTTCGAAGAAACGCGCCGCCTCCTCGGCATGACCGGCACACAGAAACGCCTCGGCTGCCCGGCGCGTCGTGTGATGTCTTCGGTGCGGCCCCGAACTGGATGCCTCGAGATACTCGGCGTCCGCCAAGGCGTTCTGGATGTCCCCCTGGCCTAGCCGTGCCTCGAAGCGGGCCCAGCGCACCGACGCAAGGTCAGGACAGTCGGCCACGGCTTGGTCCAGGGTCCGTCCTCTCTTGAGCGGCTGTGTCTGCAGGCGAGCCAGTCCGAGCCATAGCAGGGCACGGAGCGGTGGATAGAGCTCCTCCCGTGCCGCAGCGGCCAAGGCCTCACCGGCTGCCTCCGGATCCCCGCTTCTCGCGAGCAGCGCGGCTCCGACCGCTCCCGTCCGGGTAGCCTGCTCCGTTTCCACGAGCATGCTGAGCGCGGCTTCGACGCGATCGGGCATGCACGCGTCGATCTCCGCAATGAGTCGAACGACCTCCGGATGACGCGGCGCTCGCTCCAAAGCCTGGTGGTACGCTACCCGTGCTGCATCGGCTTCGCCCGCCGCCAGCGCATCGTCTGCGGCACCGGCCAGATTGGCGAGCTCAAGCGCCGCTGCGGCGAAGGGTGACGGTGCGGGTGGAGCGAACGAGGCATCGAGCTCGACGACGATGTTTTCGGACTGCTCCACCAGCAGGCCGAAACGCACGTGAGCAGAAGATGGCACCCTAGCTCCGACGGGGGGCAGAGTCGAGCGGAGCAGCTGCTGCGCGGTAGCTGGGACGGTCACGACACGCCCACGCCGTTCGCCGAAGCCGGCTATCACCGAGTCCACCGCGCGCAGCGCGTAGCCCAGCGCCGGTCCGCTCAGATCGAAACCTCTCGCGCGGGCCACGACCCACCTCGCCGTGGACTCGTCAGGCACCCACACGAGGTCGAACGCGACGCATCCGCTGGCTCCGACCAACCCAATCCCAACGGCCGTCGGGCTGAGCCACAGCCCCGGTGGTCTGTCCAGGACACCCACAACTTCTTGCAGGCGCGGCGTCATCCAGCGCACGAGCGCTGCCGGCTCAAGCTGTAGGCGAAGCAGTTCGAGCCGGCCACGCCGGTGGCGAAAGGCGGGGACCCCGCCGGATAGGTCGAGAGGGAAGCGCAGTCCCGGCAATGACAACGCGAGCGCAGAGATGCAGACCGGCCCCAGAGCCAGCGATCCGTACAGCTCCATGCCGAGATGGCCGCGCGTGACGGTCAGTCGCAGAGGCACCCGGCCTTCGTCAGGCGTGGCCTGCGCGCTGCCTGGCACAACGGACTCCCCCCTGTTCGCTCGCCTTCTGCGCCCCAGCGTTTTGGCCAGGACGCGCCCCCCGGCGCCCTGCTCCGGGGCCGGCGGTTGCGACCCAGGTGCGGACGAAGGCGGTTTCAGACTCGGGGGCACGCCCGGGATCGTAGCAGGACGCCGAAGCCTGCGGGCAAGAGCGCTGCGATGGGGGGCATCGCGAGGTCGGTGGTATTGCCCTGTCTCCGTGATTCGCCGCAGAACTCGACAGCCTCGAACGGGGCGAAGCCGTCGAGTTCTGCGGCGAATGCCCGCAGTCCGAGCCAGGACAGGGGTTTCTAGTTATGTGGCGTGTCTTGGAGACACGCCACTAGCCCTGCTGCTTGGCGAGCTTCCGGTTCAGCTTGCGCATCAGCTCCTTGAACCCGTCCTTCTTCACGATACGGTGAAACTGGCTCCGGTAGTTTCTCACCAAGCTCGTTCCGTCGGTGACGATGTCGATGACCCTCCAGTGGTCATTGACGCGGTGTGCAACGTAGTCGATGCTGACCGCTTCCTCGCGCTTCTTGGTGCGGTTCTTGGCCTGGGACTTGACGAGTGTTCCCCCCTCGACGGTGCTTTCGCCCAGATAGGTGACGTCGTAGTCCAGCGTCCTGGAAAGGTGCTTGCGGTAGGACGCGCGCACGAGCTGAGTGAGCACCGAGGTGAACTCGTTTCGCTCGGCAGGGGTTCTGTCTGCCCAGTAGCGACCCAGCGAGCGCTCTGCGAGCGTGCGGTAGTCGAGCAGTCCGTCGATGCTCGCCGATATCTGGTCGCCGGTCGACGGCCCTTTCTTGAGCAGGGTGGTCAGGCGCTGCTGGCAGTCTCTGATCGCGTCACTTGCTGACGTCGGGTTCTGGGCTTCGTGCTTTGCGGCCGTGTGACCGGGACCAGCCACCGCCGACCCGGTCGAGCACAACAAAAGCGCTGCCATGAAGGCTACGGCTGGACCAGTGCGCATGGCGAGGCTTCCTCTTCTCGGACCAGGGGACATCACCAGGTCCTACGCGCAGCAACCCATACGTCTTCCCCCACGCCAATGCACGGGGTTTGTGGAACCGGCCAGCCGTACTCTCGCCGGGTCAATGCAGCGCCTCCCGCTCGAAACCGCCTCGTCTGACCCGCGGCACTCCTCGTTTTTGGGCATCGTTTCAATTGAAACGATGCACTAGCGACTCTCGCCGAGGTCGACAGCGAAGGTCGCGCCCATCCCGTGTTCGCTGAGCACGTCGATCGTGAAGCCGTGTTGGTCGGCGATGCTCTTGACGACGGCCAAGCCGACGCCCGTGCCCTTGCTGCGGGTCGTGAAGAAGGCATCGAAGATCCGCGCCTTCTCGGCCTCGTGGATACCGTCGCCTTGGTCGGAGACGGCGAGGAGGACGCGTCCCTGCTGCACGTGGATGCTCACCTGTACGACGTCTCCCGCGCGGCTGGCTTGCACACCGTTGCGCACCAGGTTCCAGACAAGTTGGCGCAGCTGCGCGCCGTCCGCGAGGATAGTCGCTGACGTAACACCTTCGTACTCGAGATGGACATCCGAGCTGGCACGTCCGGAGCCGCTTGCCAGACTGACGACCTCGCGAGCGACGGCAGCCACATCGATCTCCGTGCGCGTTGGCGTCCGGGAGCGCGACAGGTCCACCATATCCGTGACCAGCTCGTTCAGTCGCGCTGTTTCGCGGTGGACGATCTCGCACAGCTTGCGATCGTCGTCGCTCAGTGCAGGGTTCATCTTCAACAGCTGGATGGACCCGGCAATGGATCCCAATGGATTGCGGATCTCGTGTGCGAGACCGGCCGCGAGCTGGCCCAGCGCCGCCATTTGCTCGGCTCGCTGTGCGCGCTGTTCGGCCTTCAGCAGTTGGCCGCCCGCCTTGCGCAGCCGTTCCGCCAGGTACCCGGCCAGCAAGGTGACTACGATGAGCACGAGCCAGGTGATCGCGATGTGGTAGGTGAGCTCGGCGCGGCTGAGCGCATACACGGCGGCAGGCTGATCAGGAGGCGTGGGCAGCCAGCCATAGTGCAGCCCCACGGAGACTGCAGCGTAGAACGAGCCGCCGGTGAGACATGCGACCAGCGCACCGCGGGCGCCCGACAGCATCGCGCCCATGACGCACGTGAGCCCGTAGAAGGAGACGGCCCCGCTGGTGGCGCCACCGGTCAGATACACGAAGACCGACCAGCTCAGCTGGTCGAAGACGAGCTGGACGTCGTTCAGGCGCCGAGTGTTCTTCCTCTGTCGGAGCAGGGCGGCGTACACAGCGGACGCCCCAAAGGAGATGGCAAGGGCCAGCAGCGCGGCTTGCAGAGTCGTCGAGCCGACCCCGCCCAAGTACAGCCACGAGACGAGGACGAGCAGGAGCAGGAGCAACAGCAGACGCGCCGCGGCCAGCCATGTCATCCGTCGCAGGAGCTGGCCGGAGCCCGGCGGATCCGGGACGCCCAACGGCAAAGGCATGATGCTCGCCGGACGCAGCGGCCTGGGCGCCGAGGGCCCAGCATCGGGCGAGTTCGGGGATCCGATGGCCGAGCCCGGCTCCGGTGGTTCCTGTCCACGGTCCTTTGCGCGAGGATCCACGACGCGGCCCCAGTCCTGCGGCTCAGTCCGCTTTGATATTGCCGGCCAACGAGAAGATCGGCAGATACATTGCCACCATGACGACACCGACCATGCCGCCCACACCGAGCATGAGGATCGGCTCCAGGGCGCTGGTGAGGGAAGCGACGGCGATATCGGTCTCTTCTTCGTAGAAGTCCGCTACCTTGTTGAGCATTTGGTCCAGCGCGCCTGTCTGCTCGCCGACCGCGATCATCTGGACCACCATGTCCGGGAACACCCGCGTCTCCATCAGCGGCTCGGCCATGTTCTTGCCCTCGCTGATGCGCTGGCGCACGTGCATCACGGCGCTCTCGATGACCACGTTGCCCGCTGTGCGCGCGCAGATCTCGAGCGCGTCCAGAATCGGGACGCCGGACTGGAGCAGGGTTCCCAATGTGCGCGTGAACCGCGCTACCGCGATCTTGCGCATCACCGGACCGACGATCGGGAGCGTCAGCATGAGGTTATGGAAGATGCGCTTGCCCCTGGGCTGCCGATACGCGTAGACGAAGGCGAAGCTGACGATGGCTGCCCCGACGGCGACGAACGGGAGGTTGCCCACGAATCCGTGGGAGAAGGCCACGACGATTTGGGTGATCTTCGGCAGCGCCTCTTTGCCGCCGCCGAAGTCCTTGAACATGTTCTCGAAAGCCGGAATCACGAAGGTCAACAGCACGGTCATGACCATGGCCGCGATCACGACAACCACCGCCGGATAGACCATGGCGCCACGGACCTGGCGGATGAGCTTCTGCCGCTTCTCGAGGTACACCGAGAGGCGGTTCATGATGCTGTCGAGGATCCCGCCGAGTTCGCCGGCTCGCACCAGGTTGACGAAGAGGTCGTCGAACACTTTCGGGTGGCGTTTCAGCGAGTCGCTGAAGCTCAGGCCTTGCTCGACCGACTCCTTGACGTCTCTCAGTATCCCTGCGAATATCTTGTTGGACTGTTGCGTGGAAAGGATCTCGAGGCACTGGACCAGCGGAAGCCCGGCATCGATCATCGTGCCGAACAGTCGGGCGAAGGTGACCAGGTCCTTCGTGCTCACGCCCGAGCCGAACTGGAATCGCAGAGCGGAGCGCCTGCGTCGGACCTGGACCGGATTGAGCTGCTGCTGACGAAGGCGGGTCCTGACCGCGGTCTCGTTCTCCGCGTCCATCACGCCGCGACGAACCTCGCCGGCCCGCGTTCGCGCTTCCCATGTGAACTCAGCCATCGGTCGCTTCTACTCCACTTGCCCCAGCGCACCGATCCGCTTGCCAGGTTTCTGCGCTCGCGACCGCAGGCCCCCCGGCGCCCAAGCTGTGCTCTGGCCCGGGCCACGCAGCTTGGAGGACGCCCAAGCTACGTTCCGCTTCGCTCCACAGTCTGGGTCTCGCCGGTCTGCGGAGGCGAAGCCGGGGCTTCCTGGGCAGGCGGCCGCATCCGCCCGGACAGGCCGAAACCTGCAAGTTGGTCGGTGTTCTGGTTGATCGTCTGGGCGCGACGAACGGCGTGCCCGTTGGTCGCTCTAGGCTCCACTGGGGCATTCTGACAGTATCCAGCATAACGGCCGCCTACCCAGGTGGTCAAAAGGCCTCCCAAACCGGATCCGTTGGACGATGCGCGAACGCCTTGCCGAGATTGCGCGTTCCGTGGTTGCGCGGGGTGCGGCGCCCGCGGCGGTGGTTGCGGTCGCGGTGCGTCGCGGACGTACATGGGTGCTGCGCAGCGCCGCGGCTGGGGCGCGTTCTCGCTCTCGACAAGAGCGAGTCGCGGCACGATGCCCCTTCGATCTGGCGAGCGTATCGAAACCATTCGTGGCCGCGACGGTTGCCCGCCTTGCCCAGCGTGGCGCCCTGGCGCTGGGCTCGGCGCTCGGGACCTTGGTTGAAGAAAGCGCCCGGACGAGATCGGCAGCGACTGCGCTGGAGTTGCTCGTGGCGCATCGTGCCGGCCTTCAGGCCTATCTGCCGCTCTATCGTCCACTCCTGCAGCGTAGGGCCTTTTCGGCGCATGACGCACTGCGGCTGGCTGCAGGGGCTCTTCGGCCGGAGCTCCGCGACAGATCGGACAACCTCGGTTTCGAACCTTGCTACAGCGATCTGGGCTATCTCTTGGTCGGAGAGGCCGCGGCCCGGGCCGGGGGTGTGCCGCTGGACGAGCTCGTCCGCCGCGAAGTCGCTCAGCCGCTGGGCCTGGACGTCGGCTCCAGTCGGCAATGGCTTGGCTGCTGCCGCGACTTCATGCGCATCGTCATACCGACTGAGGTGGTGCCCTGGCGCGGTGGTGAGCTGATCGGTGTCGTGCACGACGAGAACGCGTGGGCCTACGCCGGGCACGCGAGCTGCGGGCATGCTGGACTGTTTGGCACTGCTGAGGCGGTCGCTCGATTCGGCGCTGCCGTCGTAGACGCGATGCAAGGCGACTCGTACTGGCTGAGCGCCGAGTCCGTAGAGCCGCTGTTGCGTCCGCGACCCGGCGGCTCGCTTCTCGCAGGGTTCGACTCGCGCTCCGCTTCCGGTTCCTCGGCAGGCTCGGTCTGCGGTGCGCGCGCTTTCGGCCATCTCGGGTTCACGGGAACCAGTTTCTGGTGTGATCCGGATGCACGCTGCGTCACGGTGCTGCTGACCAATCGAGTCAATCTCGGTCGCACCCACCCAGCGATCCGGCAGGCTCGGCCCGAGGTGCACGACCGACTGTTCCGTCTGGCGCTGTGACAGAAGCGTGCCCGATGCGTCCAGAACCTTCGCAAGGAACGCGGGCTCCGGACCGGTCCGGTGGCCAGGCCGTCTCGATGGGGACCGCGCCGCGCTTGCGGGGCCGCCGTGGCATGTGGCACAAGCCGGCCGCACACGCTGTGCGCTGCCGATGCGCCACTCGACGTCGGCGATGGTAGCATTGGGTTGCCGCAGGACCAGAGGCAGCCTCGAGTAACGCTGACCGATGTGGAAACTATCGATCGAAGACGACGAGGGAAACCGAACAGTCGTCAGCCTCGT
>JAFGIS010000036.1 GCA_016929495.1 Polyangiaceae bacterium | reverse complement strand
TCTCCGTGATTCGCCGCAGAACTCGACGGCCTCGAACGGGGCGAAACCGTCGAGTTCTGCGGCGAATGCCCGCAGTCTGAGCCAGGACACGGGTTTCTAGTTGTGTGGCGTGTCTTGAAGACACGCCCCTAGAACCTCCGCGTCCAACCGATGCCTGCTTGCCATCGGCTCCGGGAGGCTCGGGCGTCGTCGTGAGTCGGCGCGAGGAATATCAGTACGCCCGCCGTCGCGGCCATGACACCCGACCCAGCCCATGCGACGTTCGTCCAGGTGCGCAATGACGCTGCCCTGTCATGAGCGGAGCGACTCGTCTTTCCAGAGCTGACGAATTCATCGCGAGCGTCGAGCGCGCTGACGCCCAGGTATGTAGCCGTCCCGGCGAGCGCAACCGCGGCGCCCAACGCGACGAATCCCAGGGTTCGCCACGAGGTGGAGTGGTGCGCCTCGGTCGGCTCGTGAGGATGCGCCGGCTCGGAGGCGGGTGGCGGAGCAGGAGCCGCTGCGGTCCGCAGGTCCAGGTTGAGTATCTCCCCGGCGGTGAGGCTTATCGCGCGGGTGAGTCGGACGCCCCGCGCATCTCTGAGGACAACCGTGTGCACGCCCGGACGCACATACAGAGCAACTGGGGAGGCGGCGCCTCGAACCCGCGCGATGTCGATCCTGGCACCAGCGGGGGCCAGGATGACCACGTACCCGAGCACGGAGCGAAGCGCGATCAGACGCGCCTGCGCGGTTTGGCGCGCATCGGGCGCGAGGTCATCGTGCTTCATGGCCAAAGCGTACGCGTCGGCCGCTCGCTCTGGTTGGTTGGCGGCTTCCCAAGACACCGCGGCATTGAACGCCGTCGCTCCGCGTGGAGCACTACGGTACGCCTGCTCGAACGCGGCAGCCGCTGCGACGTGGTCCCCACGGGCGGAGGCAGCGCTTGCGGCTTCGAACAGCTCGGCAGCTGCCGAAGTCGACCCATCGGCACGGCACACGCCCGTCGCCGTGAGGACAAGGGCGAGGACGCCGAGCAGGATCGTACAACGCACAAGCATAGTGTGACGGCGTGAGGCCATCGCGGACGGGGCTGCGACGGGCAGAGGCAGACCGACTCAACTCTCGCGGCTGGGTCGATGCAAGCCCCTGGCGTTGGTCCAGCCCATGTATCACCGTCGTCAGAAATTTCCTGACGAGGGCAGGATTGGCCCGAGTGAGAGCACTCGGGTCGTTTTTCGCCGTAATGCTCAGCGAACGATGCAGGAGACCGACCGGACGTACGGTAGCAGGGAGAGCTTCTCTACTTGTACGGACTTGGCTGCAATCGCACCGGGACTGCCGAGCCTCCTGCATTGGGACCCGCCGAGAACGGACTCGGCTGCAACTGCACAGACGGCTCCGTGGGCCGCTTCGGCGCGCTCGGCGACGGCTGTGTCGTCCGCTTCGGCGCGCTCGGCGGACGTGACGCAGCCCGACGAGGCGTTCGAGCTCCTGCGTTTCTGGCTGGCGGAGCAGCGACGGCCTGAGCTGAGGCTGCGCCAGGGGCTGCCTCAGGAGTCTGGACCCCAGGGAGCAGGTGCGCGGCAGCGGCTCGGGCCGGCAGGTCGAGATCGCCTCGTGTGGCGCTGGCTGGCGCCAGGGGTGCGGCGGCCGATCTGGACCGGTCGGGCCACAGTGCGGCTACAGTGACCAGAGTGCCGACCACGAGCGCGGCCACCGCGACATACAGCCAGCCTCGCGTCGAGGCCGACGCGACGCCCCTGGCCGCGAGCTCGGTACCTGACTGCTCCGGAGCCAGAACCGGCGCCTGCTCGAGCACAGAACGCCGCTCCAGGCGAACGTTCTCAGTCAGCATGCTGACCACTTCGGCGACGTCCTCCTGGGACGCCACCGGACCGGCTCCGGACAAGCGCCTGAGGAACTCGCCAGCCGTCGGGCAGCGCAGGTCCGCCTCGGGCACGAGCGCGTACGCCACGGCGTCGTCCACCGCGGCCGGAACGTCTTCGCGAACGCTCCGAAGCCGCGGCGGCCGCTGCCCGAGAAGGCGAACCGCCGTGGCGATATCGTTTTCGCTGTCGAACAGCCGGCGCCCGGCGAAGAGCTCCCAGGCGACGACCCCGGCCGCCCACACATCGCAGCGCTGGTCGAGTGGCTGTCCGCGCGCCTGTTCTGGCGCCATGTACCCGACCTTGCCTTTGACCAGACCCGTCCGCGTGAGGGCCAGACGGCTGCTGGCCTTCGCGATGCCGAAGTCGGTCAGGCGCGCAACGCCGTCGACTCCCACCAGGATGTTCTGGGGCGACACGTCTCGATGCACGAGGCCGAGGCAGCGGCCGTTGGGGCCGCGCAGCTCGTGGGCCGCCTTGAGGCCCTCGAGCACGTCACGAAGAATGCGCAAGTTGACCGGCTCCGGCAGCCGGTATTCTTCCTCTTCGGCGCGCTCGATCAGCCCAGCAACCGTGTCCCCCTCGACGTAGTCCATGACCAGGTAGGTAGCCTCCGGATCATCGCGGGCATCGAGCACCGGCACCACGTTCGGATGCCGCAGCAGCGCGGCCAGTCGCGCTTCTTCGAGCAGCTCCTCGACCACACGCGGCTCGAGACGAAGATGGGGGTGCAACAGCTTCAGCGCAACTTCGCGACGAAATCCACCAGCGCCATGGTGCCGCGCAAGAAACACCGTGGCCATGCCGCCTGCAGCGATGGGAAGCAGCAGTTCATAGGGGCCCACCTGACGGGGGAATCCGGCAGGGCCCCATGGCCGAGAGGGCGGGGCTGGCATGGTACGCAGATGCTCTATGCTACCACGGCGGCCCCGGGACGCCGGCTACTTCGGAACCCTGAAAACGCCCGGAGCGTTGTTCAGCCGACCACTCGCCGTGAAATAGGTGTACGACTCGTCCAGCGCCACGCGGAGCGGGGTGTCGCAGCGGGCGAGCAGCAGCGGCTCCCCACCGGTCATCGACACCCGGCTCACAGTCCCGCTATCGTGTGCGGTGTAGTACACAAATGCGCCGTCGGCGGCGATCCCGTTCGGTCGAGATTGATCACTCGCGAGGGTCTGCCGGTCACTGGCGTCCTGCTTCGAGCAGCGGGCTACCGCTTCCCCGCCGTAGCAGGTCCAGTAGACGTTGCTCTGGTCGACCGCAATGCCGTCGGGCATGGCTTGAAGGTTTGCGAGCACTTCGGCGACCGTGGAAGAGCCGTCCTTGGGCAGGCGATTGACGGTCCCGGCTTCCTTGTCGTTGAAGTAGACGGTATCGCCGTCGATCGCCACGCTTCCGGGATTGTCGCTCAGAGTGGCGAGTCTCGTGGGCGCGCCGCCTGTCTTGGGGACACGATACAAGCCACCGACGGCGGTGAAATAGACGTCTGTCTGGTCGAGCGCGATCTCCCACGCGTCGGGCACACTGGCCACTACCGTGACAGGCCCGGGTGTCTTGTTCACCTTGCTGACGCCACCGTCCGGGCCACCGAGCGTGAAGAATACGGCGCCATCCAGCTCGGCCTCTGCTGCCACGAGGTTCACGCCGATTTGGCCAGAGGCCAAGACGAGGGGGCTCGTCGGATCGCCGCTCTTGGCAACCTTGTTGACCGTGCCCCCGGTGTTGTCGATAAAGTAGACGAACTCTGAGTCGAGAGCGATTCCGTAGGGTCTGCCGGTGGCTCCGCCGAGCAGTGCCGTCTGACATCGTCCGTCCGTGCACGCGCCTCCGAGACACGAGTGGGAACACGCGCCACAGTGTGCCGAGGTAGTACGAAGATCGGTCTCACATCGGGTGGCACCCCCGGCGCAGCTCGCGAAACCCGCCGAGCACTCGCCAGGGTCGCCCTGCACTGCGTCCAGCTTGAATGAACACCCAAGCTCCGCGACCGCCGCAACAAGCGCGAGCAGAACACAGCCTGGCGCTCGGAGATCGAAGGACATGTCGAGCACAGGCTTGAGTAATACCGCGGATCGCCTCCTTGCGATGCGGCGAGCACGCAAGGTGCCTCGACCTTGGGCCTCTGGGCCCGCCCGGGGAGCGTCTACAGCCGGATGTTCGGTCAACCCTCCCAGAGGCGGCGCGTCGTGGCAAGCTGCTTCAATCATCCGTCAGAGCTGGAGCTTGGGGAGCTCGCCGTCGCGGGAGACGCGCGGTCATACGGCGGAAGCGCATCGGGTCGCGGAGGAGGGTCTGCGGACTCCCGCGCTCGTGCGCCGGCGGCTGCCTCGGCGACGCTCCGAGCCGTCCCCATCGGGGTGTAGACCACCACGCGCTCGCCCGCTTCGAGGACATCCCGTCGTGAGCGCCGGTTGACGCGCTCCATCATGCCGACGCTCATGCCGTAGCGCTGCGCGATGACGCCCAGTGTGTCGCCCTCCCGAGCGACGACGCTCATTCGCTTTCTCCCGTTCTGCGCTTCGAAGTGCTCGTAGAACTCATCCGTTCCCACGACGAGCACCTTGGGCTCTCGCACGCGGCGCACGCGATGGAGTGCGAGGCCGGGTGGAGCGAAGACCTGAAGGGCCATCCCGGATTGCAGGCGCGCGGTCGTGTCGAGTGAGTTCCAGGCGACGAGGTCTTCCACGCTCACCGTGAAGGCGCTCGCGATCTTCGTGAGCGTGTCACCGACCATGACCCGATAGAAGACCCGGCTGCGGCCCGGGTAGTCGAGCGCCCGGTTCGGCACTACGACGACCGGATCCTCCGGGCCATCACTCGTCGGGGACCCTCGAGGCGCTCGTCCCGCCGTGGCTGGCAGGGTCGCCTGGCTCGACCGAGCTTCGTCGGCCCTCGCGGATCTGCCGGTGTCCGCGCTGGCGTCCGCCGGGCGCGGAAGCGGCTGCGACTTGGGCCTGGACCGTCCCAGCCTCCGCGTAGCGACCGCCCCTGTCCCCACGGGCACGCGCACGGCCCATTCTGCCTTCGCGGGATCTCGTGCGGCAGGCGGTGTGCGGTCGGCAAGAAACGCGGGGTTGAAACGCGCGCACGAGCCCACATCGATGCCAGCAGCGTCAGCCACCGTCTGGAGCTCTACGCCGGGTTCGACCATGACGGTGTCGAACGTCTCGGGAGGGTCCGGTTCGATGCCGTCAATGCCGAAGGCCTTCTTGTTGTTCATGACGATGGCGATGGCCAGTACCTTGGGGACGTACAGCGTCGTCTCCCACGGCAAGCCAGCCTCGAGCCGAGACAGTTCCCAGAAGTCGTTGCTGTTGTATTTGCGGATGGCCCGGAGCAGTCCTCCGTGGCCCATGTTGTAGGCCGCCATCGCGAGCTCCCAGTTGCCGAAGCGCTGGTGCAGGTCGCTGAGCAACGCGATGGCTGCTTCGGTCGAGCGTTTCGGGTCGAGCCGTTCGTCCACCCAGCGATCCACCGTCAGGCCGTAGATCTTCGCGGTGTCGGGCATGAACTGCCAAAGGCCTGCGGCTCCGGCTGGCGAGCGGATCGTCGGATTGTGTCCGCTTTCGATCAGAGACAGCCAGACCAGATCCGTTGGCAGGCCGGCTTGAACGAGCATCGATTTGACCGTGGACGTGTACCGGCCGCTCTTCTTCGCCCACGCACGAGCGATGGCCTGACCGTTGGCGCTCTGATTGTAGAGCTTG
>JAFGIS010000418.1 GCA_016929495.1 Polyangiaceae bacterium | reverse complement strand
TTGGTTGCGCCGACTCCGTGCCCCCACTGCGGGCGCCCTGTGCGCCCGGACGTGCCACCCTGAAAAACTGGCGAAGTAGTGCTAGCGCGGGATCTGGACTGTAGGCTCTGCGCTACCGAGCGAACGGCCGATCTCCTTGCGATGCTCATCGAGCAACGCCATGAGCTGCAGGGCTGCGTCGAGGCGCTTCTGTGAGTCCACGTGCGAGCAGACCAGCCGCACCGTGTGCCATCGGATCTTCAGTAGATCCTCCAGGTCACGGATGTCGCACAGTGCACGGCAATGCACCCCCAACGCGGTGACACGTGGCGACGCGGCGTGGACCGCGATGGCCAGAGCGGCCAGCGCGCACAGCGGCACGACCAGCTCCTGCCGTCCCGTCAGACCGAGTGCGGCTGCGGCTCCAGAGCCCAACAGCGCCAGGGAGCGAAGCAGCGCCGAACGCAAGCCCTCGAAGCGTCCGCCCCACACGATGGCTCGTGCCCAACGCTCCAGGTGCTCGAGCTCGGCGCTGAGCGCCTTTTCCGGGTCGAGGTCTCCAGGACCGATGGTAGCGTCGTCATCCATCGACGCGACGGCCTCATCGAGTCCGGAGAGGCCGCCCGTTGGCTGCAGGAATGGTGAGCGACCTGCTTCTGGGGCTGCGCCGGAATCAACGCGCGATCCAGTGACGGTCATAGCGTACCCTTTCCGATCGGGGGGCTCGGCTCGATGTCGATCAGGTGGCGCGCAATCTGCTCGCGCCGAGTGCGCATGGCCTGGAGGAGCGCGACAGCGTACTTGGCGCGCTCGCGTCCTGTCGGGTCGGCGTGAGTGAGACGGATGCGATCCCACTGGAGCTTGGCGCCGTGCTGCAGCTCTCTGAGGTCGTTGACCACCTGCTGACGCACGGAGCGACCGGAACTCAAACCCGACCAAGCCGTCTCGGCAATCATGAGCAGAGCGCAAACCGCTGCCAGCAGTGCGCCGAGAGTCGTTCGGCCTTGGTGTACGACCACGGCCGCGCCCAAGACGCTGGCCAGGGCGCACGTGCGCATGAGCACGGCTCGCCACTGCTCGAGCCGGATGCGCCGCTGGACATTCAGAGCCCAGCGTTCCAGATCATCCATCTGCTCGGAGAGAGTGCGCTCCGGCACGGCAGAGAGCTGCACGGGCGGCGCGGCTGCTTCCGGCGGCGCGACGGCCGCCACCGCAGGGCCCGGGGCCGGAATCGGCGACGACACCGCTGGCGACGACACGGCAGGCGACGACACCGCCGGCGACGACACCGCTGGCGACGACACCGCTGGCGACGACACCGCTGGCGACACGGCAGGCGGGGGTGGCGTGGACGCTGGGGCTTTGGCCCATGGCGGGAGGTCCACCTTGGGCGCAGGTTCCGCGGCAGCGGCGGGAACGACAGCAGCTGGGGCGGGCGTCTCGGCAGTGGCCATGGGCCGTGATCTCGGAGGCCGCGGTATGCTCACGGGCGGCACGCTCGGCTTGGGGAGCGGACGCGTGCTGCCTCCGCGGTTCTGGATCGAGTCGTCGGACATGGTGGATCGGACCGTCCTCGCGCAGTGGGATCCCCAGTCTAACGGAGGGCGTGCGCCCCGGATAGCCCAAAGAGCCCGCTTCCTGGCCCTGATCTCGACCGTCGCGGTCAGCTGTAAAATGTCAGAACGTCGGTCAGCGGTGGCCGCGCCTGTGCCCGGTGGGTCATTCTGCTTGAGCCGCTTCACGGCCGTTCTGGATCGTCGGCCGCCGCGCCGGCTGCGCGGATCCTTGAAGGGTCACCCAGGAATTCGAAGTGCATGGAATCTTCCAACTCGTCGTGCCCGAGCCAGTAGAACCCATAGCGCTCGAACACACCGACCCAACATGGCGGCATGTCCATGCGCTCGGCCACCGGACGCTTGCCCTCGCAGCGCTTGTTGCTCCGCCAGGGCTCGACGCAGCCGCAGCACGGGTTTCTGTCCGGATCGACGTCGAGCGCGATGCCATAGACATGGTTGGAGACGTCTCCGCTCAAGTACGTGTTGCGGCGCCGAAAACCCGAGAGAACCCGTGGCTGGTAGGGCTCCTTGCATTCGCGACGAAGCTGCTGCTCCACACACTCGAGCGCGGGAATGACTCGCTCGTGTAGGCGCACCGGGACCCCGAAGAACGTCGTCCACCGGACCTGCGCGGACGGGGCCTTCGGGTTCCATGCCGGGTTGCCGAATCCTTCGAAGTACCCGTACTGCTGCGTGCGGTAGCGGATCGCTTGCGCCAAGGCGGCGCGACGCTCGGCGGCCTCGGCTCGAGAGCACGGGCCGTTCTTCAAATGGGCCCGCACCAAAAACTCCTGGGGCGGCTGCTGCACGCAGTGAGACTCGACGAAACCTGCGTCCTTCTCGCTGCTCGGCTCGACTGCCGGACGGATCGGCGCCGGACCGACCGGCTCGCCGCTGATCGCGGGGCCTGACTCGGCCGGCCTCGAGCGAGCGGCGCCCGGATCTGCAGCCGGGTTCGTCGCAGCGGCGCGACGCTCGCGACAGGCGACCGCCACCGAGAACACAGCCACGGCCATCGGTCCAAGTATCGCGATCAACGTCGTGCGCGACAAACTGGCAAGACGCATGCTGAGTTGACGATACCCTAGAGCCGCCAACGGTTCGCCGCCAGGCGGTCTTCGCCATCCCGAGACCCCAGGGGCGCAGGCTGGCCACCACGAGCTGGCTGGTCCCACCCCGGCCGGCGAGGAGCCGGATGCTGCGCGGTCCGGGGGGGTAGCTGGCGACCTCGGGCGCCCGTGGGCTAAGCTTGGACATCCGGAGCTCTCTTAGCCGCGGAGGACGAGTAGAATGCGACGCATGCAACGACAGCACGGGCCAGACAGCGACCAACTGAGAGATCTGCAGCGCCGCATGCCGCGGCCCTCCGAGCGGGGTCATGCTCGCCTCATCGGGCTACTGGCTCTGGGTTGGTTCGCCGTTGCCTGTGGCAGTGCCGCTGACGACGCAGGAACCGGCGGTTCTGCGCCGGGGACGGGCGGCACCGGTCTGACCGGCGGCAGCAGTGCGACGGGTGGTCTGTCCTCGGAGGCGACCGGTGGCTTCTCCGCGGGCGGGACTTCCGCGACGGGTGGCGCTACCGCGACCGGCGGAACGAACACCAGCGGACCAACGGGCGGAACCTCCACGACGGGTGGCTCCACCGCGACCGGCGGAACGAACACCAGCGGACCAACGGGCGGAACCTCCGCGACGGGTGGCGCTACCGCGACCGGCGGAACGAGCACTGGCGGCCGCAGTGCCGGCGGAACGAGCACCGGCGGAACAAGCGCGGGCGGCGGCAGCAACGGCGGGACGAGCGCGGGAGGAACGAGCACCGGCGGCACCACCGGTACGGGCGGCGACGCGACCGGTGGTGGTTCAGCGGGTGGCCCCGTGACGCCGGAAAAGGTCTCCGATTCGGACTACCGCTTCACCGTGGGCAACGTCGTGCTCGACGCCAATCCGCAGGTGGGCGGGCGCATCACGTCGCTGACCATCGACAACAAGGCCATCCTCAAGGCCTACACTTGCACCAGCTACGATCCCAACGGCACGTGCAACAGCTCCGGTTCGACGATCTGGACCAGTCCGCAGTCGGTCTGGGGCTGGCCCCCGCTCACGGCCATCGACGGCGGTCCCTACGCCGCCACGGTCAATGACAATCACCTGGTCATGAAGGGTAGCCCCGATACGACGAAGGTGAACGCCGGCATCACCAAGGACATCTCCGCCGATTCGAGCACGGGCTGGATCACGATGACGTTCACCATCGACGCGACCCAAGCGATCAGCGCGGCGCTCTGGCAGATTTCGCGCGTGCCGCGCGGCGGTCTGGCGTGTTTCCCCGTGGTCACGATGGAGAACGGATACCCCAGCTGGCAGACCTCGGAGTCCGGCGGCATCGAATGGGTCGATGACTCGAAGCAAACGAGCGTCGTCAGCGAAGACGGCTCGAAGATCGTCGCCGACGGCAGCGGAGGCTGGCTCGCCTACGTGCTCGGCGGCAATCTGTTCTTGATCAAGTACCCGGACGTCAAGGCCGCCGACTTCGCCGAGGACGAAGGCGACATCGAGATCTACCCCGGGAACGGCTTCATCGAGCTCGAAGTCCAGGGTCCGAACCAGTCCATAGCGGCCAATGCTTCGAGCGCACCCTGGACGGTACAGTGGCGCGTCGCACCCGTTCCGAGCACCGTCACGGTGGGCGTCGGCGAGGCGACCCTCACCGACTTCATCACGCAACAAGTCGCGATGTGATCGACGCGCCACGCCGGACGGCGACAGACCGGAGTCGACGCGGTCCCGTGTTCTCAGTCGTGCTCGACCACGGCCTTGATGCAATCGCGAGACCGAGCCGTCTCGAAGGCGCGGTCGAGTTCCCTGGCGCTGAAACGGTGAGTGACGAGCTGTTCGATCTGCCGGCAGAGCCGAGGGTCATTCGCGAGCAGGTCCAGGGCCGGACGAAAGCTGCCGCAGCGCGAGCTCGATAGCCGCAGCCCCCGATCGACCACGGCGCGAACGAGCGGGGAGATCTCTCCCGGCGCGGCTGCGTGCACGAGGATGCTGCCGCCCGGTCGAACCAACGAACGCTGATGGGCCTCGCTGGGGCGAATTGCCGAGTCCGCCTGGACAGAGGAGCCGACCACGGCCACATCGAAGGGTGCGAGCTCCCCTTCGCGGCACTTGCGCTCGCGGCGCTCGAGCAGGTGCCGAGCTGCGGCGGCGCCGGCGTCGCGCACGAGCCGAACCCTTCCCTCGAGGTCTGCTGGCGGCGGCGTCTCGACGAGCCAGGCCACGAGCGCTCCGTCGGGAACTGCCTCGGACGTGAACTTCGCCAGGCCGAGCTCATCGACCACGAGCTCTGTCAGGTGGCTCATGCCGGCGGCGGGTCGGCCGTGGGTGGACTTCGAGTGCACTTCGCGAGAAGCGAGCTGGATGGCGAGGTATAGACCCTCGGGAGTGCCTGTCGTGTCTATCACGCGGTCGACCGAGCGCAGCGGCAGCGAGACGCCGCTGCCCCCCACGAGAAGGCCGTCGTCCGCGCCGAAAGACGACGCCAACTCGAGCAACTCGCGATGGCGCGCTACGGCGAGGATACGGAAGTCGCCGCTGGTACGCTTGCGAAGCCCGGATAGGGCCGCCACGACGAGCAGGCCCAGTCGCCGCGGTCCGAGCACGGCCACCCGTTCGCCGGGTTCTGGGTTGAGGGTCGTCACGGCGTGTAGTGCAGCCGCGAACGGCTCGACGAGCACGGCCGCACGCTCGGGGATCGCGGCTGGGACCGGTATCGCAGCACCCACCGGGGCCAGCACCCAGGGCCCGAACCCACCTGGCAAGTCGTTGATGCCGAGCACGAGCCGCTCCGGGCAGTGCCGCTCGAGGCCGCTGCTGCAGTAGGGACAGGAGGTCATGACGGCGCGAGCGTGGTGAGACGCGTTGATCTCCACGACGTACCGCACACCGTTCTCGTCACAGGCCACCAACTCGTGCCCGGTGACCTGCGGCAACGGGAAGGGCAGGCAATGGCGGTCCAGGTCGGTCGAGCAGACGCCGCACGCCAGTGAACGGAGCAGCCGGTAGCCCGGCCCTAGCTCGAGATGCACGCGGCCATTGCGCGTGACGCAGTAGCCCTGCTCCGTGCTTCCGTCCAAGCCATACAGAGCCTCGGCAAACGTCTGGTCCGAGCAGTACTCCAGAGCGCGGAACTCGGTCGTCGACATACGGTCAGGCCGAGTGTAGCGGCGCCGTCGCGGCCGGGAAACCGTTTGCAGGCGCGGCCGGGGCCCCCGAACCCCGGCGCTCACGCGCCCGGCTGGGGCACTACCGATTTCGCCGACGCGACGGCCTTTGGCTACGGAGGAGTGAGCTGGACGTTGTCGATGTAGACCACCCCCGTCCAAGCCTCCAATAGCACGAAGCCGATCCTGAGAGTGGACGCGCTTGCCGACGTCCAGGTCCCATGAACCTTCATCCAGGTTCCAGCGACGGGTATCACGCTGGCGGAGTCCTCCCCACTCGGCTCAATGCTGGCATAGAGGTAGCTGGTGTCTTGGGTCAGCGGGCCGCCGTCGAAGTAGACATCGGCGGAGAACTGATAGCCACTCATATCGGCTTCGGAGCCATCGGGGCAGAGCTCGACGTACACGGAGGCCCCCAGGAAACCGATGGTGCCTGAGTAGTACAGTGCCAGGCGACCCGAGTCCACACCCATGCTCACGCTCGGGTATGTCCCCTTGTAGTCCATCGAAGCCCATCCCCAATCCTCGGTCCAGCCCGACTCGAAGGTCCAGCTGCCGCAACTGCCGCACGACAGGGTGGCCCCAGCGCACTTGCATTGACCCCCTAGGCAGACCTGGTTCGCGTCGCACGCCGCGCTATGACAAGCGCCGCAGTGCTCCGGGTCGTTCTGTAGATCGACGCATTCCGCGTCGCAGTTCGTCTCTCCCGCGGCGCAGCAAATGCCGCCCATGTTCGAGGTTCCATTGGGACAGCAGCGGGCGCTCGAGCAGTATTGTCCAGCGCCACAGTCGTTGGTGCACGACCCGCAATGGGACGAGTCCGTCTGAAGGTCGACGCACGAGCCGCTGCATACGGTGCGCTCAGGCCTGCAGCAGACGGTGTTCGAGCACCTCCCGCTATCACACTGAACATCGAGCTGGCAGCCGCTGTTGTCGTCGAGCCGGTCGACGCATACGCCAGCGCTGCAGTACTGGCCACTGCACACGCGGTTCTGTTGAGTGGTGCACGCGCCTGCACCGTCGCACACCGACGCGGTGGTGGCGGTGGTCAGATCGTAGCTACATGTCCCGGGCGCGCATTGCGTGCTCGCACCGGGGTAGTGGCACGCCGTGTCCGAGCTGCCGTCGCACTCGCCGGCGCAATCCCCGGAGCCGCCGCAGGGAGGACGTAGGCCACGCGGAGGGCCGCTCGTCACACGCACGCATGTTCCGAAGCTGTTGCACGTCTGGCACTGCCCGCTGCACCCCGACTCGCAGCAGACGCCGTCGACGCAGTGCTTCTCGTCGCACTGTGCGTCGCTCGTGCAGACCGCACCCTTGTCGAGTAGGGGCAGGCACGCGCCCGTCGTCGTGTCGCAGTAGGCAGACGCGCCGCACGAGGTTGCGCTGCAGCTGTCCGCGCACCGGGCAGCGCCTGGTGCACACTGGCCGCTCGCGCACACGGAGGTCGTTGCCGCGGTGCAGGTCCCCGCGCTATTGCAGACCGATGCGGTCGTCACTGTGCCGGCGTTGCAGGTCGCCGCAACGCAAACCACGTCATCGCCGGGGTAGCGACACGCCTCGCGATCGCTTCCGTTGCATTCGCCCCGGCATGGGGCTGCGCCGTCGCACGCAGGGCGCTCGCCACGAGGAGCGCCCGACTGCACAATCGAACATGTCCCCTTGCTGCCTGACTCGTTGCAGGACTCGCATTGCCCGTCGCACTCGCTGTCGCAGCACACGCCGTCCACGCAATGGCGGGACTGGCACTGCTGGTTGGCGGAGCACTCGAATCCGTTCTGCAGGCCGCCTCCGCCGCCCGAGCCCGTGTCGCCGCCCGAGCCCGTGTCGCCGCCTGAGCCCGTGTCGCCGCCCGAGCCCCTGTCATCGCCGCCCGAGCCCGTGTCGTCGCCGCCCGAGCCCGTGTCGTCGCCGCCCGAGCCCGTGTCGTCGCCGCCCGAGCCCGTGTCATCGCCAGCGTCCCCGTTCCCCATGTGGCCGCCCGACGCAGTATCTTGGCCTCCCGAACCGTTGCCGCCCGGCCCGCTACTCGTGCCGGCTGCCCCAACATCGTGGCCACCTGACGCGGTATCCGTTCCCGCCGACCCAGGGCCCTCGCCGCCTGTCTCGGAGTCCTCGCCGCCTGTCTCGGAGTCCTCGCCGCCCGAGCCAGAATTGACGCCGCCGGTTCCGGCTCGTGTGTGGCCGCCCGATGCGCTGCCTTCTCGGCCAGCCGACATGTCCCCGCCATTCCCACCGGACGTGCCGTCGCCTCCTCCGGTGGCAGGCGCACCGCTGTTGCTGCCGGCGACGCCGGCCGCGTTGCCAGTGTGGTCGGCGAAGCTGCGATTCGTGTCGCCACACCCGGTTGCCAGCGCGACCACCGCCACGGCAAGCAGCCACTCCAACACCGACCCCACCGGAAGCATCGAACGACCCATCCGCTTCAACACCACATCCCGTTTCATGGCTACCTCAGCCGTCCCCCAAGAAGACACGCCGGAAGAACGATGGTGGGCGACTCGGCAGCGCAACGGACCGAGCGATCCGTCCCGTGAGCGCTAACAGCAGCTCTGGCAGGTTCACACATCCGCACCATCGCACCATGGACACAGGCAAAAACGATGTGACACGCACATGTCGAACCCGGCCCGTCGTCCACACGGTGGCATCGCCCATTCCGATGGCGCCGGATCCCAGGGCGAACCGCGGTGCTGGTCGCCCCCGGCAATCCAGCACGGCCGCGCCAGGATGCGACACGCAACCAACGGCCTTACCGCGACGGTGTTGCCTGTCGCGAGCCTGACAACGACACTCGAAAGCACAACGTCGCCGCGAGAGATGGCGATGAAGCTGAATTGTTGAAGCGTGCGAGTGTGCTCGCCCTCGCCTTGCGAGTGGGGCAGAGCTCGGGGATAACGCTTGATACCGGCATGCTGCGAGCCGTCATGCGTCAAGACGCCCGCAGCCTCCATCATGTGGGTCGCACCCCCGCTGGGCGGCGTGCCTGCAACGAGTCCTGGTACCCTCAGAATGGCCCGCGCGGTCGAACGGGGCCGCAGCTCTTCAACCACGTGCTCAAGCGCGTTGATGGGGTCGAACATGAAGCGGATCATCGTTCTCGTACTGCCTCTCGTGGCTCTTGCCTGCTCCAGCTCGACTGAGGACGGCGGCGGCGCTGGGGGGACGGCCAGTGGCGGCACCACCGAGACAGGAGGCGGCAGTGTTTCCGGCACAGGAGGTGGGGACACCACCGCGGCGGGTAGCGGGGGCGTCTCGCAACCGGGCAGCGGCGGCACTTCAGAACCGGGCAGCAGCGGGGCGGAAGCGGGAACCGGGGGCGCCGCGCAACCGGGCACCGGTGGAGCGGGAACTGGCGGCGTCGCGGCAGTAGGACCCGGCGGCACGGGCGAGCCTGGAACCGGCGGCGTTGCAGGAAGGGGCACGGGCGGGCGCTCGGGCGCTGCGGGGGGTGCAGCCGCCACGGGCGGCAGAAGCTCGGGCACGACGGGTGGAAGAAGCACGGCCGGCGGCGGTGGGTCGGGCGGTGGTGCGGCCGCCACGGGTGGTGCAGGCATCACGGGTGGTGCAGGCACTACGGGCCCAGGCGGCATCGTTACGGGCCCGGCCCCGGTGGACCTCAACGAAGCGGCGGCCGACCTGCCCCAGTACTATGTCTCCAACAGCGGGAATGACGACAACAGCGGGCAGAGTCCTGAACAAGCGTGGGCGACCGTCGCCAAGATCCCGGCCAACACGCCCGCCGCGGTGTTCTTCGAGCGCGGGGGAACGTTCACGGCAGCCGGCGCCCCAGCCCGGGGTCGCAATGGCCCGGCCGCGTTCAACGTGCCCGAGGGCAGCGTCTGGATGGCCTACGGCGATGGGGACGCGCGTCCTATCCTCAAGGCGACCGAAGCGACCGCGGACAAGCCGACAGGCGCCGTTCTCTCACCCGGTGGCAACAGCGTGCTTGCCGGGCTCAGCTTCACGGGACAGGCCAACTTCGGGCTCCTCATCGAGACCGATGACAACGTGATCCAGGACTGCGAGATCGACGGCACCATCCAGGGCACCCTGATCCAGTTGGGATTCTCCGTCCGGGGGCATCGCAACCTCGTGGTCGGCAACTACATCCACAGCCTCCACGAAGTGATCCTGGACTCCGGCAACGTCAACACCTCGGGCGGCGCGGAAGCCATCGTCGTCAATGGCACGGACCACGAGATTGCCTACAACAACATCGTGGATTGCTGGACTCCCAACGAAACCCTCGGCGGCGCCGAGGGCGGGTGCCTCGAAATCATCGCCCGTTCACCGGGCGAGGTCGTCGAGAACATCCTCTTCCACCACAACTACTGCGAGCGCAGCGTGGGCCTTTTCGAGGCCTGCGCCGGCAACTTCGATGGAACGGCCGAGAAGATCCAGGAGCATCACGCCGTCGTCCGCAACACGACGCTCGCCTACAACGTGGTGATGGATGCCATGTGGCTCTACTTGCTGCAGACGGTGAACACCGACATGGACGGCCTCGTCTTCGAACACAACACGCTGGTGCACGGACCGGCCAACACGGATATCCCGCAGCGGGGAGCGCCAGGGTTCGGGAACTTCTACGACACGGATCGTTTCGTTCCCGCCAAGTCCTGTTCGGCGGCCTCCGACTGTGCTGGCGGACCGACAGCCATCTGCCTGAACGGGAGCTGCTGCTACCAAACCAAGGCCCAACCAGGCCAGATCACGGTGCGCAACAACTTCTTCGTCGTGCTCCAAGGCGCGACGGCGGCGACCATGAAGCTACCACCCGGCGCCGATGACGTCCTCAACAACATCTTTTCACCCCAAGCTCCCTCGGGAGTGACGGCCAGTGCCGGTCACGTCACGGTGGTCTCGGATCCGGGACTGGTGAACAACACCTACCAGATTGGAGCGAACAGCCCGGCCGTCGACCAGGGAGGCCAGGACTCGGTGAAGCCTTGGCCCGACTTCGACGGCAACAGCGTGCCCTGCGGGGACTCCCCGGACGTCGGAGCGGTCGAGTACTGCCCGTAGCGCCAACGGCTACCACGGTCCGGCCAGCGGTACTGCCTGCCGAGTCCAGAATCCGGCGACCACAGAACCGACGGCCGAAGATACGTCGCAAGTCAGTGTCCCGCGCGTTCGTGATCCGGGCCAGTGCAAAAACGAGCGGGTTCAGCTGCGCCGCCGGAGGTTCCTGCGGATCCCCCTGTCGGCCGAGCTCCGGGCTCCACTGCGTCGTGCTCGTCGGGCCTGCCACGGACCGCGCCGTGCTGAGCTCCCTACGGACCCGAAGCCTCGCCGCCGCGAGCGAACGCGAGCTTGGCCGCTTCGTAGCTCGCGCGGTCTCCGATGTCGTAGCGGGGCCCGCTGAAACGGAACGCGACGACCGGCCTGCGCCCGAGCAGCCAGGGAACGAAGTTGCCGGGTGCGTCCGGATCGTGGCCAGCGTCCAGGTACTCCCCGACCAGCGGCAGTGTGTCGGCGCGGTACACGTACAGCGGCGGCGCAGCCCAGCGGGATTTCGGGAGGGCTGGCTTCTCTTCGAAGGACAGAACCCTGGAGTCTTCGGCGATCTCGACGACCCCCGTGCGCCGCAGCCGCGCAAGGTCCGTGAGCTCGTGGACCGCGATCGCGTCGGCTCGAGCGCGCCGAAAGAAGGCGGCGAAGTCCGCGAGCTCGAACGTGAAAAGGTTGTCCGCCGCCGTGACCAGACAGTCGTCGGCGATCCTGGAGCGGCTCACGGCCAGAGCGAGGTCGGCGACGGCGCCGAGCCTGGTCTCGTTCGTCGTCGAGCCGTCATCGAGAACGGAAACGGGAACCCGGTAGGTCGCGGCCTGCTGCCAGCGCCGGAAGTGCTCGAGGAATCGGGCGTTCGACACGAGCACGATCTCGGTCAGATCGGGGACGCGGACGAGATTGGAGAGCAGGTGATCCAGAATCGACTGGCCACCGACTTCGAGCAACGGCTTCGGGGTGTTCAGCGTCAGCGGGTGGAGCCGAGTTGCGTATCCCGCGGCGAGCACGACGCACTTCATGGGTGCTCCTCAGCAGCGGGTCAGGCTGGCGCCGTCCGCGACGCCGCAGAAGAACGTGCGGTAGGTGTCTCGGTGTTCAGGGTGGCGAGACGGGTACTCGGCGTCGACGGTTTGCTCGAGTCGCGTCCGACATGCAGGGTCGATCAACCCGATGCAGCAGCCACGATAGCCCGCGCCGCTGAAACGGGCGCCGTACACGCCGGGCACGCTCCGCAGGATCTCGTAGATGGTGATGAGCTCGGGACATCCGCACTCGTAGTTGTGGATCGAGCTCATGCCCGATTCGAAGACGAGGCGCCCGAACAGGTCGAGGTCGCCCGCCTTCCACGCTGCCACGCCTCGGCGCACCCGTTCGAGCTCGCCGAAGAAGTGGTCGGCGCGACGCATGAAACGACCTGGCAGCCCGCTGCGGTGCTCGGCGTGGACCTCGTGCGGGATGTCGCGCAGGATGGCCTCGTGGAACGGGGAGACTCGTCCGTGGCAGAGCTCCTGGAGGATCCACGCCGCGACTTTGCACTCGGCCACTCGGTTGTTGTAGTCGGTTTGCATGAGTGACGTGCTGATGCCGGAGTAGACGATGGCGACCTCGAACGGTGGCATTTCGGGCGCCTGGGGCACGAGCTCATGGCCCTCGTCCTTGCAGTCCATCACCATCAGGTGACGAGCCCGGCTCAGGATGTTCGCGGACTGGTCGAGGATCCCGTTGTTGAGGCCAATGAAGTCGCGCTCGACCCAGTGACTGAAACGGATCAGATCCGTAGGCGCGACGCTCAGCTCGTTCGCGTCGCACAGCGCCATGAGGTACGCCGTGGTCACGGCGGCCGAGGAGCTGAGCCCTCCGATGGGGAGCTTGCCTCGGACGACCGCGTTGATGCCTCGACGCAGCTTGAATGTGCGCGACAGCGAGCGCGTGGCGCCACGCAGGTAGCTGCCCCAGAACCCGAGGATCATCTCCGGGGGTTGGTCGACGTGGAAGACCTCTTCGTCGGGAAAGTCGAGGCTCTGCACACGCACGTAGCCATCGTCGGTCGCAGAGTACACGAGGTCGACGCCTTCGGAGAGCGCCATGCCCGTCACGACCCCGCCCTGGTGATCCACGTGGGCGCCGAGCGGGCAGATACGCAGGGGCGAGCGCACCGCCCCGAGCGCAGCGGTGCGGAACTTGGCTTCGAACCGTGAGTGCAGCGTTTCCAAACCGGTGACGCTGTAGCCGAGCGGCTGCATGACCACAACGTTTCGTTGGTCGTCTCACGGGCGCGGCCAGTATCGTGGCCCACTGGCCGACAGTCCGGCTCGCTTCGACGGAGCGAGCCGACGCGGGATCCGGGGCTGCCCGGCGGACGGGCGGCACGCTCGGTCGTCGAGACCCGCGCTGTTGCGCGTTCTCTCGGGAGGCTGCGAACCCCCGTGTCGCATCCCCATGACGATCCTGTTTTCTACGAGGCACTCACCCGATAGACCCCGGCCGCTGCAGCGCCGGACCGGCGATTCTCAGCCAGCGTACGCACAGTCAGAGAATGGGTTGCCATCTTCGAGAACGAGAAGTCCTGGCACGAGGCTGCGAAGCACGAGCTCGCAGAGGTCGGCGCCCCAGATTCCTGGATGGTGTTCGTCCTCATCCGGATCGAGCACGTAGAACCGAAGCAGCCACGCTGCAGCGGCTTGCTGCGGGGGCCGGTGATAGTCTAGCGTCTATGGGGCACGAAAGCCGTGCAGGATGAGTCAAGTTTCGGATCTGATGCCTCGGGTCGAGAGTCAACAGCCGTGAGT
>JAFGIS010000417.1 GCA_016929495.1 Polyangiaceae bacterium | reverse complement strand
AGAGGTGACCGAGAGGCCGAAGGTACCCGCTTGCTAAGCGGGCGTGGGTCACAAGCCCACCGTGGGTTCGAATCCCACCCTCTCCGCAGGTGCCTTGTCTTCACGACAGGGCGCCGAGCTAGCAGCTCGTCCCGGCTCAGACCGACGGCATTTGCTGCAGAATTCGATGCTCTGCCCAGTTCGAGGTTCGAGGCCGTGGAACCCTGCGGTGAATCACCGAGACAGGACGTGGTAGGTTCTGGCACATGAGTAGCAGCGGCCAGCGGGACCTGGCTGACCCCAAGCGAGGTCGCCGAGGTGCCATCGGAGTGCTGCTTTCGCGCATCGAGCAGACGTACCACCCAACTCAAGTATGGCTATTCGGGAGCCGCGCCCGGGGCGAGAGCGGACTCTGGAGCGACTGGGACCTTTTTGTCGTTGTCCCCGACGAGACCGACGATGCTGACCTCGACCTACGTGTCGCCTGGCGCCTTCAGCGCGACTCTGGGGTCCATGCCGACGTGATTCCGTGCCGGGAAAGCGACTTCCGGAGCGCCCGAGATACCGTCAACACACTCTCGTACGTGGTTGCCCATGAGGGGGTGCTCATCCATGGGGACTGAGTTGGTGATCGCCAACCCGCTTCGCATCGCGTCCGAGGACTTGGAGGGCGCGAATGCGCTTGCTGGGCTCGGCAACCGAAATGCCGCGTACCTCTGCGAACAGGCGGCGGAGAAGGTGATTCGCGCCATTCTCACGGCGGAGGGCAAGCACGCGGGCATCAGACACCAACTCGATGCGATGGTCGATCTGGTTGCGAATTCGAACCCGCTCAAGCCCGCGCCCCGGGAGATCGACGAACTTACGGTCTACGCAACGGCCTATCGCTACCCGAGCGCCGGAGGACGGATCCCGGATGCACCTCACGGCGACGAACTCGCCGTCTTCATCCGGAAAGTGGACGCCGTACTCCACGAGGCGGCCCGACGCCTGGGTGTCGATCTGGGCAGAGAAACGGCGCGCCCGGGAACGCCGGGGCCAGTCCGGTCGTAGGCCGCTCCGGCGCCCTGCTCCGAACGTCACCGGAAACCCATGCAGCCCACCGAAGCCGGATGGGTTTCCATATCGGAAGTCACCGGCTGCGCATCAGAGCGCAGCGTGCTTGGCTGCAATGCTCTCGGCCAGCGCGTCCAGCGCCGCGAAGTCGGCGGCATTGGGCAGGCCTTTGCAGAGCACCTGCGGCAACAACTCCACCTTCAGGTTGGGGATCATGGCCGAAAGCTGCTCGACGGCTTTGCCGCCCCAGCCGAAGGAGCCGATGACCGAGAAATGGCGCGCCTTGGGCTTAAGCAGGTTGGCCAAGAACGCGGCGTAGGCGACCTGCGGGTGCGGACCACCGAGCACCGTCGGCGTTGCGAGCACGATCGTCGCCGCATCGACCATCAGCATGGCGAGCTTGCCGGTGTCGACCTGTGCCAGATTGATCTGCTGCGCGCGCATGCCGCGGCTCCAGCACGCTTCGAGGAAGTGCTCGACCATAATTCGCGTGCTGCCGTGCATCGAGACATACGGGATCAACACCATGTTCTGCGGTGGGCTCGAGACCCAGTCCTGGTACGCGTCGAGGATGAGGCTCGGGCGGTCGAACACGGGGCCATGGCTCGGTGCGATGATCGCAGGGTCGAGCTCGTTGACGCGATCCAGGTACCTTTCGATCTGGCTTCGGAACGGCATCATGATCTCGGCGAAGTAGCGCTTGGCAGCCACCAAGACCTCGGCCTCCTCGCGTGCGAACGTGTCGCCGGTGGCCAGGTGCGATCCGAACAGATCGCACGTGAACAGCGTTCGCCGCTCGGGCAGCCAGGTGAGCATCGTTTCGGGCCAGTGCACCCACGGCGTATAGAGGAACTGCAACGTGAGCCCGCCCAGATCCACGATCTGTCCGTCCTTGACCGTCTGCACTTGCTGCTCGGCGATCGGAAGATGCTCGAGCAGCATGCGCTTGCCCTTGTCGGAAGCCAGCAATCTCGCCTCGGGGTACTCGGCTAAGACTGCCGGAATCGACCCGGAATGGTCCTGCTCGGAGTGCTGCGACACCACCAGGTCGA
Organism: Polyangiaceae bacterium; assembly: GCA_016929495.1. Classification (GTDB taxonomy): domain Bacteria; phylum Myxococcota_A; class Polyangia; order Polyangiales; family Polyangiaceae; genus JAFGIS01. The sequence continues at coordinate 14,628 of JAFGIS010000417.1, read as the reverse complement.
TCTCCGTCACTCCCGCGCTCGCGAGCCGCGCCATGAGCGTCTGTTCGTGCGCCGGATCCACCGCGTCGATCAGCGCAACCTTCTCCTTGCCCCGCACCAAGTACGCGTTGTAGCTCGTCCCATCCGGCAACGGAACCAATGCATCGAACAACTGCCGGTCCCAATCGATCGCGCCTACCCAGTCGACATTGTCCGCGATTCGGCGTGCGTCCATTTGCGGGTGCTCCTTGGTCGGTTCGGGGGGGGTGTAGCCCGAGGTGGACGGCGGGGCTAGTGGGCGCTAACCTTACCCGAGCAACATGGATGACGGCTCTCGGGCAGGGCGGGTCAGAGCATGGGGCTGGCGGCTCATGGCGCTAGAGCTTTTCAGCGGTTTGGCTTTGGCGGGCTGTGGCGGAAAGGTCGGGGCGCTGCCCTGGGAGCGGCTCGAACGCGGAGCCGCCGGGAGCCCCGGCGATAGCGGCGTCTCGGCAGCCGGCGGAACGGTGACGCCCACTGGCGGCGCCGGCTCTCTGCCGAGCGACGATGATGACGACGAGCCAGAGGCCTCGACGGACGATGCCTGCCCGTGTCCAGCCCGCCAGTCCGCCGCAGCCGGCAGCCTGGTGCATTTCACATCACTGTCCTGCTATTGCACCTCGGTAGGGTGCCCGGGCACGATGAACGAGGCGGAGGAGCATCTCTGCGCCTGGGTGGAGGCACAGGGAGCCGGCGAGGTCGAACGAGGCGTCGGCTGCGGGCTCGCCCGCGCCAGTCTGACGGCGGAGACCATCTCGTTCGATTGGATCTTCGAGGAAGGAACGGACCAGCTCATTGGTCTTGCGCTGTGGGGCGATGCCCCGAGCGGCTTGTGCTCGGTACAGAAGTACCTCTACGGCGAGCTCTACCAGTGCCAGGCCGAAGGGGTCTGCCACCTCTGCGGTGAGCGGCGCCTGAGTCTGCCCTCGTGCCGACCGCTGCTCTAGGCCCAGTGTGCGTGACGTCCAGAACGCACACGCGCGAACGGCCATTGTGGCCGACGCATTTCAGGCTGGCTCCACCGCTTCTTGCGGACGGTGCAGCTCGGAGAGCTCGTTCATCAAGAACTTGGCGCCACACACGACGAACGGAATGTCCGCCAGCAGCGTCACCAGGTAGATGCCGTGAAACCCGAACCAACGGGGCATCAGCAAGAACAGCGGAATCGCCAGGAGCTGTCGGCCGAGCAGGAGCACGGACGACTTGCGCGGCTGATGCGTAGCGAGTAGGTAGTGCGACATCGTGCCCGTCACGCCGAACAGAACGACGGGCAGGACGAACCATGGGAGCCCCGGGCGCACCAGGGCGATGAGCGCGATATCGTCCTTGGTGAACAACCTCGCCACCGGTCCCTGCGTCGCCAGCGCGCACACGTAGAAGGCAACACCCATCGCTATCGTCATGAGCAGCGCGTGCAGAAGCAAGGAACGTACGCGGCTGGTTAGCCCCCTGCCGAGGTTGTAGCCAACGAGAGGCTGCATCGCGACCATGACTCCGAGGGGCGGGTAGACGAGCATCAGCCCGACCGTATTGAGCACCCCGAGTGCCGCCATGCCGCGCATGCCTTCGCAGTTTGCGCCGTGATTGGCCGCGAGCATCACCAGGGCGCCGAGTATGTGCGTGGCTCCAAAGGGCGCGCCCAAGCGCAGTATCTTCCCGGCGCGCTCGCGGTCGAAGCAGAGGTATCCGAGCCGCATCCGAATGACGCTCGACTTGTCCTGGACGAACGCCATGACCGCGCACAGGCCGGCCGCTTGCGACAGCGCCGTGGCCAGCGCGACGCCCTGCACTCCGAGGTGCAGAACGAACACTGCCGTCGCTGCGAGCACGGCATTGAGCACGTTGCTCGATATCATGATCAGCGTGCTCAGGTTGGGCCGTCCCTGCACGCGCAGGATATTGCCCATGGAAAGGAGGGCGATGAGAAACAGTTGCCCGACGGCGATCGTCCGGGCGAACGGCACTGCCATGGGCAACAGCCGAGGCGCTGCCCCGCACGCGAGCAGGATCGGCTCGGTGAACAGCCAGGTGACAATGGCCAGGGCACCGCCGTTCATGAAGCTCAGGCGCAAGGCCTGGCCCAGCATGCGTTCGGCCCCGTCGCGATCCGCTCGGCCGAGGAGCACTGACATCTGAGTGCAGGCACCCGCGCCTACGAGCATTCCTAGCGCGAGCGCCAGCAACGACAGCGGGAAGGCCGCGGTGACTGCAGCGATCCCGTCCGTGCCAACGCCGCGGCCGACAATGATACGGTCCACCAGCTGGTAGCACGCATTGGCGAGGAAACCGGCGATCGCCGGCACGGAGAACCGGACGAGCAGTCTGCCCACCGGCTCTTCAGCCATTCGTGTCACCGCGTCCATGCGTCCATCGTCTCGGGTCGGGGGTGGCTGTGCGGTCGTCGTGGCAGCGCCTGGCGACGATGTCGCCATCCTCTGTGAGGGTGAGCACCTCGAGTCAGCTACTGTATCCCAGTTCTACCAGGGCGCTGCCGTCCGCTGGGCGATCCGTGTGTCGTGAAAGGTCGTTGCGTGACGCACTTGCGCTCTTTCGCTCGTTCCAGTACTCGAGTCCTATGGCGGAGCCAGTGGGCAGCTCCTCGGTGCCACCTGGATCGGCGAGCGAGGCTGAGAGGCCCCCCGCACCTCGACCGATGCTGGTGCTGCTTGTGGTGCTCACGGTCGTGGTGGTCGCGTACGCCGGAGTCATGGACGCGCCGCTTCTGTGGGACGACGTGCCGCTGCTCGACCATCCATCGATCGCCCAGCTCCGTCCCTTGTGGGAGTACCTATCCGTACCCTTCTGGGACATGAGCAGTCGGGGGAACGTCGAACCCCTCTTCTATCGCCCGCTCACGACGCTCTCGTTGGCGCTCGATGCCCATTGGCACGGGCGCAACCCTACGGGTTTTCATCTCACGAATCTAGCGCTCCACGTCGTCAACGTATCGCTTGTGTTCTTCCTGGCAAGGCGATTGCAAGCCTCGGTGTTGGCTGCGGGTGCCGGCGCCCTGATCTGGGGCGTATTGCCTCGGCTGGCTGAGTGCGTGAGCTGGATCGCCGGACGAACCGATGAGCTCGGGGCACTCGGTGTACTGGCCGCGTTGCTCATCTGGCGGCGCGGCAGCATGACACGGGTTTGCATCGCATCCGCCGCTGCGGCCATCGGGATGCTGGGAAAGGAGATGGCGATTGCTGCAGCCTTCGCACTCGCCGTAGGCGAGCTCTGGCCACGACCCTCGCGTGGAGCTTGGATGCGTGCGCTGGTACCGCTTGCGACGCTGGTATCGTTCGTGACGTTGAGGACGGCCGTGGTCGGTCATCTGGCGGGCCCCGCCCTAGAGGGCGTGACGCCGTCAGGACGAGTGCTCACCGTTTTCGAGAGTGTCGGACGCTATGTGTGGATGACGCTCGACGTCTGGCATCCGGCCACGCAGATTGGCGTTGTCGGGGGTTCTTGCATGCGCTTCGTCGTATTCGGGGTGGTCGCGCTCCTGGCGGCGGGAGTGCTGGTGGGGCGCTACGCGCGTCGCATGGACGGGACGTGGGCACTGCTGATCGTCGCCGGGGTGGTTCCGGTTTTGCTGGTCATCCACGCGGTCCCTCTGCCTTGGATGGTGGTCGCGTGTGACCGTCTCATGTACCTGCCCTGGGCCATCCTGGCCGTCGCTGCGGCGGCCGGAGCTTCCCGCTGGAAGCTGGTGGGATGGCGTCGCCTGGCCGGGGCAGCCGGTGTGTCGGGTTTCATTCTCAGCCTGGTCTTGGCCACGCGGGCGCGGACGGCGGTGTTCGCCGACGAGGTGGAGTTCTGGACGGACGCGCTCGAGACGACGCCGAGCAACAACTGGCTTCCAACGTTCTGCGTGAACGAGCTCTACGCACGAGGCGGACTGTACCGGGAGTCGCTTTCCGTTCTGCTGGCGCTCGAGGGACGCGCGCCGCAGCCCATACCGACGGACACTCGACCGCTCGTGGCCCGCGCGCTCGGACGCCTCGGTCGGTACGAAGAGGCGTACCGCATACGTCGCGAAATCGAAGTGGCGAAGCGCACGCCCGGAGAGCGGCTCGATGAGGCTCTCGCGGCGCTGCATGTATTCGATCTGGCAAGGGCCAGTGAGCTCGCCGAGCAAGCTCGGCGCGAGCTACCGCAGTACGAGCGTGCGAAGCGAATCGAGAGCTCCATCGCGGAGGTGCGTCGACTCCGCAAGCTGTTGAGCGAGTCTCCGCCGTCCGGACTCGAGGGAGAAATCGTCCGCGCCCGCCTCGACACATTGGCCGGGCGCGGTCCAGACGCCGAACAGGCCTGGTCGACGCTGCTCGCACGTCCCGATCTCCCAGCCGGGGTTGCCGACGAAGGTTTTGCGGTCGTGGCTGACATCGGCAGCCGCGACGCACTCAGGCGTGCTCTGAAGGCGTACTCGGTCCGTCCGGACGCGCGTCGGGAGCTCATCGTGGCAGCGAAGGATCGCCTTGCTTTTGCCGACCGTCTGCAAAGAGAATGGCCGCGCGTGGTGCGAGCGCTGGTGCGACTTCGTCGCGAGACGCACTGAGGCGCCGCGCACGGCCAGCATCGCTCAACCGCCGCGCTCACGATGTCTTCCGGTTCACGAGGTCAGCGAGCAAGCCGAGGCACAGGATCTGGACGCCCGTCACGAACAGCAGCACTGTGGTGACGTCCATGAGCCTGGGCGTGAACAGATAGCTCGCGATGGCCACGATGACGCTCGCGAAGAGAAAACTCAGCCCGATGGGCACGAAGACCCGCAGCGGGTTGAAAAACAGGCTGGTCCGCAGGACCAGAGTCAAGAAGCCGACGGTGTCTGCGATCGGTCGGATCTTCGAGTGCCCCACGCGACGACGGTAGTCGATGGGTAGATAGGTGACGCGATACGCGCTGGACAGCATGGCGAGCGTGATCGTCGTGGTGAAAGAAAACTGGTCAGGCAGGATCCCCGCGAAGCGCTCGATGGCGGTGCGCCGGATGACCCTGAAGCCGCTGTTCAGATCGGCTATTGGGGTACGCGCGAGCGACTGGGCGAGCCGGCGAAGCATCCACTTTGCCGGCCTGCGGACGAGAGGGATCCGTACGCCGGGCGACACCCGGGCGCCGACGATCATGTCGGCCTCGCGTCGCAGCTCGAGCATGTCGGCGATCCGGTTGCCGGGATAGGTCCCGTCTGCGTCCGTGATCATGATCCATTCGTGCAGGGCGTGGCGCACGCCGGTCTTGATGGCCGCGCCGTAGCCCCGGTTGCTCGAGTGGCGAACAACGTGTACTCCGAGTGGTTCGAAAGCGGCCGCGCGCTGGCCGGTCTGGTCCGTCGAGCCATCGTCGACGACGATGACCTCCAGGGGGAGCCGCTCGCGGACCGGCGCCAGCGCGGCGAGCAGCTCCTGGAGGACGGCCTCGATCCCGAGTCCCTCGTTGAAGGCGGGGATGACGACAGACACCCCAGCCGCAGCCTCGCTCTCGGCGGGCGGCGGAACCGAGATGACGTTCCGCGGTGGCGGGTAGGAGCGAGCGAGAGTGTCCAGGGTGGTCTCCGACCGGTGAGTCTGTCGCCTGCGAGTCTACCGACAGGAGCAGGGTCTTCCAAGCCCGAGTCGCGAGGGATCGGCGGCTGGTGGCTCAGAAACCCGCGTGGTAGCTTCCCTGGTCGCACCCCCCGGGAGCCTCGCGCATGGAGCCGCCCCGCAAGCCCGTTCTCGGTCCACAGCCGCACGATGCCGTTCCACCGCTCTCTGTGCTTCTGATCAACCCACCGCGGTTCAACGAGCTCATTGGCAAGAACCCGGCGATCGTCGAAAGGCACCGTGGTTTCAATCCGCCCCTCGGGCTACTGCAGCTCGCAGGCTACGTGGAGGCCCATTCGAAACATCGAGTCGAGGTTCTGGACGCGCAGCCGGACGCCCTGTCGTACACCGAGCTCGAGGCCGAGCTGTCACGACGGAGCTTCGACGTGGCTGGCATCACCGCCATGACGTTCACACTGATCGACGTGCGACACGTCTGCCGGATGGTGCGCCGGGTGGCCCCGCATGCCAAGATCATCCTCGGTGGGGCTCACGTGCACCTGTTCCCCGAAGCAACGATCGCGTGGCCCGAAGTGGACTTTCTGCTCCAGGGAGAGGGGGAACTGGCCTTCACTGACTTCCTCGACAAGCTGCCGTACCCGGCCCTGTGGAGTACCGTGGACGGCCTGGTGTACGCCAGAAGCGATGGGACCATTCACAATGCGGGGCTGGCTCCGAGCACGCAGGATCTGGACTCACTCGGGATGCCGGCGCGGACGAAGGTCGACGTGCGCAAGTACACCTCCCTGCTTGGCCGCAGCGACATGATCACGACCATGTTCACCAGCCGTGGCTGCCCCTTCCGGTGTACGTTTTGTGATCGCCCGTACTCGCCGGTGATATCTGGGTTTCGCTGGCGAAGCGCTCAGCACGTGGCCGACGAGATGGAGCAGTGCATCGAGCTCGGTATCCGTGAGGCGTTCATCTACGACGACACCTTCACGGTACGCAAGGACCGCGTCTACGAGCTGTGCAACGAGATCCGGCGACGCCAATTGAATTTCCGCTGGGACGTCCGGGCGCATGTGAACACGGTGACTGCCGATATGCTGCGCGCGATGGCGGAGGCCGGTTGCGATCGGATCCACTTTGGCGTCGAGGTCGGCAACGAGCGGATGATGCGCGTGATCAGGAAAAACCACACGGTCGAACGCGTACTGAGCGCTTTCCGATGGGCTCGCAACGCGGGTATGGAGCGGCTTGCCTACTTCATCATCGGCCAGCAGACGGAGACGCGCGACGATATCGACGATACGATCGCCTTGGCCCGTCGCATCGACCCGGAATACGTGCTCTTCACCATCTTCTGTCCCTACCCCGGGACGGGAATCTACGCGCAGGGGCTCGAACGCGGCATCATCCGGCGGGACGTATGGGGGGAGTTCGCGCGGGATCCGCGTGCGGGCTTCGAGCTGCCGGTGTGGGAGGAGAACTTCACCCGACGCGAGCTCAAGAAAATCCTGGTGAAATGCTACCATAGCTTCTACTTGCGCCCACGCTACGTGCTCCGGGCGGCGCGCCGGATCCGGTCGTTGGGAGAGCTCGTGCGCAAGTTTCGCGCTGGTGTCTCCGTGGTGCGGATGCGACCGAACGAGGGGGTGTTCTCCGACCACGCGAAGAAGGCGCAACGATGAACCCACGGACCCGGGATCTGCTCGTGGTGCTTGCCTACCTGGTCGCGGGCGCCACGCTGGTGGCGCTGTACATCCACTACGGTGACCGCCACGCGGACGGCTACGACCTGCGCCTCGGTTCCTGGAGTGCCCCCACGCCCGACTACGTCGTATGGACGGCATTCTGGATGCTGCTCGGTGCTCCGGCGGCGCTGCTCCTGGCACTGGGCTTCGCCCGGCTCGGAGCCAGCCTCCTTTCGCGGCTGCGTCCACCATCGGACTCCGTCTGGATGGTCGGCGTCGCGACGTTGGCGGTTGCGATCCCGCTGGGATTGCGGGAGCTCGTGCTCGGCGGGGCCCCCCTGACGGATGACGAGGGCGCGTACGAGTTCATGGCGCGCTTGTTGGCGTCGGGACGGCTGTACACCGACTCGCCGCCGCTGAAGGAGCACTTCGACATTCATTTCATGGTCAACAACGGGAAATACTACAGTCAGTACTTCCTCGGCTGGCCGGCGCTGATGGTGCCCGGGGTCCTTGTCGGGATCCCGAAGCACATCGGCGCCCTGTATTCGGGAGCGCTCGTGGTGGGGCTGTTTCTCACCGTGCGGCGCGTCGTGGGGGTGGCCTGGGCACGCCTGGCGACCGTCGTGTACCTGACGTCGGTGCTCTTCATGATGGGAGCAGCGAGTCAGCTGTCGCACATCCCCTGCGCGGCGGTATCGGTTTGGTTCATGCTCGCGGTCCTGCGCAGCCGCGACGAAAGTGCGCCAGGGGGGATTCATGCGGCCGTGGCCGTTCTGTTCGTGATCGCTTTCTTCATGCGACCGATGACCGCGGTAGGCGTCGACGCGCCGTTTCTGGTGTACTGGGCCGTCGGGACGGCGCGCCTGTCCCGACGGTCGCGCTGGTGGGCTTGGGGTTCGCTTTCGGTCGTCGCGCTGGTCGGAGCCGCGGCGTTCCTCGCCGTCAACTACGTGCAGAATGGCTCGCCGTTGAGGGTCGCCTATCAGGCGTATCTCGACTACTCGAGACAGAACCACTATGCGTTTTCGCCCTACGATGCGGAGCACGACCCTGACCTGCCGTCGCTGCATTCCACGCTGGGTCCAATGCTAGCGACCTTTGCAGGGACGCTCTATCGGGCCAACAGTGGCCTGTTCGGGTGGCCCTCGTGTTTGCTGCCGGTCGTTCTTGCGTGGGGTGCGCCGCGCACACGGATCTGGTGGTGGGGCCTGGGCTGGTACGCGCTGACGAGCGTGCCGGCCATGGGTGTGGGGATCGACACGTTCGGGCCGATCAAAGCGACCGAGGAGGCGCTCGTCATCCTGGTCCTGGCGATGGCTGGGTTGGCTCAGCTCAAGGACTTCCTGGTCCGCATCGCGGGGCTGCCGCGCTGGGCGAGTCCCGAGCTCCCGATGGCGCTCGGGGTCGCCTTGGTCGTCCTCAACCTTGTTGGCTACGTTCCGCCGCGACTGGCCGCTGTCGCGCGTGTGGCCAGTGCGGTCACCCTGTCCGAGCGTATGCTCGCGGCCAAAGGAGTGCGTCGCGCGCTCGTTTTCGTCAGGGAACGAGTCCCGCAGTGTGCCTCGGTTCCGACACGCCACTTCGTTCTGCAACGGCCCTACAATACCCCCGGTTTCGTGGATCCTATCCTGTGGGTGAATCGACTGGATCCACGCCGAGACGCGGCCCTGCGCGTACGCTACTCCGACCGGCCAGCGTACGTCATCGAGTGGAACCACTGCACGCCGTCGTTGGTTCCCTTCGAGCAGGCGAGCCTTCGCGAGGTGTCGGCGCCTAGTGCCCTGTCTCCGTGATTCGCGCAGAATTCGACGGCCTCGAACCGGGCGAAGCCGTCGGATTGTGCGGCGAACGCCCTCGGTCCGAGCCAGGAAATGCGCTGCCACTCGTGTGCCCTGTCTCCAACAAGGGCACACGAGTACTACCATCAAGGTTCCTGTTGCGTTGGAAACATCCGTATGCGCAGGAAATCCAGAGAAATCCAGTAGGGGATCCGCGGTTGGAATCGATACACGGCAGGGCTGAACTGCGCCAAGATAGGTGCCTGTACTCTCCGGCCAACTACGACGAGCCTCCCTGGGAGAATGCGCATGAAGCGGAACGTATTGGCCCTATGCTCTTGTGCGGCTTTCACTGCGGCACTGCCAGCCGCCGCCAAGGACATCTACGCGGGCCCAACCGGCAATGGCGACGGCAGCAGCGCGTCCTCGCCCATGTCCCTCAACTCCGCGGTCAGCCAGGCTCAGGCCGGCGACACCGTGTATCTCGCGAGCGGCACGTATTCGGGTTTGCGTCCGGGTAGGTCGGGCAGCGCAGATGCCTGGATCACGTTCGCCGCAGCGCCAGGCGCGCTCCCCATCATCGAGGGCGGCAATGTCGGGAGCGGCTCGGTCGAGTATGTCCGTTACGTCGGCATCGTGGCGAGGAACGGATCGTCAGGAGGCTTCGGCAATGGCTGGACGAACGGCGACTGCAGTCCCATGTCCAACGGCAACCTCGAGTACATCAACTGCGTTGCGGAGGGGAACGGCATCAACGGCATCGCGCACTACTGCGCCGGGGGTCTTCGCATCAAGCAGTGCATCGTCGCCCACAACGGCAACAAGGATCCGTCCTGGTCGAGCGGCGTCAACCTTTTCGGCGTCCAGGGGGGCGCGAGCTCGAACATCGTCGAGCAGACCCTCTCCTTCGAGAATATCGACATCTCGGACCACCACTCCGACGGCAGCGGTTTCATCGCGGATCAGAACGGCAAAGGGGCGACGTTCATCAACAACATCGGCTTCCGCAACGGTGGCTCCTGCATTCGCATTACCAACAGCACGAACACCCAGATCATCAACAACACCTGCGTCAACAACGGCCAAGACCCGAGCGCACAGTACCACGACGAGATCTTCTTCTCCGACACCGGCACGACGCATCAGGGCGCGCTGCTTCGCAACAACCTCTGTATCCCTACCAGTGGGCAGAAGGGTCTCACGATGGGTGATGGTGTGACGGCGCAGAACAACGATTTCAGCGGTACGGCGTCGTTGATCGTCTCGGCGAGCGAAGCGCTCGATTTCCACCTCGCGTCCGGATCCTCGGCCATCGACGCGGGCGCATCCGGCTCGCCCACGCCCGCCGACGACATTGGCTTCGACTGGGGCTGCATCAAGCCGCAGACCGGCCAGGCCGTGTCGTGGTGGAGCTATGCCGTCGACTACGACTACATCGAGAGCATCGGCGGGGTGGCCGCTTGTTTCAAGTCGGGCGCGCGGACAGGCACGCCCGATCAAGGTGCCTACGAGTTTGGCGCCTCTCCGGCGAGTGGCACCGGCGGCGCGTCGAGCACTGGCGGCGCATCGAGCACCGGCGGCACGCCGGGCGACAGCGGAGCGTCGAGCACCAGTGTCACGCCGAGCACCGGTGGCACGCCGGGCGCCAGTGGAGCGTCGAGCACCGGTATCACGCCGAGCACCGGCGGCGCGCTGATCACTGGCGGCTCGCCGAGCACCGGCGGCCGACTGGGCGTCGGCGGCACGCCGAGCACCGGTGGAGTGTCGAGCGCAGGCGGGGTTCCCACCGTACCGACGGGCGGCGCGTCTGCTGCGATGACGGGTGGGACCGCCGCCGTGCCGACGGGCGGTGTTGCCGCGGTGGGGACGGGCGGTACAGGTCCGATCGGCACCGGAGGCACTGCCGCCTCGTTTCCAGTGGGCGGAGTGCCTGCGGCCGGTGGGTCCGTCGCGCAGACCGGCGGCGCAGCGCCGGGCGGTACGACGGCGACGGCACCAGCCAACGCCGCCGGCACGGGTACCTCGTCGGAGTTGGCCTCCGACAACGGGTGCGGATGCTCGGTCGTGGGCTCGGGGCGCTCGCCGCTGGGCGCGCTGCTCGTCGCGCTTCTGGGCGCGCTGATGCTGGGACGTCGCCGATGAGCTGCGGGCGAGCGCCCTGTCTGGGTGACAGGGCCCTCGAGCGCCGTGCCGGGTCACGTTCTGCCATCGAGCACGTGTCGAATGTGACGTGTCAGGTCGGCGACGGTGAACGGCTTCTGCACGAAGTGAAGCCCTTCGTCGAGCGCACCGCCATGCTGGGCCAGTGTATCGCCCGGGTATCCCGACATGAACAAGACCCGAAGGCCGGGGCGGAGCTTGCAGAGCTCGGCGTAGAGCTGTCGACCGTTCATGTCGGGCATGACCATGTCCGTGATGACGATGTCAAGCGGTCCCGTGTGCTGTCGTACCAACGCCAGCGCCTGCAGCGGTCCGGGCGCGACGAGTACCTCGTATCCACAGTTGGACAAGCGACGCATGGTCAGATCTCGCACCAACACGTCGTCTTCGACGACCAGAACCGTTTCACGTCCGCGTGAAACCGTGAGACGCGCGGGATCGCCATCCTCCTCCGTTGAGTCCTCCTCGACCTGCGGAAGGAAGATTCTGAAAGCCGTGCCAGCGCCGGCTGCGCTCTGTACCTCGATCAGTCCGCCATGTTGTTTCACGATTCCGTAGACGGTAGCGAGACCGAGACCGGTGCCACGTCCCAGCTGTTTGGTGGTGAAGAACGGCTCGAAGACGCGACTCAATGTCTCGCTGTCCATGCCTACGCCCACGTCGCTCACCATCAGCAAGACGTAGTCACCTGGCGCGATTTCGGGTGCGCCCTTGACGTCGTCTTCGGAGAAAACCGCACGGGCCGTACTGATCGTCAGTACCCCCCCTTGTGGCATGGCGTCTTTCGCGTTCACGGCCAAATTGAGGAGGATCTGGTGCAGCTGCGAACTGTCCGCTCGCACGCGCCCGATGTCCGGTTCCAGGTGGATGCGAACCTCGATGTGCTCGCCGATGATTCGCCGCAGCATCTTGCCAGCCGACAGGATGACGGCGTTCACGTCGACGATCGTCATGGTCAAGACCTGCTGACGGCTGAACGCGAGGATCTGCTGGGTCAGCTCCTTGCACTGACCGACCACGTCGTTGAGCGACAGCAGGCACTGACCTGCTTCGCTGTCTGGGTCGAGGTCGAGCAGTGCCAGCTCGGAGAAGCCCAGGATCCCCGTGAGCAGGTTGTTGAAGTCGTGTGCTACACCGCCCGCCAGACGTCCCATGGCCTCCATCTTCTGCGCCTGTATCAATTGCGCCCGCAGCTTCTCCTGTTCTTCCTCGGCGCGGCGTCGTGCCGTGACGTCGGTGGCGATGCCGACGACGCTGGAGACCCGCCCCAGGGCGTCCAGCACGGGCGACGCGGTCGTGTCGAACGTCATGTCGCCGATGCAGGTCGTGTAGTATGCCGTCTCGCCCAACAACGCTCGGCGCACTCCCTGCAACATCGGCTGGGATCCGGCGAACACCTGGAAGACGGACTGGCCCACCACCGCTCCAGGCGTGAGTCCCAGAGGCGCGAGCGCGCGCCCTTCGCAAAGCAGGAACACGCCGTTGGTGTCGAGCTGGAAGATGAGAGCCTCCGAGTTGCCCACGACGGCTCTCAGCCGGGCCTCGTGTTCCCGCAGGGCCTCTTCGGTGCGTTTGCGGTCGCTGATGTCGCGATGGATGAACAGAGCCGAGGCCACCGAGCCATCCGCTGCGAACTCAGGAACACCACGGGACAAGTAGTGGCGAACGCCGATGGGAGTCATGAGGCTCGTTTCGAAGGTTTGCTCCTGTCCGGTCTCGAACACGAGTCGGACGTGCGACTCCAGCCAATCGGCGGCCTCCGTTGACCCACTGCACTCGCGATACGTTTGCCCCACTGCATCCCGCGCGGCGATCCCCAACGTCGTCTCGAACGCCGGATTGACGTACAGGAGACGGTACTCGTCGTCGAACCGGGCGACGACATCAGGGTTGTTTTCCACCAGGGCGCGGAACTTCTCTTCGCTCTCTCTCAGAGCCCGGCTTGTACGCTCGCGCGCGCTGATGTCGCGGACGTACGAGCAAAGCAGGCGTTCGCCCTCGAATTCCAGGTAGTTGCCCTGCACCTCCACCGGGAACACGCGGCCGTCCTTGGCTCGATGGCGCGCCTCGAAAGCGACTGAATCGGTCGCGCCGAACTCCTGCCAGCGCGTATCCCAGTCTGCCTCGACGATATCGGGGTCGATGTCGTGCACGGACATCTGGAGCAGCTCTTCCCGAGTATAGCCAAGCATGCGAGAGGCTGCCTCGTTGACGTAACTGAAGCGAGCGTCACGTGTGATCCACTGGCAGGCGTCTGACGCGTGCTCAACCGCGAACCGTGTCAGACGCAGAGCTCGCTCGGCCTTCTTGCGCTCGCTGATGTCGCGCACCAGCGCGATGATGGCAGGCGTTCCCCGGAATTCGAACGGTCGCGCGTGGATCTCGACTTGGATGTGCCGGCCGTCGCGCGTGAGGTGGGTACGCTCGAAGGTCGCAGGTTCACCTGTGGCGAAGCGTGCAAAGATGGGTGCTATCGATGCAGGATCCCAGGGTGCGTTGATGTCCTTGGGTCCCATGCCGAGAAGCTCCTCACGACGGTAGCCGAGGCTCCGACACGCGGTGTCGTTGGCCTCGAGAAAGAGCCCTGGGATGCCGCCGGGCCTCAGCTCATGCACGTAGATGGCGTCGCCGCCGGCGTCGAAGAGCTGGCGATATCGCTGCTCGCTGGCGCGCAGCGCTTCCTCGGCCAAGCGACGGTCGGTGACGTCTCGCACCAACCCATCGTAGGAGAGCACGCGTCCTGCGGTGTCGCGTTCTATGACGGGGGTGTTTCTCACCCAGCGGATCTGACCGTCCTTGCGGACGATTCGGTGCTCGATGGCGCTGAGCTCGCCCTGCAGAAGCTCGCGTAGGTGTGCATCGACCGATGGGCGGTCCTCCTCTGCGACCATGCGATACCAGAGGTACGGATCCGCGGAGAACTCCTCGCTATGATAGCCTGTGACCGCCACGCAGCCCGGGCCATGCCGAGTCTCTACGACGCGGCCGTCCTCGATGCGAGCGCTGTATATGTAGTCGGTCGTTGCGTCCGCCAGGCGCCGATAGCGACGCTCACTCGCCTCCAAGGCGGACTCCTTCTGGCGCAGCAGCTCACGGAGCTCCGATGCTTGGCGCTCGAGCTCCACCAGACGCGCAAGTGCATCTTCGTCGCGCGCATCCAGTTCGCGCGACGGACTCGGCTCCTCCGGCATGAGCGTTTCCTTGGGTCGGGGATGCCAGGACGGCCCAGCATGACTCGACGAGAACAGGGTAGCGATTCGTGGCGCTGATCGGGTAGCGGATTGTCGCTGCCTCGGGATATTCCAGATCTGGGGGCGACAAGGGACACCGTGCATCCCTACCTACCCTGTGAGTGCACCAACCACCTGCGCTGCTAAATCACCGTTCCATTACCTGGGACACGGGATCAGGATTCGGGCGTTTTTTGCGGGTCGGCATGACGTTCGCCGGGACTGTCTT
>JAFGIS010000416.1 GCA_016929495.1 Polyangiaceae bacterium | reverse complement strand
CGGATCATTGCGACACGACCCCTGAGCACATCGACAGACTACCGCACGGCGCGCCAGTGCCACACTCGACCGCGCCGCGCCCCTGCACACCAGACGGCCGGGGTGGGCCCCACCAGACACCGCCCGCATCCGTTGGGACCGGGCAGCACAGGACAGCGCGGCGCCGTCCCCGAACCAGCTCAGATCTCTGGCGTTTCGGGCTCCACAGGGGTTTCGACCACGGGGGCCATGACCGGAGGCAGGGGCTTCGGAGCGCGCTTCGCGGCTTTGGCGCGAGCGAGCGGAGCAGCCTTGACCCTACGAGCAACCTTCTTGGCCGCCTTCTTCGCGCGCGGCGCCTTTTTCGCGGGTTTGGCCACGGCAGCCAGCTTGGCCGGCCTTTTCGGCGCCTTCTTGGCCGGCTTTTTCGGGGCCTTTTTGGCCGGCTTTTTCGGGGCCTTTTTGGCCGGCTTTTTCGGGGCCTTTTTGGCCGCCTTCTTCGGGGCCTTTTTGGCCGCCTTCTTCAGGGCACCTTTCTTCGCTGGCTTGACCGGACGCCCTACCTTCTTCTTCCGCCCTCGCTTTGGGTTCTCGGTGGGCGCGGGCGCTGGTCCCGCTTCAGCAAGCTGAGCGTCCGCAGCCGGAGCTGCGTCGGCCGCCGCAGCCGCTGCACCCTTCTTCGCGCGCTTTTCAGCCGCGATCAGACCCTTCTTTGTTTCCGCCACTGACTTTCTACTTGCTCGTTTTGCAGCCATGACTCCTCCTGGGTCGTCCGTTCGGCCCCGGTGCACCGCATATATTGCCATCTATTGTGATGTGTCAACAACATTCTGTGCGGCAGGCCTAAATAGACCGATTGGCCCACCGGGTTCGGCTGACCGTATTGTCCCTCTGCCCCAGCCAGGCGGTCGCCGCATCGCGTGAGGTTGGCACCAGCTCGTGTGAAGCAAGCACGGCGCGGGCCCCACTCGCCAGGGCCAGAGCGACCACGGCCTGCCGGTGCTCGAAGCATTGCCGTCCTCGAAATCTGAGCAACAAAGAGGGTGCAGCTCTACCTCATAGCGTGTATCGACCCTCAGCCGCTTCGTGGCGCGGCATCGCCGCTCTCCAACAACGCGCAACCATGAACGTCGAGACTATGGCCCGGCTCGCCCAGGACGGTTCCGGCGAGATGTTCGATGCCATTGCGTCTCGATACGACCTGTTGAATCGGCTGATGTCGCTCGGCAATGATCGGCGCTGGCGGCTTCGCACGGTTCAGGCGCTCGCGTTGCGCGGCCGTGTCCGGGTGCTCGACCTGGCTACGGGGACTGCGGACTTGGCGCTACTGGTGGCTCGCTCGCTGCGACAAGCTTCGGTCATTGCCGTCGATCCGTCGCGGGAGATGCGGCGCATCGCTCGTCGGAAGATCAGCGCGGCGGGACTCGACGATCGCATCGAGCTGCTGGATGGGCGCGCCGAAGAGCTGCCGTTCGAGGACACGAGCTTCGATGCCGTGTGCATGGCGTTCGGGATCCGCAATGTGCCCGACCGACCTCGTGCGCTGTCGGAAATCCTTCGTGTCCTGCGGCCGGGCGGGACCGCCGCCTTGCTGGAGTTGACCGAGCCGAACGGTGGCTGGCTCCTACCCTTCGTCTGGCTGCATGTGCACGCCGTTGTTCCCTTGCTCGGGGCTGCGCTTTCCGGCTCGCGGGAATACCGGTACCTTCAGCGCTCCATCGCCGCCTTCCCAAGGCCTTCCGAGTTCGCGCGGATGATGACCGCCGCAGGCTTCGCGGCGACGACCGCGGAGAGCCTGACGGCCGGCGCATGTCACCTGTTTGTCGGTCGACGGGGGCCAGCCACGTGACTCGCGTCACCGCCGAGTCCGGGACTTCGATGCACGCTCGCCGTCTGCGTTGGGACGAGCAAGGGGACGCACCCACGCGCGACGCGCTCGCGCTCCTTACCGTTCCTGCTCCGCAGCGCAGGGCTCGCGCGCTGCTGCGACTCGCTCCCGAGGCGGGGCTCGGCGAAGAACGCCTGCTCTGGGTCGACCCGCTCGGACACGAGTCGGTTGCCGGAGTCGGCGCAGCCGTCGAGATCATCGGGCAGGGTACGGCGCGATTCGAGGACGTGGCAGAAGGAGCCAGTCGTCTATGGAAGCGCATTGTGCGCGCGCAACGTCCGGACCCGACGCGACCGCCCCTTCGGCTCTTCGGCGGTTTCGCCTTCCGTCCTGGACACGCGACGGGCGCCGTCTGGGAGCGATTCGGCGACGCACGATTCGTCTTGCCGCGGCTCGTGTACCAGGATTTGCCGAGCGGGGCGTTGCTCACGCTGGTCGTGCCATTCGATAGCGTCGACCGCGCCGTTGGCGAACGTCGCAGCGCCGTCCGGCTCCACAAGCTCGTTGACGCACTCGAGCACGTGCCGGTCGACGAATGCTCACCCCTGACGGCCGCGCCGGCGCAGATGTCCGGTCACGACCTGGGGGAGCACGGCTGGGTCGGGCGAGTCGAGCGCGCCCGTCGGGAAATCGCCGCGGGTCACCTCGAGAAAGTCGTGGTGGCCCGATGCGCCGAGCTCAGCATGGTTGAGCCTATCGATGTCCACCAAGTGCTCGGGCGTCTGGCCTCCTTGGATCCAGGCTGCACGCTATTCGCCCTGGGATGGCAGGGCGCGATGTTCGTCGGGGCCACTCCGGAGCGGCTCGTGGCAAAGCGCGGGCAGGAGCTCTCCACGGAGGCACTGGCCGGTTCCTGCGGCAGTTTCGGACCCGCGGCTGCGGCGGCTTTGCGGGGGAGTCGGAAGGACCTGTGCGAGCACGAACTCGTGGTCCGCGAGCTGTGCCGCGCGCTCCAGCCGCTGTGCGCGACCGTGAGTGCTGCCGCTCGACCCGAGGTCCGTACTCTGCGCCATGTGCTGCACCTTCACACGCCGATCAGCGCCGTGCTGCGCCGCCCCGCTCACATTCTCGAGCTGGTGGAGCGACTTCACCCGACTCCGGCCGTCGGCGGCGTCCCCGTCGATGCCGCAGTCGATTGGATCGCCCGCGAAGAGCCAGCTCCTCGCGGCTGGTATGCTTCGCCCGTCGGATGGTTCGACGCCGAGGGTGACGGACGCTTCGCGATGGCCCTGCGGTCCGGCGTCCTGAGCGGCCATCAAGCGCATCTGTTCGCAGGAGCCGGCATCGTGAGGCAGTCTGACCCGACGAGTGAGCTCGAGGAAACCCGACTCAAGCTGCAATCGTTGTTCACGGCGCTGGGTGTCGCGCCGTGAGTGCGCCGAGCTTGCCTACGCAATGGGCACGTTTGCTCATCCACAGTCTCGCCGACGCGGGGGTCAGCCACGCGGTCGTCAGTCCGGGCTCGCGCTCCACTCCGTTTGCCTGGGCGGTGCTCAACTGCCCGCGTATCGAAAGCAGGATTGTGGTCGACGAGCGCAGCGCAGGCTACTTCGCGGTAGCGCAGGGCAAGATGTCAGGACGTGCGACGCTGCTCGTGTGCACCTCCGGCAGCGCGGCTGCCAACTACTACCCCAGCGTCATCGAGGCATCGGAGTCACAGACCCCGCTGTTGGTACTGACGGCGGATCGCCCGCTCGACCTGCAGGCTCGCGGGGCCGCGCAGACCATCGACCAGGTCAAGCTCTACGGAGACCACGTCCGTCGCTACGTCGAGCTAGCTCTCCCTGACCCGGATCTTTCCAGTCTGCGCGCCCTGCGCTCCACCACGTTTTCCGCGGAGCTGTTGACGCGCGTTCCCCGTCCGGGGCCGGTCCATCTGAACGCGCGCGCTCGGAAGCCTCTCGCGCCGCAACCGGTCGCGAGCGCTGATGACTACGAGCTCGCGTCGAGCGTTGACGGGATCCTGGCGCAACCTCTGGAGGCCTGCCGAAGTCCAACGGGGCTGCCGGACGCTGCAAGCCTGGCTCGGCTGGTGGACGCCTGCTGCGGCGCGCGTGCCGGCATCATCCTATGTGGGCCCGAGGCGGCCGCGAGCTCGCTCGAGCCTGCCCGCGTGGCAGCTCTCGCGCGTGCCACGGGCTTCGCCGTGTTGCCCGAAGCAACGAGCCAGCTTCGCTTCTGTGGGGACGACAGCCTACGTGACGTCAGCTGCGACGCCATCGATCCGCTGCTGCGCGACGGACCTGCCCCTCCGGAGCCGTACGTGATCGTGCAACTCGGCCGTCCACCGACCGCCTCCAGCTATGAGGCGCACCTGGCACGGCACGCACACGCCGCTCTGTACGTTCTGGCACGTACTGGCTGGCCCGACCCGACGAACAGAGCGCGCATGGTGATCAATGGCGATCCCGGAACCATGGTGGATCTCGTGGCCCAGGAGCTACGGAGACGCGCTTCACTGGAGGTGAATGCTCTCTTGAGCGAGCGGCAGGCCTACCGCACCCGGCTTCGGACCGCCGACGCGCGAGCTTGGCGCGCCGTCGATGTCGTGCTCGACGCAGGCGCTGCGATGCTGTCGGAAGGTCGTGTCGTCCGTACGGTGGTCGGCAACGTACCGGCAGGGTCCGTGCTGGCTGTTGGGAACAGCTTGCCTGTGCGCGAGCTCGACATGTATTGCCCTGGCCGCTTGGCCACGGCGCGGATGCTATCGCAGCGAGGCACCAACGGCATCGACGGGCTGGTCTCCGGCGCTGCCGGCGCCGCGGACGTGACCCGCGGAGCAGTGACCTTGATCCTGGGAGACGTGAGCCTCCTGCACGACCTGGGTGGGCTATGGGCTGCTCGTTCGCTCGGCGTACCGCTCGTGATCGTCGTCATCAACAACGGCGGCGGTCGCATATTCGATACGATCGCTGCCGCCGAGACTCCGGCTTGCGCACAGCCCGAGATCGAAGCCTGGACCACTCCACCGCGACTCGACCTACGGGGCGCGGCGCAACTGTTCGGAGTCCGCTACTGCGCGGCCCGCAACCCGCGGGAGCTCGAAGCCGCGCTCCAGGGCGTCTACAGCACCCCGGGGTTGTGCCTGGTCGAGGCCGTGGTCCAACCCAACAGCGTCGCGGACGAACACCGGCGCTACCGGGCGGAGCTGGATCGGGCGCTCAGCAGGCCTGACGCGGCGCCTCAGCCGGCTTCCTGACGACGTGTCGACCCACGGCCGTCCCCTACTCTTCTTGCACGGCTTCACCGGGACGCCGCGGTGCTATCGCGAGCTACTGTCGCGGTTGCCCGGAGTCGTGGCGCTCGTTCCGGCGCTCCGCGGGCATGCTGGCCATGACGAGCCCGGGCCACCAGAACCGTTCGAACAAGAGGTGGCGCGGCTGGCAGAATGCGTGCGCACGGAGGTTGCGGAGCGTGTCCATCTGGTCGGCTACTCGCTCGGTGCCCGGTTGGGACTGGGGCTCGTACTGCGCCGTCCGGATCTGATCGCCTCGGCGACACTGGTGGGACTGCAGCCGGGCCTGCCGAGTCGGGCTGCTCGGGAGCGTCGCGCGCGGCAAGACGACGAGTGGGTTCGGTTGCTCGAGCAGCGTGGCATCGAAGCCTTTGTTGCTGCCTGGGAGCGCCAGCCTCTGTTTGCCAGCCAGGCCATGCTCGCCGCCGAGGTTCGGGAGGCGCAACGCACCGAGCGGCTTTCGCACCACCCCGGCGGCCTGGCGTGGGCGCTTCGGAGTCTTGGCACGGCGCGGATGCCGAGCTACTGGAATGAACTTCCCCGTGTTCGGACGCCGGTCCACTTGATGGCCGGACAGCTCGACGCCAAATTCACACAGCTCGGTTCCCGAGCAGCCTGCACGCTCCGCTGCCGCATGACCGTCGTGCAAGGGGCTGGACACAACCTGGTGTTGGAGCGACCAGACGCGGTAGCCTCGGCCATCCTACAAGGACGGGTTGCATGAGCGACATGGAATGGACAACGCACGGAAGCTACCAGGATATCCTGTACTTCAAGGCCCGGGAGGGCATCGCGAAGATCGCCATCAATAGGCCCAAGGTCCGCAATGCCTTTCGTCCGCAGACGGTTCGAGAAATGCAGGCGGCGTTCGCCGACGCTCGCGATGACGCGTCGATCGGAGTGGTCATCCTCACGGGGGTAGGCAAAGAGGCGTTTTGTTCCGGTGGGGATCAGCGCATCCGCACAGAGGCCGGATACGTCGATGAAACCGGAGTCGCCAGACTGAACGTCCTGGACCTGCAACGTCAGATCCGCACGCTGCCCAAGCCGGTGATCGCCATGGTTGCCGGCTACGCGATCGGCGGCGGGCATGTGCTGCATCTGCTGTGTGACCTGACGATCGCCGCGGACAACGCTCGGTTCGGGCAAACGGGGCCTCGAGTCGGAAGCTTCGACGGCGGGTACGGCGCCTCGTACCTCGCGCGCGTCGTAGGGCAGAAAAGGGCTCGCGAGATCTGGTTCCTGTGTCGGCAATACGATGCACGTCAGGCGCTCCAGATGGGCCTGGTCAACACCGTTGTCCCCTACGAGAGGCTCGAGGAGGAGACAGTCCAATGGTGCCGCGAGATCCTCCGCCACAGCCCACTCGCCCTGCGCTGCCTGAAGGCAGCCCTGAACGCCGACTGCGACGGACAGGCGGGATTGCAGGAACTCGCGGGAAACGCTACGCTTCTGTTCTACATGACCGAGGAAGGGCAGGAAGGTAAGAATGCCTTCCTCGAGAAGCGGCCTCCACAGTTCAATCGGTTCAAGCGGCGCCCGTGACGATCGAGCCTCGGCTGACGATGGACACCCCAGCGTGCTCCTTCTGGCGCGCTTGGTGGCTCGCGGTCCGGCCCGCGACTCTGTCGCTCGGGGTTGCCCCGGTGCTCGTCGGGACCGCCTGTGCCCACCAGGCGGGCGGGCTCAACGTGGGCGCCGCCCTGGCTGCCTTGGCAGGAGCGGTGCTCCTGCAGATTGGCGCGAACCTGAGTAATGACGTGTTCGACTTCGAGAAGGGAGCCGACGCCGCAGAGCGGCTGGGTCCCACCCGAGTCGTGCAGGCCGGGATGCTCAGCGCCGCTGCCGTGCGAACAGGCATGGCGATCAGTTTCGCCTTGGCTACCGTGGCGGGCGTCTACCTCGTCGCCGTGGCGGGCCCCGTCGTGGTCGTGATCGGCCTGCTGTCCATCGTGTCGGCGATTGCGTACACGGCCGGACCGTATCCGCTCGGATACAACGGGCTGGGCGAGGTCTTCGTCGTGCTGTTCTTCGGATTCGTAGCCGTCGTCGGGACCGCCTTCGTGCAGGTTCGAGCGGTTCCCGGGCTGGCTTGGCTCGCCTCGCTGCCGCCGGGCTTGCTGTCGGCCGCTGTACTCACGGTCAACAACATCCGTGACCGCGAATCGGACGCTCGCGTGGGCAAACGGACCCTCGCGGTGCGGCTCGGCCGTCGCGGAGCCTTTGCGGAATTCGTTGCGCTGCTCGGGGTTTCGTACGCGGTGCCGCTCGTCATGGTGCTCGCGCAACTGGCGCGCGCGACGGTGCTGCTCAGCTGGGCCACGCTCCCCGTCGCGCTGCTTCTCGTGCGCCGGCTGGCGCACGACGAAGGAAGGTTGCTCAATCGCTCGCTCGTCACTACCGCTCGGCTGACGCTGATGTTCGGAATCCTGTTTTCCGCCGGGATCGCTTTCGGCGCGCCGACGTTCGAGCTGCGATGAAGCTCATCGCTCTTCGGGTTCGGGGCTTCGCGGGGCGTCTCGAGCGCGGGCTGACGAGCTCGCAGCATACATGGCAGGAGCGTCGTGGGCTGCTGCTGGAGATCGAGGACGAGCTCGGACACATCGGCCTGGGGGAGGCTTCTCCCCTGCCCCGCTACTCGCCCGACGACGTAGCCGGCTGCCGCGGGGCCCTCGAGAGCCTCGGAGCGCGGTGGCCGCAACAGTGGCCGGAGGACCCCGCTCTCGCGTTGGCTGCGCTCCGACGACTCACGCCAGGGATGGCCGAGACTCCGGCAGCACGCTGCGCCGTGGAGACGGCGCTGCTCGACCTGCTCGGGCACAGGCTCGGCATGCCACTGTGGCACGTGCTGGCGCAGGCTGCTGGTCTGCCGGTGGTGCCAGCGCGCGTCTCGGTCGCGGTGTTGATTCACGCGAGCGACGGCGAGCCGATGGACCGGGAACTCGGCGCCGTCGTGGCGCAAGGCTACGGCTCGGTCAAACTCAAGGTGGGCGGCATGCCGCTTGAGCGCGATCAGAGGCGCATCGCCAGAGTGCTCGACCGATTGGGGGGGCATGTTCGATTGCGCCTCGATGCGAACCGAGCATGGCCCCCCTGCGTAGCCCGGGATGCCCTCGCCGGGCTCGCTGATCCGCGCATCGAATACGTCGAGGAACCTGTGGCACAAGGCCGTTGGGCAGATCTCGGCCCCACGCCCGTGCTGCTCGCGGCCGACGAGACACTGCAGGGGCCTTCGCCAGAGGTACCGCTGGCACAACTGCAGTCCTGGGGTGTGGGTGTCATCGTGGTCAAGCCGATGGCACTCGGTCTGCTGGCATCGCTCAGCCTCGCCTTGCAGGCTCGCAGCATGGGAATGGCCGTCGTGGTCTCACACCTGCTCGACGGACCCGTCGGCTGGGCCGCATCGATTTCGCTCGCCCTGGCTCTCGGAGCAGACGGGCCCGCCCACGGCCTGGCTCCGCATGCCGGGCTGACGGCGTGGCCCGCCTCGCGTCCGCTGGCCGCACAAGGGCCGGAGCTCGTGGCCACGGCTGAGCCAGGTCTCGGGCTAGACCACACGGATTCCCTGAGGGCTGGTTCGTGAGCCTTTGTGTCTTCGCGGCGGCGCGCGAGGCGCCGGACGAGGCGGCCCTCGTGCTCGGGTCCCGGGTGCGCACCTGGGCCGAGCTCGCGGACCAGGCCGCGTGGGCTCTCGGCTGGCTCGAGGCGCGTGGCCTCACGCCCGGCATGTCCGAGCCGCCGGTGGTCGCGCTCGAGGCCAGCAACACGGAGTCGAGTCTGGTGATGTTGTACGCACTCATCAGCGCAGGCATCCCGGTACTGCCGCTGCATCCGAGGCTAAGCGACGTGGAGCGCGAGACCCAGCGCCGGCTGGCGCGCGCCACGCTCTTGATCGACGAGTGCTGGCGTGACGCGCTTCCGCGTGACGTGCGCGTGAGCGTGACCACAGCCATCGACGCTGACGAGCGCCTGCTGGCGGTCGTTTTCACCTCCGGGACCAGCGGCTCTCCCAAGGGCGTGGCGCTGAGCCGTCGCGCATTTCTGGCATCGGCTCGGGCGAGCGCACACAACCTCGGTTGGCACGCCGGAGATCGCTGGCTCTTGTCCCTACCGTTCGCGCATGTCGGTGGGCTGAGCGTCGTCACGCGCTGCCTGCTCGGCAGGCGTTGCGTCGTGGTGGCCCCAAGCAGCGAGCCGGGCGCCGTGTGCGGGTGCCTGGCCGCGCACCGCGTGACCCTCGTGTCGCTGGTCCCGACCCAGCTCGGCCGCTGGCTCGCCCAGAAGCCCCCCTGGCGGCCCCCCGCCGGGCTTCGGGCGGTGCTACTTGGCGGGGCAGCCGCAGCGCCGGCGCTCATCGAGCAGGCCACGGCGCGCCACGTCCCAATCCTGCTGACCTATGGCTTGACCGAAACCTGCTCGCAGGTCACGACCCAACGCTATCCGACCACGACGTGGGCGCGACACTGTGGCTCACCGCTTCCGGGTGTCGAGATCGTGTGCCCAGACGGACTGATCCACGTACGCGGCCCAATGCTGTTCAGCGGGTACGTCGGTGAAGGTGCGCGACCTGTGCGCCGGCCCGAGGAGTGGTTCTGCACCGACGACCACGGGGAGCTCGACGCCGAAGGCCACCTGTACGTTCTGGGGCGACGGGAGGAGCTGCTCAACACGGGAGGCGAGAACGTGTCTGCGGTCGAGGTGGAACAAGCGCTGATGCGGTCTGCGTGTGTCGCGCAGGCGTGCGTCGTTGGGATCCCGGACGAGACGTGGGGCCAGAGCGTGGGCGCCGTCGTCGTCCTGACCGGTCCCGCGCATGCAAGCGCCCAATTGCTCGCTCGACACGTGCGTGCCGAGCTCGGTTCCTTCAAGCGCCCGCGTTTGTGGGTCGTGGTGTCGGATCTGCCTCGCACTGCAACGGGGAAGGTCGACCGAGCCGCTGTGCAAAGGCTTGCTGCGGGCAGATGGCGTCGGTTCCCAACCTGAAGGCAGGCGAGCACGCCGAGCGACCGGCCCGCCGCGGAGACGGCGAAAAACCCATCGCTTCAATCGAAGCGAGGCACTAGGCTCCGCCGCGTGAATCCGTTGAGCTGGATCCTGCTGGGCGGCGTTCTGATGACCGCCGTCGGTCTGGTCGGCGGCGTCACGCTCGTACTGGGCGAGCAAGCGCTGCGACGTATTCTCTTGCCACTGGTCGCTATCGCCGCTGGCTCGCTCATCGGAGGCGCCCTGTTTCACATGCTCCCGGAGGCGATGGAGCACGTCGACGGCAAGATCACGGCCTTCGCTTGGCTCGGCTTGGGATTCGTGGCGTTCTTCTGTCTCGAGCAGTTCTTGCACTGGCACCACTGCCATCGCACGACCTCCGAGCACAAGCAACCGCTGACCTACCTGCTGCTCATCAGCGACACGATCCACAACTTCGTGGATGGGCTGGCCGTCGGCGCAGCGTTCATGCTGGATATCCGCCTGGGCATCACCACGTGGCTGGTGGCGGCTGCACACGAGGTTCCACAGGAGCTTGGAGATTTCGGCGCTCTGGTTCACGGCGGCTGGCCTCCGCGCAGAGCGCTCGTCTACAACTGTGCCTCGCAATCGACGTTTCTGCTCGGAGGGCTGGTGGCCTGGGCCGGGTCGCGCAACATGGACTTGGGCTTCGTCGTGGCGTTCGCTGCGGGGAGCTTCCTGTATATCGGCGCTGTCGACCTGGTGCCGGAGATCAACAAGCACGCGAGCATCCGAGCCGCGCTCCTGCACTTCCTGTGCTTTGCGGCAGGCATGGCTCTGCTGTTCGGGCTCGCCTTCCTCGAAGGCTGATTCGTCCGCGGATCGATTGAACGGTCGTCCGGTCTTGGGGTGGGGTTGGTACGGGGAACCGACGAGTGTGCTAGCCGTTGTTCGATGCGCACTGGTGTGGTTGGCGCGGCATTGGTTGGGCTCTGGCTCTGGAGCCTCCCTGCCGACGCGTCGGGTCGCACGCACGCGGTGAGCGACGGACAAACGTTGGGCGCCATCGCGCGCCGGTACGACGTCTCCATCGAGGCGCTCTGCGAGGCCAACCGGATTTCGCGGCGTGACAAGATCCGTCCCGGCCAGGAGCTCGTCATTCCCGACCAGGGCGAGGACGCGCAACAGAGCGCCGCGCCGGCGGCGGGCCGCAAGGTCCACCGAGTGGCCCCGGGGCACACCCTGGGGAAGATCGCACGCCGCTACAACGTGAGCATCGAGCAACTGTGCAAGGCCAACGGTCTTCGGCGCAACGCGGTGCTCAAACCCGGGACCGATCTGGTCATTCCCGACCCAGGCGACCGGGATCCCCGGCCGGCAGCCCTGCCCCGCCCCGCAGACGCATCCCCTGCATCGCACAACGGCATGCACGAGCTTACGCTCTCTGGCGGCACGGTCTACTACTACGAGCCGGTAGGGGCCGGGCGGATGTCGCTGCGTCCTGTGCTTTTCTACCTGCACGGACGCGGCGGTGACGCGGCCAGTGACTGCCGACGTTGGGCGCCCATCGCCCGCACCACGGGCTGGCTCGTCTGCCCGAGCGGTCCCGTGCCTAACGGCGGAGGGAGTTCGTGGGGCAACAACTGGATTGCGGGCCAGAACACCATCATGGCAGCGCTGCGAGAGCTGCGAGCCAAGTATGGACGCAGGGTGCAGCTCTACGGCAATACGCTCATCGGCTTCAGCGAGGGCGCCCATGTCGCGATGAATGTCGGGGTCCGCAACCCCAGGACGTTCAACCGCTGGTTGATCCTCGGCGCGAGCGAAGCGTATTGGGGCGGTCAGGGACTCGAGGCTCTGCTGGCGGGTCGCGGAGCGCTCAAGCGTGTGTACCTCATCACGGGTGAGCAGGACGAGGTCGTCGAGCGTACTCGCACCGTCGCAGAGTGGCTCAAGCGCGCTCGGGTTGCCACTCGCGTCGCCACGCCGGACGATCTGGCACACGAGCTGGCTCTGGAGACGAAGACGGGCCTCTATCGAACGGCGTTGACATGGCTCGACCGCGGCATGTCGCGTCCGCCGAACCCGGCCCGACACGCGTCGGCTGGCGAGGTGCGACGGTAGCTATCCCGACGCCGCGTCGAGCTCGTCGGAAAGCGCCTTGGCTTTTTCGTGATCGGGGTTGGAGGCCAGGGCCTTGCCAACGAGCATCTTCGCCTTGCGAAGGTCGCCCTGCTGGCGGGCGATGGAGGCCAGGTAGTACTGGGCGTCGACCTTGGCTTCAGGGGTGGAACCGTCGGTTGGGTCCCCTTCACTGCTGCGCATCATGGTTACGGCCCGGAAGGCTCTCGTTGCGACCTCCAGATCGTCGACCTCCAGCGCGAGCTGGCCGAGACGCGTGGCGAGCTGACCGTTGCGCAGATCCAGGTCGAATGCGCGCGTCAGTGACTCGAGCGCCTCCGTCAGGCGTCCCTCTCGAAGCTGGATGCGTGACATCTCCTCGTGAGCCGGAGCCAGCGTTCTAAGGCGCCTGCCACGGTGCGCGTTCAGCAACTCCGTGAGCAGCGCCATCGCGTCTTCAGCTTGCCCCGCGCGGTCATAGGCGCGGGCCAGCAGAACCACGACCTCCGGGCTATCCGGGGCCAGCTCACGGGCCCCCTGGAGCACGGCCCAGGCCTGCTGCGGATCTCCGTCGGGTCCCAACAGCAGGTCACCTGCCTCGAGCAGCAACGACAGACGTCGGGCGGGATCGATTTCGTGTTGTGCGTCCTCCATGACGATCGAGGCCAGCTCCCGGTGCGCACCCGACGCGCGGTACATCTTGCGAAGCCGGTCGACGAGCTCCGGCTTGCCGGGGTTCTCGCTCAGCGCACGCTCCAGTCCCCAGCGCGCCGCTTCGAAGGCGTCGGCCTGCTCACTGATGTCGGCCAGCCTCAATGCCGTGGTCTCGAGCTCTTCCCCCTGCTCCAGGGCGAGCAGGCGCGTGTAGGCCACTGCGGCCGTCATGACGTCACCCTGGTTCTCGCTCAGCCGGGCGAGCTGCCGGAGAGCTTGCTGGTCCTCGGGCTGACGTTCGACCAGCGCGAGCAAGCGTGCCTTGGCCCCTTCCGCGTCGCCTGTCTGTTCCAGCAGAGCGGCTAGCTTGACCACGGACTGCGAGGCGGGCTCGTCGTTTTCGGCTATCGAACGCTCCAGTACTGCCACCAGCGAGCCGACATGCTCGGGATCCAGCTCTGCTGCCTGCTCGAGGTCCGCAATCGCCTCCGCGGAGCGACCCATGCGATCGAGAAGCTCGGCACGCTGGCGGAACAGGCCCGCATCTTGGAGTGACACGGCCATCAGTCGGTCGAGCGCGCCCAAGGCCAGCTCGTGTTGCCCGGCCGAGCGCCGCGCATCGACCAGAACCTGCAGGGCGGCGATGTCTTCGGGTGCCGCGGCGACGGACCGGTCGAGCGTGTCGGCCACGGACTCCCAGTCACCTCGACTCCGGAATCGCTCGAGCAGCTTCTCGCGCAGCACCAGTTGACTCGGATCGCGCTCGAAGCCCAACCGCAGCGCGCGCTCCACCGCGTCACTGTCGCCTTGCTGTTCGCGCAGCGCGACCAATCGTTCCGTGAGACGCATCGTGGCCTCGCCCGTCTCGTTCTGCAGCAACCCCTCGAGGGCATCGGCGGCTCGCCACCAGTCCTGCTGTTGCTCGGCCAGCCTGAGCACGGCATTGAGCGCGTCCTTGTCCGACGGGTCCCATTCGAGCAGCCCTTGATATGCGTCCAGGGCCTCGCTGGTGCGGTCCTGCTGCTCCAGCAGAGTGCCCAAACGCATGGCGAGCGACCTGATTCCTGCGACGTCGCCGCGGTCCTTCGCGGCATCGAGTTGGCCGACCAGCAGTGACACCAATTCGTCTCGGTTTCCGGTCCTGTCCAGGAGATCCGTCAGCAGTGCGACGGCTTGTAGCTGACCGGGGTCCTCTACGACGATCTGCCGCAAGACGTCCAGCGCGTTGTCGTTTTCCCCACGGTCGAGCATCAGCCTCGCTTGCTCGAGACGCATGCGAGCGCGGTCTTCCTGAGAGTCCAGAAGCGGGGCTGTCCGGTCCATTAGCGCCAGGATGTCGCTCGTGTTGCCCAACCTCCGATACGCTTCGAGCAGGGGCTCCCACGCCTGCCGGTCTCCGGGATCCATCTCCAGCAACAACTCGTACACGGCAGCGGCTCTGGCATCATCGCCGAGCTCTGCCGCGTAGGAGCCGGCCACCTCGAGCAGCAAGGTGCGCTGCTGCGGCGGAACCATCGACTCTGCTGCGTGTTCGCGCAGATGCAGCGCTCCGGCGAGGTCGCCGGCAGCAGCGCGGAACCGTGCGAGCTCGAGCCGTGCCCACGCTGCGGACGGACCGGGTAGTTGTACGCCCTCGTTGCTCAGCACAGCCGAGAGCAGTCGCTCGCTCATGGCAGGATCGGCGAGACTGCGAGCCAGTTCCACGGCCTCATCGGCCAGGTCTCCGGGGTCGCCGGAGCGTTCCACGAGCCGCACGAGCGCCTCGGCGAGGGCTCGCTGTTCACCCGTCTGACGGGCAACCCGCTCGAGCAGTAGCAGCGCACGCTCGTCCTCGACACCGGAGTCGAGCGCAGCCCGCATGATCCGTTCGGCGCGTTTCGGGTCTGGACTGAGCTGCAGGGCCTTCTCCAGCAAGTCGAGTCCGCGGAGCCGTACGGGACGCCGGGTCAGATGGACCTCGGCCAGGCGGTACAAAAGCCCCGCGTCAGCGGGCGTCGCGGTGCCGAGCTTGAGCAACGAGTCGACTTGCTGCGTCAGAACTCGTTCCTCGGCGTTGGGATCGCCCAGGGCCTTGAATACCTGGCCGAGGGCGGCCCACGCCTCGCCGTCGACGACCCCCTCTGCCTGCATGCGTCCGAGCAGCGTCACCGCGCGGTTGCGCAGCTGTCGCTCGACACTCTGGACCTCGCCGGTCGTCTCCAGGGCGTGCGCAGCCAAGTCAGCCAGAGCGCGCGCCTCTGCGGCTGGGTCACGCGCCGCGTCGAGCCGCGCTTGGATGGCGCGTCCGAGCAGCGCCTGCTGGCCGCGTTCACGGAATAGACGCTCCAAGGCCTCGGCTTCTTGCTCGCTCTCGGCCGCCGCCTCGAAGGCCGATTCCACGAATTCCTGGCCCCGCTCCGCATTGCCGCGCTGCACGGCCAGTTCGCTCAGGTCGAGCAGCGCCTCGGCGCGGCTTGCGCCGCCCGGGTCGGCACCGCTGCCCAGCACCAGCAGCAGGGCGCGGTAGGTCTGTTCGGCGCGGTCCAGCTCGCCACCCTCGAAAGCCAGACGCGCGAGCCGACGCAGAATGCCTGGATGCGCCGGGTCGATGCGCGTTGCCGTTTGCAGTTGTACCATCGATTCCGCGCGACGGCCGAGGGCGGTCAGTGCCTCGGCGAGTGCGTAGTGAACCAGAGCACGTTCTTTGGGGCGGCGAGCGCCGTAGTTCTCGATTTGTTCCTGCAAGACGCCGGCTGCATCTTCGAAACGTCCCGCCCGCTGCAGAGCGTCGGCGAGCGCGAGACGCAGTTGGTAGTCGTCTCCACGTAGCTCCACGGCCTGCTCGAGCAGGGGGACGGCCGATGCCGGGTCGTCTCGTTCTTCGAGGTGGACCCGTGCTGCCTCATTGAGCAGTGCCAGACGTGTCTGCCCGGTCGCCGCGCGTCCCGCCTCGTCGGCCAGCAGGTCCGCCAATTGTGCCCACTGCTCGGCCTCACGATACAGCTCGGCGAGGCGCTGGCGGACGGCAGTGGCATCGGACAGTTGGTGCATCGCCTGCTCGAGGCGTGCTCGAGCACGGTCGGACCTGCCGGCGGCGACGTAGGCCTCAGCGAGCTGGAGCGCCCGAGCACCGAGCCTGTCGCGTCCGGACTGCACCACGAGCCACTCGAGCACCTCCGCGGAGGCCATCAAATCACCTTGCTCGGCGTAGATGCGCGCCAGCGCCTCGAGCGACGCCTCGCCTCCGAGCGCGGCTCCGCGCCGGTGGTCGCGGATCGCACGCTCGGTATCGCCGAGTCGGCGCTCCCACAGCTCTCCCGCGCGCGCCCAGAGCGCCGTGGACGTCTCGGGCTCACCCTGCGCGAGGCGAGCTTCGGATTGCTCCTCCCAGAGCTCGGCGACTTCGGCCAGGGCGCCGCGCGCCTCCAATAGCTCCGCCAGCCGGACGACGGACGCGCGAGCCACCGCATCACCTGCATCCTCCGCTACGATGCCGCGGAAAATGTCGATTGCACGCTCGGGATCGGAGAGACGGTCGGCGCACAGGAAGGCCGCGTCTTGTCGAAGCGTGCGGCGCCGGGCCGTCGCGAATCGGAGGCCGGCACCTCGCAACAGCAGCGCGACCACGCCGGCGAAGTCCCCCAGCTCGCCCAACCGTCGACTCAATTCCTCGATGGACCAGGCGGCCGCGCGCGCCGGGCCGGAAGACTCGTCTTTCGAAGCATCCCAGGCCTCGACGGCGAGGTCGAGCAGGTTCTCGCACACGCTGCGGCCCGTGTCGGCATCGGACCTAACCATACCGGCGACATCGATGGCGCGATCCCAGTCGGTAGCACTCACGAAAGCCTCGAGCGCAGCCAACATCTGTCCGGTCTTGTCGCGATGCAGCTCGCCGAGCTCGCCATGGAGAGCACTGCGGCGATTCGGGTCGGTCTCCTCCTGCACCTCTCCATCCAACAACTGCGCGAGCTCCTCGTGGCGCTCGGTCGCGTAGAGCAACGCACGGAGCGCATCGAAGCTCATCCGATCGTTGCCGTGGATCTGGCGTACCGTGCGCCACGCCTCGATGGCCCGGTCGAGTTCGCGTAGCTGTTCCGTGAAGACATGGGCGACGCGAACGCGATCGGCTCGGGCAGCCTCCGCCGAGGGGGTCAAGCGCGCACGCTGCTGCAATGCCTCGATGAGCTCGCTCCACTGCTGGGCCATGCCCAGCGCTTCGACGACGCCATCCAGGGCCACCGAATCCTGCGGATCGTCGGCCAGTCGCTGTCGCCACGCCGTCACGGCGCGGCGCGGGTCGCCCAGAACCTGCATGCTGAGCTTGCCGGCTTGTCCCAAGGCGTTGCGTCTCGCGTCCGGGTCGGTCTCGAGGGCCGCTCGTTGTTCCAAAACCGTGCAGCGTTCCTCCGGGCGGTCGGCGGCCCCGAGCAGCACGTCCAGGGCGCGCGTCGCCGCCAGCGCGGCGGCGCGATCCTGTGCCGCCGAAGCCAGCACCTGTTGATACAGCTCGATCGCCCGAGCGGGTTGGCCGAGCGCGCGCTCGTAGATCTCCGCCGCTTCGCTCCATAACGAGACGCGCAGGCTGCCTGCTTCGCACGCGTCGCCGAGGACGACGAGCATCTCTGCCTGTCGATCGCGAGCGCCGACGCGTTCCGCCAGCTCACCGAGCTGGCGTCGGCAGCCTTCGTCCGCCGGCTGGAGCTGGACGAGGGTCATGAGGTTCTCGAACGCGCCCGAGGCGTCGTCGAGCTGTTCGAGCCGAACCCCAACCACGCGCCGCAGCCGCTGAGCACGTTCGGTGTCGTCCCGAGCGACTTCGACGTGCACCTCCAGCATGCGCACCATGTCGCCAATCAATCCCACCGATTGGTAGTGCTGGAGCAGGAACTCCGCGGAACGTTCACGCACGGTGATCGTCCGCCCGGGCTCGCGGCGGCGCTTGCGCCGGTTTCGCCTCTCGCTGTCGGGCGGAGGTGGCAACTGCGATTCTCCGGCGCACGGGAGGGCAACCAAGCGCTCGAGTAGGTCCAACGCGCGTCCCGTGTCCCCCGACTCGCGGATCATCCGGTCCACCAGCTCGAACGCGGCAAGTGGCTCGTTCAGGTCGAGCCAGAGACCGGCAATACGAGCATGCAGCCTGATTCGCTCGTCGCTTTGCGCCGACTCCATCCGGTGCAAGAGTAGCTCGATCAGAGGACGGGTGTAGCCGTGCCGCTCGTAGAGCCGCTCCAGGGAGGCTTCGACCCGCGCGTCCTCCGGTTGCATGGCATGCAAGCGCACCAGATACCCGACGGCTCGATCGACGTCGCCGGCGAAGTCCTTGGCCGCCATGCTGACCTCGCGCAACAGGTCAATTTGCTGCGCGGTGTCACTGGAGTGCTCTAGCGCCTGGTCGTAGAGGCTGAACAGGTCGTCCCAGCGCGCAGCACCGTTGAATGCGAGCTTGAGGCGATGGAATGCCCATCCCACGCCCGGAGCCGCTTGCAGCACCGTCTGGAGCAACTCCAGGACCCGGTCGGGCGCCTCGAACCACTCCTCGAAGAACTCGACCATGCGCTGGCCGAGCGCTTCGGCGGCTTGCGGCGACGGGGCTCGACTGAGCGTGCGCAGATACCCGTCCACTACGGCGTCAGTGACCCCGACGTCTCTGGCGAGCTGTTCGACCTCTCCCCAGAGCTCGAGGTCGTCCACCAGTTCTTCCGCGCCGCGCAGGGCGATCTCGAGCGCCTTCTCCGGCTCGTCGCCGTATGCAGCGGCCAGTCGCACGAACCAGCGACCCCTGGCGGACTCGAAGCCCGCCTGTCCCCGCGAGATCTCGAGCAGTTGCTCGAAAAGGTTCGCCTGTGTTGCGGCGTCGGCCGCACTGTCGGCGACTTTTTCGATCAGGGCCGCGGCCCGTTGACGCGAGTCGGGATGCGACAGGCCACGGTGGACGAGCTCGATCAACTCCGGGTCGTTCGGAGAGGCCTCGACGAGCGGCTCGAGCACCTCGAGCGCCTGCTCCGGGCGTCCCACGGCGTCCATGAGCAGCCTCGCCGTCATGAGCTCGACGGGAGCCCGCATTTCCTCGCCGAGGTGCTCGCGCAGGCTTTGCAGAGCCGCCAGCGCCCCCTCGGCGTCTCCGGCGAGCGCACGCAGGCGGGCAAGCTCACCGAGGACCTCCGAACGGTCGGGATCCATCTTGAGCACGCGCTCGTACAGACCGACTGCCGCCTCCGGATTGCCGAAGGTGTTGGCTTCGACGTCAGCCCACATCCGCAGCGCGGCAACGGGATCGGTAGCATGCTCGGTGCGCCAGCGATAGAACGAGCGCCGGACTTCGACGGTCTCCTGGGTCTGCGGGGCGGAGGCGAGATAGCGATCGAACGCGTCCGCAACGGCCGGATCTGAAGGAGAGATCTCGAGCAGCCTGCGGTAGACCGCCACCGTCTCGGCTTGCCGGGCCGGATCGGTTGCCAGCACGCGCACCTTGATGGTGAGCAGCGACGCGGCGGACTTGCCACCCTGGTCACGTTGCATCGCCGTATCGACCAGATCGAGGAATTCGTCCAGTGCGCCGGCAGCGACGGCCTGCGGTTCGATGCCCTGAAGCCAGGCAAGCGCCTCGCGTCGGTCCGGGCTGACGCGCAACGTCACGTCGAAGGGCTTCCTGAGCTCGCCGTACTGTCCGCCGCGCGCTCGAAGTTCGAGCAATCGCTCCGCCGCGGACCGATCGTCTGGCGCGGTTTCGAGGACTCGCTCGTACAGTAGACACGCTCCCGCCTCGTCCCCGCCGCTGCCCTCGGTTAGCTGCGCCGCATCGGTCCACGCGCGCGCGGCGCCTTGGGAGTCGGACAGCTGCCCCGCCAGCACCTCTCCCAGTCGGCCGAGCAGAGCTGCCTTCTCGGTGTCCACGCCGGCCCGGTCGATACGGCGCAGCAAGATATCCCGCACGAGCGTCGCCTTGCCGTGTTGCACCGCGACCTTCTCCATGTTGGCGAGCGCGGCGTCGTCCAACTCGTGACCCGTCATCAGTTCGGTGCAGTGCTCCGCCGCCAGCTCGAACTCGCCACTGGCCACCGCGGCATCGACCATCTGAAGCAGTGCCTGAGTGCGACGCTCCCCTGCGAGATGCGCCAGCGCCTGCTGCAGCTGTAGATACACGGACTCCCAGTCACGTTGCTGAGCGAATACGCCGATCAACGCCTGGTGCGCCACCCAGTCCGCCGGATCCTCGGTGGTCGCCCGCCGCCACGTTTCGAGCGCCCCTTGGAGATCCGAGAGGTCACGCCGCTGCAGGGTCGCCATCGCGTGCAGTAGCTCGCGCCGTCGTGCCGGGGCCGGCCCGTGTTCGAGCGCCGACCGGTAGAGTGCGAGCCGCTCCTCGGGGCTGGCCTGCTGAGCCAGCAGTTCGTCCATTCGACGCAGCAGCTCGGGCGAGGAGGGCTCGTAGTCGAGCGCCCGGCGATAGACGGCAGTGGCCCGCCCGTACTCGCCACAGGCCGACAGGGAATCTCCAGCCGCAAGCGAGACCGCCAAGAGCGGTCCGGAGTTGATGTCGCGGTCCTGGAGCACTTCCGACAGTATCTGCGCCTGCACTGCCGAGTCGCCCGTCGCCTGTCCGAGTTGCTGGACGCGCTCGAGCCAGGGCTCGATGGCCTCGGGGCGATGCTCGACGGCCTCGCGCAGAGCCCACCCGGCCAGACTCAGAGCCCGGCCTGGATTGCGGAGCTCGGTTTCTGCCAGATGGGCCGCCTCCGCCAGAACCGCCATCCTATCGTCGGGGTTGTCGACGGCTGCGGCACGCGTCTCCAGGACGCGCACCAAGCCGGAGTGCGCCTGCTCCGCGCGGTAGACGGGCTCCAGGATCAGGGCGGCCGCAACTCGCGCGGCTTCGGAACCGAGCAGGGCCTCGACGGCCGAACGGCTAGCCCGGTCCGCCGGATCGGCGGTCAGTGCATCGCGAAAGGCTTGCAGCGCGCCCACCAGGTCATTGAGGTGCGTGAGCCTCACGTGTCCGAGCTGACTCAGCAGCGATGCGCGCTGCTCGGGTTCGACGAGCGCGGCCTGGGACTCGAGCACGGCGCAGAGCTCCTCCCATTGCTTCTCCTTTTCCAGCAGCGGGATCAGCCGTGCGTAGGCTTCCGGCATCGGGCCGTAGCGCTGCACGAACGATCGCCACGCATTGAGCGCCACCTGGCGGTCGCGCGTACCGGCGGATCGCAGCTCCGCCGCGCGGAAGCGGAGCTGTCTGGACTGCTCCGGATCCTGAGTGAAATCCGCCTTTCGGTCGAACACGTCCGCCAGCCCCTGGTCGTCGTGTGCCTGCTCGTAGGCGGCCTCCAGCCGCGTCAGAGCCTCCTCTGCCCAGGGAGAATCGATGAGTGCGTGCCACGCCGAAAGCGCCCGCGCCGGATCGGCGAGCTCGCCTTCGCAGAGCTGTGCCAGCCGGAAGGCGGCTTCGTGTCGAGGGGCTGGCTCCGGTTCGATGCGGGCTACGAGCTCCAACGCGCCGGCGAGCTGGACCGGCGTTTCGTCCACCGAATGCAGACGCAGGAGCCCGCGGGCAGCGGCGAGCACGGCATCGTCTTCGCGTCCGCTCTCCATGACTTGTTGCCAGGCTACTTGGGCGCGATTGACATCGCCTGCTTTCAAGAACAGATAACCAATGTCCGTCCCGACTCGCACCCGGACCGCCGGGTCTTTGCATAGCTGCAAGGCGCGCGTGAGAAGCCTCGTCGCTTCCACGAGCTTGCCGCACTGCTCGCTCAGCGAACTGAAGCGCGCCCTCACGTCGTCGTTTCCCGGATCGGCAGCGACGACAGGGCCGAACAGCTCGAGTGCGCCCGCCGGATCGCCGAGGACGTCTTGACGAATCACCGCGAGCCTGCGCTGCACCTCCGTGCGCCTCGGGCCTCGAGCGTACTCGAGCTCGAAGTCGAACATGGCGGCGGCAGCCGTCGAATTGCCGAGCCTCTCATGGGCGTCCGCCAGTGCGCCCGCCGCACGTCCGGCCACGGGCTTCACCTTGAGCAGCGCCTCGGCCATCGCCACCGAGTCGGTGTCGCTCGCGTTCGCGGCGAGCAGTGCCTCGACGTGGGCGATGGCCTTCTGCGGCTCTCCAAGAGTGACGATGTACGCTTCGGCGAGACGGCGATGTAGCCCCTGGACTTCGTCGGCATCCGCGAGTTTCGGCAGACAGCGCTCGAGCAGCTGAGCCGCCTCGCGGTGCTTCCCCGCAGCCAGGTAGTGTGCCTCTAGAGCCTCCCGGGCACCGCGGTGGCCAGTATCGATGCGCAGAATGCGCTCGTTCGCTTCGAGACCGAGCGGCTCGGCCTCTGGCGCTGTCTGGGCTATCCAGGCCACCTGCTCCAGAATGCGTACCTGGCGCTCCCGTTCCTGCATGCCACGGGTCACATCCAAGAGCACCTTGGCGTGTCGCAAGGGCTGTCCTGCTTCGGTCAACAGCTCGTTCAACAGCGCCAGCGATGCCTCGTTGCCTGGGTGCACAACGAGGCTCTTGAGAACGACCTCCACCGCAAGATCCGTTTCACCGAGCAACGTCCCGAACAGGCGCGCCGCCTTCAGATAGAGCTCGACCTGCAGCTCGACGGGCAGGGACCTCATGCGCCGGTCGCCGACCAGGCGCTGATACGCGGCCGCAAGATCGCTGGTTCTGCGGTCGCGAACGGCTGCCTCTTGCAGCTGTTCCCACAGCTCCGGGTGCATCTGATCCTGCGCGGCGGCGGTGACCAGCACCTCGAGAATCGGTTCGAGTTCGCCAAGCGGCTGACTGAGCACTTCGGAAAGCTGCTCGATGCGCATCCGTCCAGTCCCTTTCGGGGTTCGTTCTGCGTCCCGCCTTCGATGGAGGCGGGGGGCCGAGCGTAACAGACCGTCAGCGCGTTTGGCAGGATCTAGGGGGGCCGAGCCTCCGGGTCACCCGGTGTGCTCTCGTCGCTTCCCTGGCGCCGGCAGCCTGCCGGGATCCAGCATACCGCCGACAGCGCATGGCCTGCCCTTCACACGCCGCAGACCTACACTCGCCCTCCTGTGTCGCGCACACCCTGCAGAGCGTCCGGAAACCGTGCTGGGCCCGCCAAGCCGACACGGGGGCTACTGCCCCAGGCGCGGCAGCTGCCCCAGGTGGAGCCTCGATTCTATTGAATCGAGGCACCAAAGACTACGGGGTAGCAGCGCCGATCCAGGGTAGCGGCGGCGAAATGACCGCTTCGATCGGCGCAGGCTACTAGAGCGCGGCCCCGAACAGCTCTCTGAGGTCGTCCTCGTAGTCCGAAGCGCGGGATCCGACGAGCCCAACGCGGAACGAGATGGTTACGTCGTCGCCCCACGGCCACCACAGCCCATAGGCCATGAGTCCGCCAATCGTGTCGCTCGCGACTATCATCTGGTCGGGGCGGAGTCCCCCGCTCGCCTCCGAGATTTCGTGAATGGTGGCGGGAGCCTTGGCCAGGGACCGATGCGTGTACTGGGCCTTGAACACAGAATTGACGGCGCCGCGGGCGTCGACTTCGACGGCCGTGCTGAACGACGATGAGACGCATAGGATCCGGGGGTCCCAGCTCCAGCCCCTCCCCGGCCAGCGACGACGGAACTGTGCGAGCTCCTCAAAAACACTGCGACTTTGGGCTCCTTGGCTCGTACGCACGGTGCCACGATAGCGCAGCGGCGTTGAGAGTCACGTGGTCGGAGAACCGAACCCGGCGGCTGACCAGCTGCGGCTTGGACAGCGCGCCCGCAGGTCCGGGAGACTCTCAAAGGCCAGAGCGCTCCGGTCGCGCTTCTCGCACGCAGCTTCGAAGCCGTGCTCCGCTGGACATGTGGCGCCGACGAGCAGCCCTGCCCCACAAGGGCAGTCGAGTCCGAACGCGGCTCGACAAGGGATGTCTGAATCCGATGTGGGCCGGCTAGTCGACTTCCAGTGGTCCCTGCGACAATACCCGCCTCGGGGAGCTCGCAGCCGTTTCTACTCGGCCACTGGCCCTGATGGCCGAGGAGTCGCCATTCCGGCCGTCAAAGATGGACTCAGGCGCAGTTGTCACACAGGCCGCGCACGTGTATTGCCAGGCCCTTGCGTCGGAGGGCGCGCGGGGCGCCGCGGGAGGGACGGATCGACACGCTGTCGGCGGGCAGACACTGCACGCTGCCGCAGTTGCTGCAGACGAAATGCGGATGCTCCTGATCGTGCCCGCCTTCGCCTCCAACCAGCTCGAACCGCCAGACGTGATCACCCACGTCTGTCCGCCGGGCGAGCCCGCACTCGGCGAGGTCGATCAGATTGCGATAGAGCGTTGCGCGGTCGAAACCGCTTCCAGCAAGGCGATCCACGACCTCCGCGTGCGACATGGGCGTCTTCGATGCGCCGAGTTGTCGCAGCACAGCCAGCCGCGACAGTGTTGCACGTAGACCGGCTTCGCGCAGAGTAGCTCGCAACGTATCCACTTGTTCGCGTTTGGTCACCGGATTCCTATAGACCATGCGCGCCCGGTCGGCAACCGGGGAACGGGCCCTTCAGCCGTAACGCGAGTACGAATACGCCGAAGTCCGGATTGCGTCTTTCGTATCAAGAACCGTGTCGTTGCAGCTGGCGCAGTCCTGTGCGGTCGGGGTCGTACCTAGGGTGACGTCGAGCGCACGAACGTGTACGCTCTCACACTATGGCCGACACGGTATTCAGCAAGATCCTGCGTGGTGAGATCCCAGCCCAGCGAGTGTACGAGGACGCCCATGTTTTTGCGTTTCTTGACATAGCTCCGCTCAGCGAAGGGCACATCCTGGTCATTCCCAAAGAGGTCGCTGCCACGATGGACGCCCTGTCCGACGAGTCAGCAGCCGCCATCGGTCGGGTGCTGCCCAGGCTGTGCCGGGCCGTGCGCAGTGCAACGGGCTGCCAGGACTACAATATTCTACAGAACAATGGGGCTGCTGCCCATCAGGCCGTGATGCACGTGCACTTCCACATCATTCCGAAGACCGGGCCCGACGATGGACTCGGTGTCGGATGGCCGACGCGCCCTCTGGACCCCGCTCGCGGCGCCGAGCTCGTGCGGCGGATGTCCGAAGCGTTGGCGGCTGAACGTTCCGAATAGGCCCGGCCTCGCCGCGAGACCGGGCGTCTGGGCGAAGGGCGGCGTGGTCTACACCGCGCCGCGTCATGGAACTGAGAGGTAGGCTAGCGGTCATGCCGGCGTCCCTGGTCCAGCCCGAGCCGTCGATTTGCGCGTTGCTCGGCCCAACGAACACGGGGAAGACACACCGGGCTCTGGAGCGCATGCTCGACCACGCGACCGGCATGATCGGACTGCCGCTGAGGCTCTTGGCTCGTGAGGTCTACGACCGTCTCACGGCCGCCGTGGGCGAGGCTCCTGTGGCTCTGCTCACCGGTGAGGAGAAGCGCGTCGGGTCCAGTCCACGCTACTGGGTCTGTACGGCCGAGGCGATGCCCATGGACTTCGGCGTGGATTTCGTTGCGGTGGACGAGATCCAACTCGCGGCACATCCTCAGCGTGGCCACGTTTTCACCGAGCGGCTGCTCCATGCGCGCGGACGCAAGGAGACGTGGTTCATGGGCGCCGACACCATGCGTCCGATGCTTCAGCGGCTGTTGCCCGAGGCCCGAATCATCCGCCACCCTCGCTGGTCCGAACTGCGCTCCCGCGGGCACGGAGCACTCGGCGACCTGCCACGCCGAAGCGCGCTCGTGGCTTTCTCCGTGCCGAGCGTCGTCTCGCTCGCCGAACGGGTGCGTCGCAGACGAGGTGGAACGGCGGTCGTCATGGGCGCGCTCTCGCCGCGCGCCCGCAACGCCCAGGTCGCCCTGTACCAGGCTGGGGAAGTCGACTATCTGGTGGCCACGGACGCGATCGGAATGGGGCTGAACCTGGACCTCGCGCATGTGGCGTTCGCCGAGCTGCGCAAGTTCGATGGCCGCGAAGAACGTACGCTGAACACTGCGGAGCTCGCCCAGATCGCCGGACGCGCGGGCCGCTACCGCAATGACGGCAGCTTCAGCACCCTGTCGCCCGCCCCCGAGTTGTCCTCGCGAGCGATACGGGCCATCGAGGCTCATCGTTTCGAGCCGGTGCGGCGTCTGGTCTGGCGCAACGCCGAACTCGAGCGGTCTTCCCTCGACGCACTGATTGGATCGCTCAGGGTGCGGCCGCCGTCACCCGATTTCGAGCTAGTCGGACGGGCCGACGACTACGAGGCACTCGTCCAGCTGGCCGCGCAGCCTTCGATACGTGACCAGGTGCGGAGCTCCGAGCAGGTCGGGTTGCTCTGGGACGTGTGTCAGATCCCAGACTACCGCCAGCTCACGCTCGACGTCCACATCAGGCTCTTGGAGTCGCTGTTCACCCAGCTCGCCCGCCCGAGCGGATGCCTCGACCCCGACTGGATCAACAAACATGTCGAGCGTCTCGACAATCCGGCCGGCGACATCGATACGCTGACGACGCGTATGGCGTTCATCCGGACGTGGACCTACGTCGCGCACCACGGTCGGTGGCTTCGAGATGCAGAGCAGTGGCAAAATCGTACCCGGGGCATCGAGGACCGGCTGAGCGACGCGCTGCACGAGCGGCTCGTGGAACGTTTCGTCGAGCGCGAACGAAGGACCCCACGCGGCTCGGTCGGGCCGAAACCGTCGGAACGCGGCAACCGGCCGGTGCGCGAGGGTTTCTTCGCACAGCTACTGGAGCTGCGACAGGCGATGACTCCGCCGCCCGCTCTGGGCGCCCAGCACGGCTCGGTGGAAGAGCTGGTGGACGCGCCGCAC
The DNA here is from genome assembly GCA_016929495.1 of Polyangiaceae bacterium. Taxonomy (GTDB): domain Bacteria; phylum Myxococcota_A; class Polyangia; order Polyangiales; family Polyangiaceae; genus JAFGIS01. The sequence continues at coordinate 3,579 of JAFGIS010000416.1, read as the reverse complement.
GGACGATTCCAAGTGGATGCTCGTGGACAGATACGCTTCGGCGATCGGGTCATCGGCGTGATGACGGCCGGGATCGATCGCCTGCACCCGGAGGTCACACTCACCGGAAGCGACGACGTGGGCGCAGGCGCTCGATCGCGTGTACAGCGCAGGCTCGTCGCGTGGACCCGAGACTTGGTGAACCTCTTGTTCGCGCCGCTGCGGCATCCGGACGCAGCGGCGCTCTCACCCGCTGGCCGCGGACTGCTCTATCAGCTCGAGCAGAATCTCGGCACCGTCTTGACGGGTCATGCTCGCGACCAGGTCGCGTCGCTCAGCCAGAAGGACCGTCACCTGCTTGTACGACTCGGGGTCCGGCTGGGCCATAGGCTGATCTATCTGCCGGCCCTACTGTCGCCCCAGGCCTTGCTCGAGCGCGCTGCGCTCTGCGCAGCATCGTCGCTCGGCACGGCCTGCTTCGAGCTGTCCGATCCCACAGCAGCGAGTGTGCCGGCCAGCGGCGCGCTACGTCGGGATGACTACACCGCGCTCGGCTACCCGGTATTCGGTCCGCGTGCGATCCGGGCGGACGTGGCGGAAGCAGCCTCGCAGCTGTTGCGACGAGCAGCCAGGCACGGCCCCTTCTGCGTCCCGGCGGAGCTCGCCCGCCTGCTCGCGTGTCCGAACGACGAGGCCCTACACGTCGTTCGGGCATTCGGCTATCGGCCGGTGGGCGGAGGTCGGTTCCAGCGCCGCAGACGACGGACACATCGAGGCAAGGCGGCGCGGTCGTGAATCGAATCAGGCGCTGCCCACGAACTCGGTGATGGCCTCTGCGAGCGTCCGATACGTGCGTTCGAAGACAGCGTCGTCTCGTTCGAGCAGCGTGGAGCGGAAGCCTCGAAGCTCACATACGAAGCTCGACAGGGGAACGACGCACAGGTCGCGCGCGCCCAGTAGCTCGTAGCAGAACTTGCGATCCGGTTGGATGCCCGGAGGACAGCGGCGTCGCACCACATCTTCGATGCGTCGGTCGCCGATGCGCAGCGCGTGGTTTCCCGTCACGTCGTCGGCGAAGACGACACTCAAGTAGAAGGCGCCGTTGGGCCGGTTGAGCACCACACCGGGACAGTCGGACAAGAGGTCGATCGCCTGCTGCGCGCGACGTGCGAAGAACGCGTTGCGCTCGCTCTTCCAGGTTTGGTAGCGCGGATCGGCGTAGACCTCGGGAATGATCATCTGCGGGAGCGTCGTCGAACAGACCTCGAGCATCTTGGCGTCGAGGATCGAGCGGACGTAGCGACGGAACATGGGTTTGCTCGCCTGATTGTAGACCTCCATCCAGCCGCATCGCGCTCCGGGCCACGGTAGCTCCTTGCTGATGCCCTTGAGGGAAATGGCCGGGACGTCCTCCACGAGGTCCGAAAGCGGCGCGTAGCCGTTGGGGCCGTAGACCAGGTTCGTGTAGATCTCGTCTGCGATGATGAACAGGTCGTAGTCCCTGGCGATCGAGACCATATGGCGGACGACGTCGGGCGGATAGACCGCGCCCGTTGGGTTGTCGGGATTGATGATCATCAATCCCGCGATGCTGTCGTTGTACTTGACTCGGTTTCTGAGCTCCTCCAGGTCCGGCATCCAGCCGCGTTCGGGCAGAAGCCGGTAGACGATGGGTGACGAGCCGGCGTGGGCCGCTTCGGCGGACGAGTGGGTCGAGTACGAAGGGGACGGGCCGATGACCCGGGCCTCGTGCCGGAGCAGGCTGTAGATCTTGTTGATGGCGTCTCCCAGACCGTTGAAGAACACGATATCGTCTGGGCTGATCTGGACCTTGCCGCGGGCGTTCAGGTGCGCTGCCAGAAACTCGCGGGTCGACGCAAGGCCGCGCGTGGGGCAGTACGCGTATGCGGCGTTCTGCATCGCGGTACGCGCGACGATGGCCTTGATCCAGTCGGGGACCGTTTCGCCCTTCTGCACCGGATCGCCGATGTTTTCCCAGGTGATCGGACGCCCGCTGACCGCCGCGACTTCGTGCCCGAGCTCGGTGATCTCGCGGATCTCGTATTTGAGTTCGGAAGCGCCGATGTGAACGATGTTGCGTCTCATGGCTCGATGGGTCGGGGTTCAAGTGCCTTGGGCTCGGCAGGACGTCTGCCGGACCGGGAGGCGGATGCCCGGACCCACTACCGGTTTTTGGCTGAGGCGCAACCCGGACGGCTGTCCTCGCGGGCCGGGGCCAGGCCGCCGAGGCCCAACCCATGGCGGCCGTGCGCTGGGCTCGCTATGCTGCCTGCGTGTTGTGCTCGATGCTTGCCCTGTCTCGTCGCCTGGCATGTTGGCTGTGCGCCGCCGTGGGTTGGCTCGCCGTCACCGGTGCTGCGTGCACCCCCACCGAAACCGACGCACAGCGGGCAGAGGCCATCATCGACCACACGATGAGCCCCTTCTGCCCTGGCCGCACGCTCGCCTCGTGCCCGAGCCCGAACGCCGCGACATGGCGCAGCGAGATCCGTCAGTGGACACGCGAGGGCGTGAGCACAGCCGAGATCGGACGCAGAATCGAGGCTCGAGCGGGCGTGGATCTGTCGGGGACTCCCGAGGGCCCGCTCGGCTGGAAACTGCCGATTGTCCTCGCTGCCGCGAGCGTGGCCGTGCTCGGGCTGATCCTCTACCGACTACGTTCGGCTCGCTCGCGCCGCTCAGAACGCAAGCGCGACCCGTCCGTTTCCCCTGCAGCGGGGAATGCCGATCTGGACAGGCGGCTCGCGAGCGAGCTCGATGCGCTCGACGATCGAGACGACCTCTGAGGTGCACGGACGACTCGAGGCTCGAGCGGGCGTGACGGCGGTGACCGTCAGGGCTTCGGGGTGCGCCCCGAGGTGACCCTGCCGAAGCGCTGGCGGAAACGCTCGACGCGCCCGGCCGTGTCCAGAATACGCTGCCGGCCGGTGTAGAACGGGTGGGTGTACGAGCTGATGTCCACGTGGATGACGTGGTGCTCGACGCCGTCGATGACTTTGGTTTCCTTCGAGCTCAGGGTGGAACGCGTCGCGATCTCGTGCTCGCCGTCGATGAACACCACGGGTCGGTACTGTGGGTGGATGCTTTGCTTCATCGGGATGACCTCGACTGTTTCGCGCACCCTTGGCGCGAAGCGAGTCTAGCTTGGCCGCTGTTGGGGTCCGCGAGGCGCCCAAGGCGCCGAGGCGTGGCCCTATAGCGCATTTCTCGCTTCGGGTCGCCCAGACCGCACTGCTGCGACCCACTGTCTGCGTGAGTGAGCAGCGTCGACATGGTCGGCCGTTCGGGAGCACTGCTGGACATTGGCAAATCCGCCAGCGGCCCATGCTATCCTGCCAGCGATGAGCTTCGCGCTCGAATTCTGGGGCGTTCGCGGCAGCATCGCCTGTCCGTCGCCGCAACATGTCGCGTACGGCGGCAATACCGCATGCGTCGAGGTCGACGTTGGCGAAGAAGTGATCGTGCTCGACGCTGGCACCGGGATCCGCACCCTCGGCCGCAAGCTGTTGGCCGAAGACCGGCGACGGGCCCGACTGCTTCTCACTCACACCCATTGGGACCACATCAACGGGTTCCCTT
>JAFGIS010000415.1 GCA_016929495.1 Polyangiaceae bacterium | reverse complement strand
GGCGCGGCCTGGGCGATCGGCGCTGGCCACCGGAGCCCCGACACAGTCCGTGACGGAACGTCCGGGCTCGATTGACTCATGGATGACCCAAGGGCGAGGATGCGATCCGTGGTTGGACCCACAGAGCTCGCCATTGTGTCGGCACGAAGGAGGGTGTCAATGATCCGCAGCTATCCACGCAAGCCGCAACGACTCGGCATGGTGTTCCGTTTGATGGGGATCCTAGCAGCGCTCGTCAGCGCAAGCCCTGCGCGAGCGCTGCCCGCGCCGTCGCTCGTGACCGCAGGATCCTATGCCTCGGGTGCATCCACGGCTCAGGGTATTGTGGCGGCCGACATGAACGGAGATGCTCAGCTGGACGTGGTCGTGGCCGGTTGCGGATCGAGCGCAGGCTGCTACCAGGCGAGCGACGGCGGCGTCGTCAGCGTGATCCTGGGCAACGGCCGCGGTGCTTTGCGACCGTACACCACCTACGACTCGGGCGGGAGCGGTGCCACGGCGGTGGCCGTGAACGACGTCGATGGTGATCGCATCCCCGACGTCGTGGTGGCGAATCTCTACTCCCATACCGTCGGGGTCCTCCTGGGCAAAGGCGGTGGAACGCTGGGGCCGGCCGTGACCTACCCGTCCGGGGGAGTCAACCCCTGGTCGGTCGCTGCTCGGGACGTGAACGAGGATGGCAAACCGGACCTGGTGGTGGCCAACTCGTGCAACGCCGATCCCTGCTCGGGCGGCCTCGTCGGGGTCCTTCTGGGCAATGGTGATGGGTCCTTTCAACCGCCACTCACCCATGCTGGCTTCAATGCCCAGTCAGTGACCGTGGCCGACGTGAACCGTGACGGTCATCTCGATCTCCTGGTGGGGAGCGGATTCTTCACCGTGGTGGTGCTCCTGGGCAACGGCGATGGGTCTTTCGAGCCCGCCGTCGAATACGACGCCGGCGGATTCGGTGCCTCGTCGGTGGCCGTTGCGGATCTGAACGGCGATCGACATCTGGACCTGGTCGTCGCCAATTGCTCACCCGACGCTGCGAGTGGTTGCGGGGGCGGGGATGCGGCTCCCGATGGGGTCTTGGGCGTCCTGCTCGGCAACGGCGACGGTACGTTCCGCCCCGTCGTGACCTATGGCGCAGGAGGCAAGAACACGCGGTCTGTTGCAGTCGCGGATCTGAACCATGACGGTCGCGCGGATCTGGTAGCAGCAGCGGCCTGCGGGATAGCGGGGGATTGTGGGTCCGGCACCATCGCCCTGCTGCGCGGCAAGGGCGATGGTACATTTCGACGCTCGCCCACGGTGTACCCATCGGGAGGATCTGGTGCTCCCGCGAGTGCCCTGGTGGTCCGGGCTGCCGACGTGAACCGCGATGGTGCACGAGACGTTTTGGTCGGCAACGGAGATGGCTCGGTCACGGTATTGCTCCAAGCTCTGGACAAGTTCTGCCGCCTGCATCCGCGGTACCCGATGTGCCGTTCCCGGTGATCGAAGCTCGGGCGATACCGGGCGGCGGAGGGTTCGCCGCCACGTGGCCGGGAGAGCTGCGACCGGGCCGGGCTCGAGGGCCGCTTCGTGAAGCGCCCGACGCTGCGGCACCCGCGCGGGCAGGGCAGGTGGTTCGTTGTTGGTAGCGGTCGTCCGTCCGGTAGCGGCGTATGATGGCTACGTGAGCTTCGAGGACGAGAGGCAACGATGAAGAGCCCGCTCCGTCACGCCAGGCTGTTCGCGCGCGGCGAGGTCCACTTGCACCTTGCGCTGACGACGCTGTTCGTGGTGCTCCTCTGCACGTCGTCGATTGCTGCCCTTTCCTACACGTACGTGCGGATGTCGACCGCGGCGAGGCGCTCGGCCTGGCAGACGATGAGGGCGACCAATCGCGGGGTCTACCGGGACGTCCTACGCTATCTGGGCCAGGCAAAGCGCACCACCGCTGCCGTGGCCTGGGCGGTGCGCGACCTGTCGACGATCCACGACAACGAGGACCGGATTTCTTCCGTCCTCATTGGGCAAGTGCGAGCGCAACGTGAGGTCTTCTCCGTCGCCGTGGGTGATGCGTCGGGCTCGCTCTTGATGGTAGGCAAGACGTTCGACGAGCCGACATACAGACTGAACCGGGCCAAGGCGCTCCCCCCCGAGGTCGAGTACCGGATCCATAGAGCCGACCTTCTGAGCAACCCCAAAGCGGAGTACTACCGATACCTGAACGTCGACATGACCGCCGTCGACCAGGAAACCGTGCCGGCGGATTCCGTTCAGTACGACGCCCGCACCAGGCGCTGGTATCGGGAAGCGGAGCAGAAAAGAGCCAACTCCTGGACGGACGTGGCGCTCTTCCGCAACGGAGAGTTCGCGATATCGAATGTAGAACCCATCCTCGGCCCTGACGGCAGTGTGCGCATGGTCGTCTCCTCGAGCATCGCGCTGTCGCTTCGCGATGGAATCACCTCGCGGCTCAACGTCGCACAGCACGGAATCGCATGCGTCGTCGACGCAGACGGACAGCTCATCATTCACCCCGACCGTCGCAAGATCACCCGGTGCCCCCAAGCGGGCCAGTGCCGCTTCAACAAGGTCCACGAGATCGGCGACCCTGCACTGGCCCAGGCGTTCCGGCTCTACAAGCAGAAGTCCGATTTGACGCGACCGGTCAACACTCCAAGGTGGCTCAACTACCAGGACTACTCGGCGGCCGTCGGCAGACTCGCACCGCGTCTCCGTGCAGCCTTCGATCGACTGTACCGCATCGACGAGCAGAGCCGGACCATCCGTTTGCGTGATGACCTGTCGGCGGATGCACGCAGATCCTTGCCCGAAATCCTAGCCGCTATCAGGTACACGTACAACGTGCGCTTCACCAGCCGAGGCGCGGAGTACATGGCGAGCTTCCATGCCTTCCCCGAGCGCTACGGCAAGCGTTGGCTCGTCGGTACCCTGGTGCCCAGCGACGACTTCGTCGGCCGCTTGAAGAGCACGCTCACGCAGGTGGCGTTGATCTCCGTGGGCATCATGATCCTTGCCGCCGTCATCATCGTCCTGGTGTCGCGTCGAATCCTCCGGCCTCTCGCGCTCATTTCCCACGACATGGGTCGGATCCAGCGCCTCGACATCGATGTATCCGTGAGGCACACGTCGTTCTTCTACGAAATCGACAGAATCGGAAGCGCGCTCGATTCGATGAAGCACGGCCTGAAGGCGTTCAGCAAGTTCGTGCCCGTCACGCTCGTCAAGCAACTCATCGTCTCCAAGACAGGCGCGGAGCTCGGCGGGGAGAAGCGCCGTCTGACGATGATGTTCACGGACATCGAGGGATTCACGTCGATTGCGGAGAGCATGCAGACCGAGGCGCTGCTGCAGCACATCTCCGAGTATCTCGATAGCCTCACCACCATCATCCTCGGTCAGAGCGGAACCGTCGACAAGTACATCGGGGACGCCATTATGTCCTTCTGGGGCGCGCCTATTGCGGATCCTGACCACGAAGCGCACGCCTGCCGCGCCGCCCTGCTCTGCGTGCGCGAGCTGAACACGCGGAACGCGAAGTGGGCCAGCGAAGGGAAGCCGGAACTCCGGACCCGCTTCGGCATCAGCTCGGGCGAAGTGAGCGTCGGCAACATGGGGTCACGCGAGCGCATGAACTACACGGTGCTCGGAGATGCCGTCAACCTGGCCTCCAGGCTCGAGGGGATCAACAAGTACTACGGCACGCGCATCATCGTGGGAGAGGACACGTACGAGGTAGTGAAGACACGGTTCTTGATGCGTCCGGTGGATGTGGTTGCGGTCAAGGGAAAGGCCAAGGGCGTGCGGATCTACGAGCTGCTCGCGGGGCTCTCCGGGGATCCCGATGTTCCTGCGTCGGGCGAGCAACTGCGCTGCAAGGAGCTGACGGAGCAGGCGTTCCAGGCGTACATCGGCCGTGACTTCCAGCGCGCTGCGTCGCTCTACCAGCGCCTCGCCGGATCGTTCCCCGACGATGGCGTCGGTCCCCTGTTCGTGCAGCGGTGCGAAGCATACATGCGGGATCCCCCCGGTCCGGATTGGACAGGGATCACGCGGATGACGAGGAAGTGAAACGGTCTGGGAACCCGGTCATGTGGCTCAAGGTCTGCGGCATCTGCTCGGTCGAAGATGGCCTCGCCGCCGCGGAGTGCGGGGCCCAGGCGATTGGGCTCAACTTCGTGCCGCCTTCTCCGCGTTGCCTATCGGTCGAGCTCGGGGCTCGGATCGCGACCGCGCTTCGTGGATCGGTCGAGGTCATCGGCGTCGTCGCCGACCTGGGCATCCAGCAGATGTTGTCTCTGAAGGAGAAGGTCGGGCTCGACACGCTGCAGCTGCATGGCGCGGAGTCGAGCGGGGACCTGGCGGCCGTGGGCCCGCGTGCCTACAAGGCTCTTCGCGTTGCCTCGGCCGAGGACGTCGCGCTTGCCGACCGATACGAGGGGGACCGCCTATTGGTCGACGCCAAGGTGACCGGGGTGCTTGGCGGGAGCGGGCACGCGTTCGACTGGTCGCTGGTCGTAGCGCTCGCGAAGCGCCGGAGCATCGTGTTGGCCGGGGGCCTTCACGAGGGCAATGTGGCCGAGGCCGTGCGCACCGTGGCTCCCTGGGGCCTCGACGTCGCGAGCGGCGTCGAGGTTGTTGGTGAGCCGCGCCGCAAGGATCCGGCCAAGCTCAGACGCTTCGTGGCTGCGGCGCACGCCGCGGCAGCGCGTCTGCCCGAGGTGGGGTAGGCGCCATGCCTCCGAGCCTGGCCGAGCTGCGCAGGTCGTACGTCCAAGAAGAGCGGCCGATGCCGACCGAGATCGAGGCGGCTCTGCGGGAAGACCCGAGGTCCGGCGCGCAGGCCATCCTGCGCGCGGTCGAGCGTCGCCGCGCCAAGAACCGCTCGGAAGGCCGGAGGCTGCGTCAGATCACCACCTACGAGCGCGAGCTGTGGGAGACTGGGGTGGAGCACATCGCGGGCGTGGATGAAGCTGGCATGGGCCCTTTGGCAGGACCGGTCGCCGCCGCGGCGGTGGTACTCCCTTGCGACTGCCGAATCGTTGACGTCGACGATTCCAAGAAGCTCGATGCCAAGACGCGCGAGCGTCTAGCAGAAACCATTCGCGAGACTGCCGTGGCCTGGTCGGTGGTGCTGGTCGAGCCCGAGGAGATCGATCGCATCAACATCTACCAGGCGGGCATGGCGGCGATGAAGCGCGCTGTGCTCGAGCTACGGCCTGCGCCGTCGCACCTGCTGGTCGATGCGCGTCGCCTCGAGGGCTTGCCCATGAAGTGCCAGGCCATCGTCAAGGGCGACCAGAAGAGCCTATCGATCGCCGCAGCCTCCATCCTGGCCAAGACCAGGCGCGACGCCGTCATGAACGAGCTCGACCGTGAGTTTCCCGGCTACGGGTTCAAGAACCACAAGGGATACGCTGTGCCCGAGCACTACGAGGCGCTGAGGCGGCTCGGCCCCTGCCCGGCGCACCGGCGCTCGTTCCAGCCGGTGCAGGAGGCGCTCGGCCACGGAGTGCAGGCGCAGCTCGGGTTCATGCCGGGCGACAGGGCGGCACCGGGGCGGAGGCGGTCGGGGCAGGGATGAGCGAGCGCCTTCAGCCCTCGCTCATGAAGAACGACACCAACAGCACGAACGCTCCTTGGTAGGCGCACATGGGTTCGGTGACCTCCCAGGACGAGGAGCGGCAAACGCTGGTGCTGCTATCCCAATCGCAGCCAACCGACCAGTCGCGGTACGCGTAGGCAGGGTATTCCATGTTGGGGATCTCGTAGTTGCCGCCGTAGGAAGCGTTCGGGCCGCCGGGGACGAGCCCTGGCGCAGGGCCGTTGCTGGACGTCTGATCGTCGTCCGGATAGTACGGATACAGGGGCTCGACCACGCTCTGGGGTTTGCCGTTGTAGTCGGGGTTGCCGAACTCTCCGAGCTCGTCGCTGTGCGAGTACCAGGAATGATAGATCTGGAACGAGGAGTGCTCACCACCGTACGCGGCCATGTTCGTCAGGTACACCATGTTCACGGGATTCAGGCCGAGCATGTAGTGCAGATACCGTGCAGCCTGGGTCTTGACGTCGGCCTCGGAGTGCGACCCGAGCGCCCCGAAATGAGCCGCCATCATCAGGTTGGCGCCGTACAGGGAGGTGTTGCGGTTGCTGCCCCAGGACCAGTCCCACGCATTGCCCGGGCCGCCGAGCATGCCGCCATAGAGCCCTCGCTCGCCGAAGGCGCGGTCGACAATCGCGTCGCCCACGGCCTCGGAAACGGTCGCTCGAACGTCCGGATCGGCGTTCTCGTCCGAGAGGTAGTGCCAGGCTGCCTCGGTGAGCTCCGAGTCGGCTGGGCTTGCGCTGTAGGGCAGCGCGCCGTCCCAGGTCGCCCAAGGGAAGTCCTCGACCATCGCCAGCGCCGAGTTCTGGCTCGAGTCGAGCCTGTGAACCGCCGCAGCGGCCGCGACCTTGAGCCGCCGTTCGCCTCCGGTCGCGTTCTGAGCCTCGAGCCACGTCCAGCCATCGAGCGCGGCGGCGCGGTACTGGTCCGCCGCGTCCGAGGATCCAGCCGCATCGTAGACGATGGCTGCGTGAGCCAGCGCGAGCACGGCTTGACCGGTGGCTCGGGTCAGAGTGACTCCTCCGCCTGACCAGCCATCGCCGCTCGGGGAGGTGGTGTCGAAGTAGACGCGGCCTTCGTCCGAGGCGCTCGGGGGCGACACGACCTCCCCCCCCTTGCCCTTGACCGAGCTCATGAAGTGTCCGTCCGGTCGCTGCATGCGGACGTAGAAGTCGAGCTCCCAGCGGAGCTCGTCGAGGATGTCCGCGACACCGTTGCCGCTCTCTGGGATGTTGAGCTGCCCGTCGCGCCAGGCCCGGGCGTTGACCTCGCACGACCAGAGCATTTCGGTCACGCCGCGGCCCCAGAGCGTCTTCTGATAGTCCCCCGCGTCGAACCAGCCTCCGTGCACATCCAGCGCGCCGTTGTCGGCGGAACCAGGCCCGGGAGGCGCTTCGTAGTCGGTCTTGTGGCTCTCGCCCTCGTCCATCCACGTGTGGCCGAGGCCCTTGTACCCGGGCAGCTCGTCGCTGGCGTAGGGCAGAGCCTTGCTGTGGTTGGCCCGCTGGAAGTAGAAGGACTTCATCGCGGCAGCGCCGACGACGTCGTAGACGTCGTCGGCGATCCGGAACGGGTAGGAGCTGTCGCCGGTTCTCGGAACGTGGAGGTAGTAGTTGCCGGGCGTGGTCACTGCGGAGAAATCGACGATGCTGGCGTTGTCTCCCGAGTCCTCGTCCGAGGTCGACGCGCTCGAGACGAAGGTTTCGACCACGCTGTCGTCGTCGGCCGAGCGCAGCTCGACCGATTCCTCGGCCAGGTCGAGCAGCACCGCGACTTTGGTGTCGTCCGGGCGCCAGCCGAAATGATCCGAGCGAACCACACCGGTGACGGTGCCGGTCCCGACAGTCCCGCCATCCTCGATGGGCTTGGTCGTGGTGCCACCGGTGGAGCCGCTACCGCCGGTGCTTCTCTTGCCGTCCGTGCCTTCGCCAGCCTGTCCGGGTGCGCCACCGTTGGCCTGGCGCCCTCCGATGCCGTCCTGGGCGGAGCTGCCGGCTTCGCCGCCAGTGCCCTCGCGCTTGGAGCTCCCGTGGCAAGCGGTCACGGCCCCCGCTGATAGCAGAACAAGGAACAGTACGGTGGAACGTCGGTTTGGCATCCGGTGATTGAAGCACATCCGGGCAGCACGCGCCGGTGGGCACCTGGGAGCCGATGTCGGTTCCTGGGGATGGGACAGTCTTGGCGCCCGAGCAGCACTGTCGTAGCCTCTGCCGCGACATGCAGTTCGACCCGAACACGCTCGACGAGGCGCGCGTTCACCACCTGATGGCCGACTCCATCGTGCCGCGTCCCATCGCCTGGGTGACGACGAGGAACGAGGACGGTAGCACGAACCTTGCGCCCTTTTCGTTCTTCATGGGCATCTGTCCCGATCCACCGCTCTGTGCCATCGCCGTGTCCCAACGCGAGCGCGGCGACGTGCTGGAAGTCAAGGACACCCGACGCAACATCGAGCGCACGGGCGAGCTTGTGATCCACACCGTTCCTGCCGCACAGCTCGAGCTCATGAACCAATCGTCGGCCGACCACGCGTATGGCGTGGACGAGCTCGAGCTCGTCGGGCTCACGGCCTTGCCGTGCGAGCAGGTGGACGTGGCGCGCATCGCGGAGGCGCCCATCGCCATGGAATGCCGAGCCGGACGCACGCTCGAGCTCGGCGACTCCGCAACGGCGCTCATCGTCTGCCGGATCGTCCTCTGGCACGTCGCGGACGCCATCGTTTCGGCGGGCCGCATCGATTTCGACAAGCTCGATGCCGTCGGGCGCATCGGCACGACGGGCTACTCGTACACGCGCAAGCGGATCAAGCTCGCACGGCCGCGACTGTAGAGGTCAAGGCCGAGAGCGAGTCTCCAGTTCGCGATGGTGGACCTACAACGGATTGTCCCTGTCTTCCTGTTCGTCGCTTTGGTCTTCTTCCTGGCTGCGGGGGACCTGTTTGCAGCGATCGTGCACTGGCGCCACAAGCGGTGTCGTCCCCTGTCTGCCGAGACCGACCGGCGCGGCCCGATGAGCTTGCGTCGGGTGCGGAGGACGGCATCCGTGCTCTGCGTGGGCGCACTCGGCTGCATGGCGTGGAGCTTCTGCGAACCGTACTACCCGGAGGTCACCCGGGTCGTCCTGGAGAGTCCCAAACTCACTGCGCCGATCCGGCTCGTTCAGATCAGCGATCTTCACTCCGATCCGAAAGCGCGGCTCGAGGAACGTCTGCCCGGAATCATCCGCGAGTTGCACCCCGACCTGGTCATGGTGACGGGAGACGGCATCAACTCGGCTGGCGGGCTCGGGAGCTTTCGGGCGTGCATGCGGCAGATCGCCGGGATCTGCCCTACCTTCGGCGTGCGCGGGAACTGGGAGGTCTGGTGGTTTTCGGACATCGACGTCTACGCGGGAACGGGCGTGCACAAGCTCGAAGGCCGAGCGGTGCCGGTCCGGGTTCGCGACCAAGAAATCTGGATTTCCGGCGTCGCCGTCGACCACGAGTGGCAGGCGGACGCCATGCTCAAGAGGGTTCCGAAGCACCGATTCAGCGTGTTTCTGCACCACTTCCCGTGCGAGTGGCGCACGGCCGCGCGGGGCGGCAGCGATCTGCACCTGGCCGGCGACACGCATAGCGGTCAGATCGTGCTTCCCGGGCTCGGTCCGTTGATCCGCATCACCCGGCGAGACGGCGAGTACTACGCGGCCGGGCTCCATCGCCACGGATCCATGTACTCCTACGTGAACCGAGGCATCGGCATGGAGGGTGGGGCTGTGCCGCGAGTGCGCTTCAATTGCCGGCCCGAAATCGCGCTCTTCGAGCTCGGGCCGCCTGCGGGAGCGGCCGAGCGCTCTGTCTCGAAGACAAGGTAGAGCTCCCAGCTCCGAACCCGCCTTTGGGCCTCGGTCGACTCCCCGGTCCGACCCAGAGTAGGAGCTGCGGCCCCCCGCGATGGATCGTGCCCTCGACGCGACGGCCCAATTCGTGGTTCCCTGAGCGACCCATGACCGAGAAACTCGATCCTCAAAACCTGCCCAGTGGAGCCCAGGAACGCGCCCGTGTGGCTGCGGAGCTGAAGCGCGATGCCCTCGCTGCTCAGGCGCGTGGGGAGCTGCTCACCGCGATGCTGCACGCATCGGACGCACTGATGCTTTTGCCCAACGAGCGCGAGTACCTCGATCTCGTCGATGACCTTGCGCTGGCTGCGCCCGATCCGCTCTCGCTGGTTCCGGTAGCCACGGGCGCCGTGCACGTAGCCACCGGCGCGGCCCGGGCGCGTATCCTCATGATGCAGAAGGATCTGCGCGGAGCGGTCGAGATCATCGGCGACATCGTGGACGTTGCGCCTGATCTGGCCTACCTCGACTGGGTGCGGCGCTGGCTGCAACCGCACGTGATCCAGGCGCTGGGATGGGAATTCCTCGCGGAGCATGCTGTCAAGCCCGGTCTGCGCATCGCGCTGCACATGGAGGTCCCCTCCGAGCGCGATGACCCGCGGCTACCCAACGTGGCAAGCGCGGCCGAGATCATGCGGCTGCTTCGGGCGGCCTTTCCTGGCGAAGCCGTCCTGTACTGGGGCGAGGCGCTGGTTCGCCGTCGGCTCGGCGATCCAAGCGCGACCCTCGCCGTCGCCCAGGAGGGCGTGCAGCGCTTCCCGAACGACGACCGAGCGGTGCTCGCGATGGCCAACGGGCTCAGGGACGCCCGCCGTCCGGACGAGGCCCTCCAATACTACCGCCGTGCGCTCGAGCTCGACCCGAAAGACCACGCGCCGCTCCACGACGCGGGTTGGGCCTTTCTCGACGTGGGGCGGCCCGCGGACGCCCTGGGTCCGTTCCAGGAGCTCCTTGGCCGCCAGCCGGACTATCCGGAGGGAAAGCTGTCGCTGCAGTATGCCCGGTTCAAAGCTTACGGGATCGCCGAGGACAGGGCCGCCCTGATCCGTTTGCGCGAGCGCAATTGGCAGAGCGGGCGTACCCGGGAGCTCGTCAATGAGATCGATCCGCCCGACGTGTACTACAACTTCCTTCCGGGGCCGGGCGACGCGACGGCGGCCGCCACGCGGCAGCTGACACGGGAGCTCGCTCCGGTCTTCCACTGCTGCGGACAGGGTGCGAACATCAGCTATACGCTGGTCAGCGAGTTTCTCGAGTCACCCAGCGTGGCGCTCGCTTTCGACGTTGCAGTTCGTAGCGCGGGCGGCGCCGGAGCGGAACTTGTCCTCGAGGTCGGTCAGGTCCAGGAGCCCGATCCCCGGCGCGACAAGGCGCAGGTTCCGCTGCGGATCTGGACGTACGAGGGAACGAACGCGAAGCGGGTCTATCCCGCCGCGTACCCGCAGGCGCAGCAGGCGATCGCTGCGCTCGCCGACCAGGTTTTCCGGACCGACGTGTGGGATCCGTTCGCCGCTCAGATTGCACAGCAATTCGGCAATGACTGGATGCAGGCGTTCGTCGCTGTGCTGACGGATCCTCCTCCGCCGCCGGAGCACGGTGAGTTCGACTCGTTCATCTGGACCTACCGGTGCCAGGTGGCGGTCGCGCTCGTGCTGTCCCACCTTGGGCCCTGGGAGTCCGGCAGCGCGCGTCCCGCACTCTATTCGCTGGTCTACGGACCTTCGGACTGGATCACCGCCGCGGGGCTCATTGCGCTCGCTTGGCGGGCGCGGGCCAATCCGGGCCTGCGCCCCGAGGTCGAGGGTGTTTTCCAGTGGATGCGAGGCCAGATCCCGAAGCAGGGCTTCACCGCCTGGGAGGGACCGCTCGTGAGTGTGTGGCTCGGGCTCGGCGGTCACCCCGCGCCAGTACAAGAAGAGCTCGAGGCATGGCTCGCCCGCTATGATGACGAGCTGCCCCGGAAGAACCGCGTGCGCCCCCCCGAACGCCGGTTCGGTGGGCTTACGCTCGCGCAGTACGCCGAGTTCGCCTGGGAGCGTGACCGGATCATGAGCAGCATCGCGCACCAGGGCACGGGAGCGTCCGCCAACGCGTTCGTGGGCGGCGGTACGCCACCCGAGCTCGTCGCGCTCTGTCAGCGTTTCGGGGTTCCGATGCGCAACGAGGTCGGCGTCGTGAAGCCCTACATCAGGGAGTGGCAAGAGGCTCTCAACGCGAACCCGGAGCTCCAAGAGGAGTTCGCCGAGCTGCAGCGCAACATCCAGTTCGAAAGACAGGGGGTGAGCGCCCACGAAGTCGCGGCGCTCGATGAGATCCGCGCCGGCAACATGGACATGCACCTGCGGATGGCGCAGGCCCAGCAAGCACAGCGGGCGGTCGCGGAAGGCAATGCGGGCGATCCCGATCCAGTCGTCTTCCCCGGCCAACCCGTGGCACGCCTGAGCGACTATGTCGGCATCCTCAAGGGAATGCAGACAGGCAACACGGGCGTCCTCGGTCGCTACGGGCTCGATTGGATGAGCTACGGCAGCGTGGCCGCCGCCTGGGGCGCCAAGATGGCCGCTGACCCGATGCTCACGGAGAAGTTCAACCGGATGATGGCGGGCTGACACTTGGGGGGACAGTTCTGTCCCCTGCAGGCCGTCCGAGGAGTGTGTCACAGTTGGTTGGGGGGTGGCCGCGGATGTCCCTGTCTCACAGTAGAACTGCGCTCCGATCACCACGGCACGGTGTTCGTTGCGGTGTCGGTGTTTCCGACGACCTCGTCCACGCTACGTAGACGGATCCACGTGGCGCAGGTGCATGGTGCGCAGTTCATCAGCGAGCCGGATCGTCCCGAGCCTTGGCCTGCAACTGCATACTGTCGCGACGAGGTGCGCATGTTGTCTTCAGACTGGTCGAGTGAAACGAGGCGTCCACCGAGGAGCAGTGCAACCTGCCGTTGGCTGCTCTTGGCGGTCCTTTCTGTCCCAGTGTGGCTCGGCTGCAGCACGAGCTCGGACGATGACGACACGTCGAGCACGGGCGGGTCAGCGACAGGCGGCTCGGCCACTGGCGGGGTAGCCACCGGCGGCACGGCGACCGGAGCGTCGGCTACAGGCGGGGTAGCCACCGGCGGTGCAGCGACAGGCGGCTCGACCACCGGCGGCGTGGCCACCGGTGGCACGGCGACAGGCGGCTCGGCCACCGGCGGCGTGGCCACCGGTGGTGCGGCGACAGGCGGCTCGGCCACCGGCGGCGTGGCCACCGGCGGCTCCGCGACGGGCGGCACAGGAAGGGGGGGGTTCGGTGGCGTGGGTCGGGGCGGATCGTCCAGCGGCGGCTCCGCGACGGGTGGTGGCGTTGGTAGGGGCGGATCGTCCAGCGGCGGCTCAGGTGACGGTGGCTCGTCCGCAGGCGGCGGGTCTGGCGACGGTGGGTCAGGGGGTTCGCAAGGCACGGGCAGTCCCGGCTGCGGCTCTGCCAACCCGCTCAAGAGCTCGACGATCACGGTGGACGTCGATGGCACCTCTCGCCAGTACATCCTTGACGTCCCGACCGGCTACGACACTGACAGCAAGTACAGGTTGGTCTTCGTTTGGCATCCGCTTGGAGGGCATGCCAACCAGGTGGCCCCCGGCTACAACGGGCTCAAGTCTCTGGCGAACAACAGCGCCGTCTTCGTTGCGCCCGAGGGGATGAACGGGAGCAACGGGGAGGCCAGCGGGAACGGCTGGTGGAACGTTAACGATACGGACATGAAGTTCCTCCAGAAGATGTGGGACGACATCACCGCCAACCTGTGCATCGACCTGGAGCGGGTCTTCTCGACCGGGTTCAGCTTCGGCGGCATGATGTCGTATACGATCGGCTATGAGTTCGACGTGTTTCGAGCCGTCGCCCCCTGTTCCGGCAAGACGGGCGTTATCCCCTACGAACAGACATTCACTGGCCCGCTCCCGATCATGGCCTTCCACGGAGATAGCGACACCTTCGTCGCCACGGCTCTCGGTAAGGCCTTCTTCGATCAGTACCTCGACCGCAACCAGTGCGGGACTCAGACGAAGCCCGTGGATCCCAGCCCTTGCGTCGAATATCAGGACTGCGTCGCGCCCGCCATCTGGTGCGAGTTCTCCGGCGGCCACAACACGTGGTCGGAGGAGCCGGCCGCGATCTGGAAGTTCTTCTCCCAGTTCTGAAGACGAGCCCGATTGGGCCCTGTCCTTCCGCGGTCGGTCAATCGCCCGTCTGGTCGCCTATGGTCGCCGCCGACGGAGTCGGCCCTGTAGGCGTGTGTAGCCTGTCGGGTCCAGCTGACCTCCCTCTGCTGCGACCGCAGGCAACTCCCTTGGTCTTGGCCCAGGCGGTGCTACCCTCCGGTGGACGGATGGCATGGTGAACGCGACGCCGCAAGCCGCCGAGGGCAAGATGTGTCGGCGCTTGCGATGTGTGACCGCGGCTGCTCTGGCGTGTGCGGTTCTGACGTCGTGCCAGAACCTCTCCGGCCACGATGAGCCACGTGCGCGCAGCGAAGGCGCGGCAGGAGAGGGCGCATCCACCAGCGGCTGGGACAGCGGCAGCTCGACGCGTACCCAAGGCCCGGGCACTCCGGGCTGCGGTTCTGCGAGGCCGCTCACGAGCGGAGACTACACGGAGAACATCGACGGCACCTCTCGCAACTACGTGCTGGACGTTCCGACCGCCTACGATACCAACACGAAGTACCGATTGGTCTTCGTATGGCATCCGCTGGGAGGGTCTGCGGGCCAGGTGGTTGCCGGCGGGTACAATGGGCTCAAGTCTCTGGCGAACAGTACCGCCATCTTCGTCGCTGCCGACGGGCTGGATGGGAGCAACTCGGAGGCCAGTGGGACCGGCTGGTGGAACGCCAATGGCGGGGACATGAGGTTCCTGATGGCCATGCTCTACCGTCTCTTCGGCAACCTGTGCATCGATCAGGACAGGGTCTTCTCAACCGGGTTCAGCTTCGGCGGCATGATGTCCTACACCGTCGGCTACGAGTTTCGCTCATTTCGAGCCGTCGCTCCCTGTTCCGGCGACCTGCAGGTCATCCCCCACGAGGAGACTTTCACCGATTCGCTCCCCATGATGGCTTTCCATGGTAGCAGCGATCCCATCGTGACCCCGGCTCGCGGTCGGGCGGCTCGTGACAAATACCTCACCAGGAACCGCTGCGGGACTCGGACACAGCCGGTGGCTCCCAGCCCTTGCGTGCAGTACCAGGGCTGCGACGTGCCCACCATCTGGTGTGAGTTTCCCGGCGGACACCAGCCGTGGCCCCAGGAGCCGCAGGCGACCTGGGAGTTCTTCTCCCAGTTCTGAGAACGATCGGCTCGAGGACGGAGGCGGAAGCAGACCAGGCGTGTGCGCTCCTGCTGTCTTCTACCGCCAGGGTAGCGTATCCTCGCACCCAATGCCGACCTGCAAGCAATGTGGCGAAGAAGTCGATGAGCTCGTGACCGTGAAAGTCGACGGGAAGAACAAGCGCCTGTGCGAGAGCTGCGCCGAGGAGGCCGCCTCCGAGGATGCCGTCGCCGAGGAGAGCGAGGCCGTGGTTCAGCGGATGATGGATTTCAAGGGCCGGCGCTAGCGCTCCCGAGCGCTCTCACGCGGGGTGGCGGCGCGAGCTGACGTGGGTCATGATCTGCGCGAGCAGCGCGAGGTGGAATCGTGACGGACCGCGGCCTCGAGTTCCGGCGAACGGAGACATGGTTGTGCGCGACCGACTCACTGATCTTCAAGGCGTCGAGTCCCGAGGAGATGCTCGGGCTTCTGCTGGCGCGCGTGGAGGGCGCCATGGATTCGGACCTGGCGGCCGCCGCCGAGATGCTGCGGCACTTGCTTGCCATGACGCGAGGGTTGGTCCAGCTGTACGGTCTACGAGCGCGCCCGTCCCTGACGCAGCCATCGTGAGCGATCGAGCACCAGGACGCCGACGCAGCCGACGAAGTAGCAGAGAATGTCCGTCCACTCGAAGGCGCTGCCAAGCACGATCGACGCTACCGAGCCAGGCCGGAGTCGGAGCAGCCGTGCGAGTTCGAAGTACTGCGCTAACTCGACCGCGCATGCGAAGAGGAACACCGCGGCCGCCAGGCGGAGGCGGTCCACGTCGCGAATGCAGAGCACCAGGCAGTACAGGAGCACAACGACGAGCACGTCGCCCAGTGAGCCTCGCACGAATGGCACGTGGGCGAGTCGCATGGCGATGAGAACCTCCATCGCGAACAAGAACAGGGCGAGCAGGGCGTAGCGTCTTCGTCCGCGCATGGGGGCAGCCCCTTCGTCAGCGCTCCGACCGCAGCTCGACGTACATCGGCTCCGCCGTGACGTCCGCTGGCGTACTCACGATGAGCGTGGCGTGGGCATAGCCGCCGCCAGGCGATTCGCCGACCGAGCCGATGCCCACGACGCGCACGTCCGCGATCTGACGATCGAAGCTGACGTGGCCAGCGCCGCACACGACGATGTCGCCTGATTGCGGTCCGAGCAGGCCGACGATTTCTTCGTCGGACAGGTCTGGTGTGATCGCTTCGGTGGGATCGACTGGGGAGCCGTGCACTACCTGCAGCGTATGACCTGATTCGAGCGGCAGCTCTGTAGTCGGCGGCAGCCGCGCGATGCGCGCCAGCACGGCCTCGCCGAGCTCGGCTCGGACCTCCCGGAAACGGGTGAGTCGGGCGCGCTCGGGCTCGTCCCTGGGGTCGAGCCGGTCAGGGTCGACCTCGACCAGCGCCCTGTCCGTCAGCCCCTGGACGCACAGAGCGTTGTGCTCGACCAAGAGCCTCCAGACAGCCAGCGGCGCGGGCCCCGGAAAGCAGATGTCCCCGCAGACCACAAGCTGATCGAACCCGCGCTCGCTCGCTTCGCGCAGGACCGCTTGTAGAGCCACGGCGTGTCCGTGGATGTCAGAGACACAGAGGAACCGCATCGCCGCATGGCTCTAGCACGATCCGGGTCCACAGTGCCCTGTCTCCGTGGTTCGCTGCAGAGCTAGCACTACTGCCGGAATCTTTGCCGCGAGGACGCCCGCCGATCTCGGCTTCTGGCTGCGTTTCGCTGCGCTTCCGGTGCTCACGT
>JAFGIS010000035.1 GCA_016929495.1 Polyangiaceae bacterium | reverse complement strand
GGGAACTTCGGGCAGGCCAGCACGATGGCCACGCGACGCAACATAACTGCGGCCGCAACATAACCGCGGGAGGTGTTCCGTCCGGCAATCCTGAGCGGTGCCGCGGCGGTGGCCGTGAGCCACAACCACCCAAGCGGCGACCCGGAGCCCTCGCCTGAGGATCTGGCGCTCACCCGTCGGCTGGCGGCCGCGGGCTCGCTGCTGGGGATCGAGGTCCTCGACCACATCGTCACCGGCGATGGGACGGCGCGGTGGGTGTCGCTGAAGGATCGCGGGGTGCTGTGAAACCTCCCCGGTCCGCCCCCTCGACCTCTATATGTCAGTCGTTCATTTCGGCGGCCAGTTGCGGACACTCAGAATCTTCCCGAGGTAGATCCTGATTTCCTTCTTCGCCGAATCGCGGACGACGCGCGTGGCCGTGACGGTTACCTCGGGGACCGGCGGGAGCATCCCGTTCAAGAACCGCACGGTGAACGGCGCACGCTGCGGAATCCTGCGCTCCCAGAACGCCGTCCAGCGACGGTACTCGATCTGCTTCTCGCCGCTGGCCACGAGCGCGAACCACTTCCGGTGAAGGTTGAGAACGAGCATCTTCGGCTTGCTCTCAGGCATGTTCGATTCCCGCGCGGAACGCTAACGCGGATCGCCGGCCCGTTCAACCGTCCAGCCCAGGCCATTCAGCTCCAGGGCAAGAGCTACCGCCTGCGTCAGCGCGTGAGACAGACCGAGCAAGCCAGCGCTTGAGGGCCTCCCACGGCAACCCTCTTCCCGGTTGTCTCCGAGTACATATGCCGTCTCCCCCGCCCAATGGCCCTGGTGCCCGCCGCTGCGGTACCCTTTAGCCCGCTCGGGGCGAGCGGATGAACGAAGCCGACACCTGTCGAAGGTTCGTCGTACCCAGGCTCCAGACCGCTGGCTGGGACACGGAGCCTCACCGCATCCGCGAGCAGGTGACGTTCACCGATGGCCGCATCATCGTCGTTGGTCGCAGAGCTCGCCGACGCCCTGGAAAGCGCGCCGACTACATCCTCCTCTTTGGGCCGGACATGCCTGTCGCGGTCGTTGAGGCCAAGCCCGAGTACAAGAAGCCGGGTGACGGTCTCCAGCAGGCGAAGGATTACGCCGAGATCCTCGGACTCAAGTTCGCGTTCGCCACCAACGGCGCCGGTATCATCGAGTTCGACTACACGACCGGTCTCGAGCGCGAGATCGGGACGTTTCCCTCGCCCGGTGAGCTCTGGTCGCGCCTCTGCGGCGATCAGCACCTGAGTTCCGATCAGGCAGGGTGCCTGCTCGCACCCAGCTACCATCTGAGCGGCAAGTCGCCCCGCTACTACCAGGTCATCGCCATCAACCGCACAGTGCAGGTCCTGCTGCAGGGCAGACGCCGGGTGCTGCTCACGATGGCCACGGGCACTGGCAAGACCGACGTCGCGTTCCAGATATGCTGGAAGCTCTGGAACTCGCGCTGGAATCGCGAGGGCGCTCACCGCCGGCCTCGCATCCTCTACCTTGCCGACCGCAACATCCTCATCGACGATCCTAAAGACAAGACCTTCGCGCCCTTCGGTGATGCCCGCTGGAAGATCGAGAACGGCGTCGCCCAGAGAGGCCGCGAGATGTACTTCGCGATCTACCAGGCGATCGCGCGAGACGAGCATCGGCCGGGGCTCTACCGTGAGTACCCGCGCGACTTCTTCGACCTCGTCATCGTGGACGAGTGCCATCGTGGTAGCGCTAGCGACGAGAGCAACTGGCGCGAGATCCTGGAGTACTTCGAGCCGGCCTACCAGCTCGGCATGACCGCCACGCCACAGCGCCGGGACAACGTCGACACGTACCGTTACTTCGGTCCACCGATCTACACCTACAGCCTTCGGCAGGGCATCGACGACGGCTTCCTGGCACCGTACCGTGTCCACCGCATCGTGACGAGCTGGGACGCGGCCGGCTGGCGCCCGAGTAGCGGCGATCTCGACCGCTTTGGTCGCGAGATCCCGGACGACGAGTACCACACCCGGGACTTCGAGCGCGTCGTGGCCCTGCGCGCACGTACGGAGGCCGTGGCGGCCCACCTCACGGAGTTCCTGAGAGCTACCGAGCGCTACGCCAAGACGATCGTCTTCTGCGTCGACCAGGAGCACGCCGACGAAATGCGCCGCGCGCTCGGCAACCGCAACGCCGATCTCGTTCGGGAACATCCGGACTACGTCTGTCGTGTGACATCCGCAGAAGGCGACATCGGCCGGGGCCACCTCTCGAGCTTCCAGGACGTCGAAAGGCAGACGCCCGTCATCCTCACCACATCCCAGATGCTGACGACGGGTGTCGATGCACCAACGGTCCAGAACGTCGTGCTCGTACGCGTCATCAACTCGCTGACCGATTTCAAGCAGATCATTGGCCGGGGTACCCGGGTGCGCGACGACTACGGAAAGCTCTTCTTCAACATCCTCGACTACACCGGGTCTGCCACCCGGCTCTTCGCCGATCCCGAGTTCGATGGTGATCCATCGGTCGAAACCGAGCAGCGGATCGACGAACAGGGGCGGCCGCAGGGGCAGCCCGAGGTCCTCTTCCCTGAACGGGACGAGTCTCTCATCGACGGCACCGTCGAGGGCCAAGCCACTTTCGACGACGAGCACGCTCAACCGCGGAAGTTCTACTTCGATGGCGGTCAGGTTGCGATCGCGTCCCACCTGGTCTACGAGCTGGACCCCGACGGCAAGCAGCTACGGGTGGTGCGCTTCACGGACTACACGGCCGACAAGGTACGCACCCTTTTCCGCTCCGCCGCCGCACTCCGCGGTGAGTGGGCGGACCCCCACCAGCGGCGCGAGATCGTCGAGCGTCTGGCTGAGCGTGGCATCGACTTCGACGAGCTAGCACGCGTGGCCGAGCAACCCGATGCCGACCCTCTCGATCTCCTCTGCCACTTGGCGTTCAACGCGCCACTCCGAACCCGCCGTGAGCGGGCGCAGCGCCTGCGCACGGAGCGGAAGGACTTCTTCGACCAGTACGGCCCCGAAGCTCGGCAGGTGCTAGAGGAGCTGCTCGACAAGTACACTGAGCACGGCACGGCCCAGTTCGTCATCCCGGAGGTCCTGGAAGTGCCGCCGATCAGCACGCACGGCAACATCATCGAGATCGCCGGCCGTTTCGGCGGTGAGCGCGAACTCGTCGAGGCCGTCAACAAGCTCCAGACCCTGCTGTACGCCGCGTGACCGAGTGAGAGATGCCTAGGACCAGGAAGACGAAGCGCCATTCAACCCCCGAGACGACGGCCCAGCAACTCGGGAGCCTGATCAAGTCCGCCCGCGACGTCATGCGGAAGGACAAGGGGCTATCGACGGACATCGACCGGCTGCCCCTTCTCACCTGGGTGATGTTCCTCAAGTTCCTCGACGACATGGAGCAGATCGAGGAGTCGAAGGCGAAGATGCGCGGCGAGCGGCACCGCCCAGCGATCGAGGCGCCCTATCGCTGGAGAGACTGGGCCGCCAAGGCCGAGGGCATCACTGGCCCCGAGTTGCTCGCCTTCGTCAACCAGGACGAGGCGATGCGCCCCGATGGCAAGCGAGGCACGGGCCTGCTCGCCCATCTGCGTGCTCTCCAGGGAGGAATCGAGACGAGCGTTGCCCGGCGGCGGCGAGTCATCGCCACCGTCTTCAAGGACATCACCTGCCGCATGATCTCGGGCTACCTCCTGCGCGACGTGCTCAACAAGGTCAGCGGCATCCACTTCCTTGCCCAGGAGGAGCTGTTCACGCTCGGCCACCTCTACGAGACGATGCTGCGGGAGATGCGGGACGCCGCCGGTGAGAACGGCGAGTTCTACACGCCGCGTGCCCTCGTCCGCTTCATGGTCACGGTCACGGACCCGCGGCTGGGTGAGACCATTCTCGACCCGGCCTGCGGTACGGGCGGCTTCCTGGTCGAGGCCTACACCCACCTCGAGAAGCAGTGCAAGACCGTGGCGGACCGACGAACTCTCCAGGAACGGAGCCTCACCGGCGGGGAGGCTAAGCCACTCCCCTACCTGCTCTGCCAGATGAACCTGCTGCTACACGGGCTCGAGACACCCCAGGTCGACCCCGAGAACAGTCTGCGGAAGAAGTTGACCGAGCTGGGCGATCGCGATCGAGTCGACGTGGTGCTCACCAATCCGCCCTTCGGTGGTGAGGAGGAGGCCGGGGTCAAGGGCAACTTCCCGGCCGACATGCAGACATCGGAGACGGCGCTGCTGTTCCTGCAGCTCATCATGCGGCGGCTCAAGCGAGCGGGGCATGGTTCGGAGCACGGGGGCCGCGCCGCGGTCGTCGTTCCGAACGGCACGCTCTTCGGCGATGGCGTCAGCGCTCGCATCAAGGAGCAGCTCCTCAAGGAGTTCAACCTCGATACCGTCGTTCGGCTGCCCAACGGCGTCTTCGCGCCCTACACCTCGATCCCCACTAACCTCCTTTTCTTTGACCGCTCTCGCCCAACGAAGACGACCTGGTTCTACGAGATCGCCCTACCCGAGGGCCGGAAGAACTACACGAAGACGCAGCCTATGCAGTTCGACGAGTTTGCCGATTGCATCGCCTGGTGGAAGAAGCGCAAGGAGAACGAGCGCGCCTGGAAGGTCCGAGTCGAGGACATCCTGAAGTACAACGGCGCTGGCCAGCTCGTCTCCGTTAACCTCGACATCAAGAACCCGAACGCCGCCGAGGACCTCGAACGCCTACCCCCCGAGCAGCTCGTCGAAAGCATCCTCGAGAAGGAGCGTCGGATCATCGAGATCATGGGCGAGATCCGCATCCTCCTCGGACGGCAGAAGCCGTAACGGCGACAGTGGCGACGAGATCCAGGAACCCGACTGCTGACGCGCAGGTAGTGCTCTACCGCCTGTCCGGCGGCGCCGCGTCTCTCGAGGTACGCGTTGCCCAGGAGACCGTCTGGCTGACGCAGCGCCAGATGGCCGACCTCTTCGGCAAGGACCCCGACACGATCGGCCTCCACATCCGCAACGTGTACAAGGAGCGGGAGTTGAAGCGGGCGGGAACTACCGAGGAATCCTCGGTAGTTCAACTTGAGGCGGGGCGAACCGTTCGGCGCTCAGTCCGACTCTACAACCTCGACGTCGTGATCTCGGTTGGCTATCGGGTGAAGTCGAAGCGCGGCACGCAGTTCCGCATCTGGGCGACGAAAGTGCTGCGGGACCACATCCTCAAGGGCTACTCGGTCAACGAGCGTCGGCTGAAGGAGTTGAGCCAGGCCGTGCGCCTCGTCGCCGATATCGCCGAGCGCCGCGTGCTCACCGGAGACGAGGCCGCGGCCGTGTTGCGAGTTGTTTCGGACTACTCGTACGCGCTCGACCTTCTCGACGACTACGATCACCAGTGCGTCGCAACCGCGGAGGTCTCGGCTGGTGCGGTCACCCCCGTCAGCCACGAGGAAGCACGGCGGATCATCGAGCGGTTGCGAGAGCAGTCTCGTGCGGCCCAACTGTTCGGCCGCGAGAAGGACGACAGTCTCCGTTCGGCGCTCGCCAACGTGACGCAGACCTTCGACGGCAAGGATCTCTACCCGAGTCTCGAGGAGAAGGCTGCCCAACTCCTCTACGGCCTCATCAAGAACCACCCCTTCGTTGACGGCAACAAGCGGATCGGCGCGGCGCTCTTCCTGTGGTTCCTCGAAAAGAATCGCGCGCTCTACCGCCCCGACGGCGGCAAGCGCATCGCGGACAACGCGCTCGTCGCGATGACGCTCCTCGTGGCCGAGAGCTTGCCCCAGGACAAGGACATCCTTACGCGCGTCGTCGTCAACCTGATCAACCCGAGGAACGCGTGACCGGCCTGGCATGGCCGATGGTGCGGCTAGGGGAGCTGCTCAGTCCCGTCCGCGGTCGTCAGACACAAGTCGACGGATCAGTCGAGTACCCGGTGCTTGGTGCGCGTTGGTACTCAAAAGGCCTCTACATCAAGGACCGCAAACCCGGATCGGCGGTCAAGGCTGCGACGCTCTATCGAGTCGAAGAAGGCGACTTCGTCTACAACCGGCTCTTCGCTTGGAAGGGCTCCTTCGCGGTCGCGGCGCCTGAGCACACGGGGTGTTTCGTCTCGAACGAATTCCCGTGTTTCGACGTGGACAGAGACCGCCTCGATCCCCGCTTCCTGTGGCTCTACTTCAGCCAGGAACGTATCTGGAACGCGGCGTTGGCACTCAGCTTTGGAGCGACGCCGACCAGCCGAAATCGCCTGAAAGAGGAGCACCTGCTCTCTATGGAGGTCCCCCTCCCCTCGGTGCCCGAGCAGCGCCGCATCGTGGCCAAGCTGGAGCTGTTGTCCTCCAGGGTCCAGGAGGCGTGTCGGCTGCGAGACTCCGCGGATAGGGCGATTCGGTCAGTCTGGGACCAGATCGCTGCTCGGGAGATCGAGAGTCTTGCGAGGACGTCTCCCGCCGTCCCGCTCGGAGACTTTGTGTCCGTCCGCGGCGGCGGAACGCCTTCGAAGGTAGAACCCTCCTACTGGGAGGGACAAGTTCCCTGGGTGACTCCCAAGGACATGAAGCGACGCGCGATCTCGGACGCGATCGACCACATCTCGGAGCGTGCGATCGCCGAAACCCCCGCCAAGCTCATCGACCCCGGCGCGGTGCTCGTGGTAGTCCGTGGGATGATCCTCGCCCACACGTTCCCATCGGCCGTGCTCCTCGTGTCAGCAACCGTCAACCAGGACATGAAGGCGCTGATACCCCACGCTGGCGTGTTGCCAGAGTACCTGTGCACAGTCCTGTGGGCATGGAACCGTGAGGTTCTGCGGCTAGTCGAGAAGTCCACTCATGACACGAGGAAGCTCCAGACAGACAGGCTGCTAGGCTTTCGCATTCCGCTTCCACTACTCCCCGACCAGCGCCGAGTGCTTGGTCGACTCGGGGTCCTCGAAGCTACCAGCTCCCGCTGTGCGGCTATCCGGGCGCCTGTTGGCCGCGAGCTCGGTGCCCTCGGGCCGGCGATCCTCGACCGCGCATTCAAGGGTGACCTGTAGGCGGCCGCGCCCGGTCAACTGGCCTGGCCACCGGCTCACCGGCTCGACGGCCGGCCGCAGAGGCCTCGGTTTGATTTGCGGGGTCTGTCGCGTGTTCCTCATGGCGCCGACAGGGGCTCGAAGGGAAGCACGCGGGCTTTCAGCAGCGCGAAGCCCGCGCGGCCGTACATCTGGCGCT
>JAFGIS010000414.1 GCA_016929495.1 Polyangiaceae bacterium | reverse complement strand
CGTCATCACTCACGCCGACTGCAAGGGGATGGCGGCGCTGCTCGCTCGGCGACCACAGTTCGACGGCAAGCCCGCCGACCCCGGCTCCGGTGCCGCTATCAGTGAGAAACCCTTCGACCGAGAGCCCGTCGGACAGCATGTTGCGTTTGGCCTCCTCAGCAGCGGTCGACTGCTCACCGGGCCAGCGCGCAACGCGACCCTCGATGATGCCAGCAGCCCGCCTGCTGCGCGGCGCGACTCTAGCGTGGGGCTTGCCGCACTGACAAGGGCAACGTGGAACCTCGGTGCCCGTCAACCGTGCCAACACGGCACGGCCAGTAGGCCGGCGCCCGTTCTACACACCCGAGTCTCGGCGCGAGGCCAGCTGCGAAGACGCAGGCACCAGAACGAAAGGCTACAGGACGGGCATCCATCCTAGGCGGTGCGCTTGGCCATGATCGCGGCGTGCTCGTCGATTCCCGATGGACTGTAGGAGAAGTCCTCGGCGGTACTCAGCCACCCGGGAAACCCCAGCGCCAGCGCCCGCTTGATCTGGTTCTGATCCCACGGCAGGACCGAATGCGCGCCGCCGGTCGCGCCGACCTGGGCTCCGAAGTACCGGATGATGGCCAGCCCCGTGACTTCCGCTGCGATGGCATCCCGAGACGCAACCACGATCTTCGCGTCCGTCATGGTGCCCCCCTGCGAAGGGCCGCCGGTCACCATGGCCCGCGTCGCGTCCAGTACGACGAAGTCCTCCTGCTTGATCAAGTGAGCTTCGGCGCACTTGTTGGCCAGATTGCCGCTGTGCAGATCGCTGGGGCGAATCATGTTCCCCAACCAGCCCTTGATCCCCATGCTGAAGTTGATCGACCCCTGCGTCTTGCACTTCGGAACGTTGATCACGTAGTCGGCGTCGTAGACCAAGTCGTAGTAGTCGATCGATCCGCCCCAGGCCGCGGCATTGGTGTTGGATCGCGGCGTGTGCGCCGTGCCCATGAGGGCGGTCGGCTCGACGAGGTTTGCAGGACCGACGACGCTCCGAGGAGCGACTCGCACACAGGCGCCTTCGCAGGATCGCTACGACCCGTCAAAGCCCAAACGTCGATGTCTGCCGCTCAGCCGGGCCACCACAGGACGTGGCCGGAGTCGGGCCGACCCGGCCTAGGCCTTTCCTGGCGGCGCCTTGGAGGGGCCACCGCCGCCAGGCTTGGCGGCCTTCTTGTCCCCGGAATGGCCGTGGAAGGTCCGTGTCGGCGCGAACTCGCCAAACTTGTGTCCCACCATGTTCTCGGTGACGAACACGGGCACGAACTTGCGACCATTGTGGACGGCGAAGGTCAGGCCGACCGCCTCGGGGATGACCGTGGAGCGGCGAGACCAGGTCTTGATAACCTTCTTGGTCTGCTGATCCTGGGCCGCCTCGATTTTAATCAACAGATGACCGTCGATGAACGGTCCCTTCTTGATGCTGCGCGCCATGCCTCAGCCCTTTGCCTTCCGGTGCTTCACAATCATCCCTTCGGTCCGCTTGTTATTCCGAGTCTTGAGTCCTTTGGCCAGCTGCCCCCACGGAGAACACGGGTGCCGACCACCACTGCTCCGGCCTTCGCCGCCGCCCATGGGGTGGTCGACGGGGTTCATCGTGACGCCTCGATTGTGCGGGCGACGCCCGAGCCAACGCCGGCGCCCCGCTTTGCCGAGATTCACGTTCTGCTGCTCGACGTTGGAGACCTGGCCCACGGTCGCGCGACAGAGCACGTGGATCCTTCGCACCTCGCCGCTCGGCAGCTTGACCTGGGCATAGTCCCCATCCTTGGCCATCAGCTGGGCAGCGACGCCGGCAGAACGTACGAGCTGAGCGCCCTTGCCCCGCCGCATCTCGACGTTGTGAATCATCGTGCCTGCTGGGATGAAGGACAGGGGGATGCAGTTGCCGGGCCGTATGTCCGCGTGCCGGCTCGCCAACACCTGGTCACCCTGCTTGAGGCCGTCGGGAGCGAGGATGTACGCCTTCTCGCCATCGACGTAGTGGAGCAGCGCGATGCGGGCGGTGCGGTTCGGATCGTATTCGATCTCCGCTACCTTCGCGGGGACGCCGACCTTGTTCCGCTTGAAATCGATGATCCGGTAGCGGCGCTTGTGGCCGCCACCACGGAATCGTGACGTGACGCGTCCGTGGTTGTTCCGCCCGCCGGTGCTCGGCAGGGGCTCGAGCAGCTGTCGGAGCGGCGCGGACGCGGTCAGCTCCGAGAAATCGCTGCACGTGTAGTGACGGCGCCCCGCGGATGTCGGTCTGAAAGCACGAATTGCCATCGCTGCTACTCCTGGGATTCGTCGAAGAACTGGATCTCGTCACCCTCACGCAGTGTGACGATGGCCTTCTTCCAGTTGGGGCGAGGGCCAACTCGGCGGCCCATCCTCTTGCGCTTGCCGCGCTGAATCATCGTGTTCACGTCCGTGACCCGCACCGAAAACAGCTCCTCGACGGCGCTGCGGATTTGGGCCTTGTTGGCTTCGAGGGCGACCTCGAACACCACCTTGTTGTCAGCCTTCAACCGCGTCGCCTTCTCGGTCAGCGCGATGGGCCGCTTGATGACGTCTTGCTGCCTCATGATTTGCGCTCCAGGCAACGCGCTTCCAGCGCTTTGGCTGCGTCTTGCGAAAGCACGAGGTGGTCGTGCCTCAACAGATCGTAGACATTGACGCCCTCGGGGGGCAAAAACTGCGAGGATGCGAGATTTCGGATGGACATCCTGAGCGTCGCGTTCGCCTTGTCGTCGACGACCAGTGTCTTTTTGGGCGCTTGCAGTGCGGCCAGCACGCCCACGAGCTTCCTGGTCTTGATCTCGCCGAGCTCGATCTTGTCCACGACAGTCATCCGACCTTCCTTGAACAGAAGGCTCAACGCGCTCTTGAGGGCACCCACCCTGACGCCGCGCGGAGGACGGTGGGTCCAGTCCTGGGGCCTCGGGGGATGCGCGCGGCCGCCGCCCACGTAGACCGGGGCTCCAATCGTGCCGTGGCGAGCCCGACCGCTGCCTTTCTGCTTGTAGAGCTTCTTCTTGGTGCCGGCGACGGCGGCTCTTTCCTTGGCCGCGTGCGTCCCAGCGCGCTTGGACGCGAGCTGGGCCGCCACGACCTCGTGAACCAAGTGTTCTTTGACGTCTGCGGCGAAGACCTCGTCGGCGAGCGTCAGTTCGCCGACCTTCTTCCGCTCAAGGTTGAATACGTCGATGTTGGCCATGACTCCCTCGCGGCTAGCTCTTGATTTCGACGTCTACGCCAGCAGACAAGTCGAGCTTCATCAGGGCGTCGAGCGTCTGCGGTGTCGGTTCGAGGATGTCGAGGAGGCGCTTGTGGGTGCGGACTTCGAACTGCTCGCGGGACTTCTTGTCCACGTGCGGACCGCGCAGCACCGTGTAGCGCCTGATGGCGGTGGGTAGCGGGATGGGGCCGGCGACGCGCGCGCCCGTGCGTCGTGCCGTCTCGACGATGTCGGTCGTCGATTTGTCGAGCAGCTGGTGGTCGAAGGCTTTGAGTCTAATCCGGATCTTCGTCGCGTCAGCCATGGTTGTGCGCCTTTCTGTCGGGTGCTGCGGGGACGGCCCGAAGGCATTCGGGGCCGTCCCGACGCAGCGAGCCGGACTACTCGATGATCTCGGTGATGACGCCAGCGCCAACCGTCTTGCCGCCCTCTCGGATGGCAAAACGCATCTGGGCTTCCAGCGCCACGCGCGTGATCAGCTCT
>JAFGIS010000413.1 GCA_016929495.1 Polyangiaceae bacterium | reverse complement strand
TGCGCTTGAAGGCGGTCATTGAAGACTCTGGCTACTCGAGAATCCACTGAGGCTGCAACCTGCGCTCAGCAGCCATGCACCAAGGCAAGGTCCCTCTGTCGATGCTCGACGTAGTTGCCGTCCAGATCCGACGTGACCACGTACGCCTCATCGTCCTGGGCGGAGGTCATCAGCATTTGGACGTTCTGGTCGCTCGTCACGACGATCGTGCCCGGAAGCTGGCCGCCAGGCTGCTCGATCCGGACGGTCCTTTGCCAGAGTTCTCTGCCGTCTTCGTCGAGCTTCGACCAGACGAGAAAGGAGGACCAGTCGGGGCCGTGTCTTCGTGCGAACACGTAGCCTCCCCCTGGCAAGGGCTCGAGCCCGAGCCACAGTTTCACATACGTGTCGAGACCGGTGTCCAGACGCTGCTCCGAGGACAGTCGTCCGTCGGCATCGAGGATCCCTATCCACGGGGAGGGGTCAATGTCACTTCCGTCAGGGTCACTTCTCCCCTCGTATCCAAGCAGGGCGATCTGCCCGTCCGTGCGAGCGATGACTTGCTTGAAGTACAACACCGAGCCCGCCAGAAGCTTCGGTTCCACCGTGTACCTCGCTATGAGTCTCCCGTCCATGCCTACTCGGGAGACGTCGGCAGCGGCGGGCACGCCCGCGATGACGAACTCGTCGTTCGCGAGGGCCACCGAGTGGATGAAGCCGTCATCGATCAGGTACTTCCCCGAGACGTCCGCGTCACGGTTCAGCACGAACCGGACTTCCCTGTGCTTTGTGCATTGCTCTCGCTCGATGACCAGCGCCTCGCTGAGCCGGCTGGTCCCCTCGGGCGCCGACGAAATCCCGCACAGCCCCCTAGGGGGCGCCGTACAGGTCGCGAGCGCCGGGTCCTCGCCGGGCGCCACACACACGTCGAGAGGCCAGCGGCATTCTGTATCCTCGCTGCACTCGAGCGTACAGCGCCCGCACAGGCAGCTGCCGAAGGCGCAATCGGAATCATCGACGCAGATACTGAGCCAATGCGACTCCGTCCCCTTGTCAGTCGCGATTCGGCCACCGCAGGCCACTAGAGCCAGGGCAATCCCTGTCCCGACCGTCTTGTGGCTAGTCATGTGCTTCTTCCCCTGTGCTCTCGAGCCCAATGATGTTCTGCCCCGCGTAGCTGATGACGCGCACGGTGTCCTCTTCGGCGGCCGAGTGCGTGCCATTGTATTGGGCGATCGTGTCTCGGAGCCGGCTGCCCCGCGCGCGAAACTCGGCCAACAAGCCGACGGCTTCTTCGTAGTAAGGATGCCCGCGCCACACGCGGTAACTGAACGTGCTCCCGCCCACGAGGTCGCCGGCGCTGGCGCGCCTGGTCCCCATCCTGAGCTTGTTGCATAGAGCGCTGACCATCGCCTGGTAGTGGTCGAACACGGCCGCCTCCCAGCCCAGTGGATCGCCGAGCGGCAGGATGCAGCCGTCGCTCACGAACCGCTCGTCGGAGCCCTCCCTCCGAATACGGCCGTCAGCGAGCAGCTTGGTGAGCGCACGGTCCAGGCGTTCCCGGTCGAGCGACAGAGCGCTGGCGAGCTCCTCACGGCTGGCCGGAGCCAGCCGGTGTACGGTCATGGCCACCAGGTTCGCGACCGCCTCCTCGTCACCCCGCCTGCCGGTCGCGATCTCTCGCTCTTCGGCCGCGCGGTAGTGTACGTCGTCGCCGCGGCCTGTCCGGTACACCACGCCCGAATCGACCAGGTCCTTCAGCACGCCGCGTACGCTGATCGGATCATCGTAGCTGAAGCGCGCCAAGACGTCCGCCCGCTGCACCGGGCCCTTGCTCGCGATGTACTCGAGCAACGCTTCCCAGAGCGACCGGCCGCGCATGGTGCGGCTCTCGGATAGCCTCTCGATTTTGGCATGGTAGGCGCGTAGGGCCAGCCCGAACATGTCGGCGATGACCTTGCTGTTCAGGCCCTGTTCCTTGAGCGAATCGACCAAGTCCAAGAAGACCTGATTGGCCGTGTGCGCGAGCTGCGGCCGGCCGCCGCCAGCCGTGGCAAGCTGTGCCACGAGCACGGTCGTCTGCCTGACGATCGCGTCAATCAGCGTACTCACATCCATGGACGGATTATGACGGGGTCGCCGTCGCCCTGACTAGTGTCGGGATCTGCAGTGGTTCGCGCTGGAAGAAACCGCGGGCCAGGCCGCTAGCTTCTCGAGACGCCGCCCAGCTGCGACTCAGGACATCGTGAAGATCCCGTGGCGCAAGTGCGTTGCGACCGAAATCACTGAGGCTCTCGTCGCTCCAGCGGGACGAGCTGGCTGACGGCACTCTCGGTTGCCGGTGTGGGACAGTCCTCACAGCTCACGACGCGGTTGGCCTCGAGCCGCACCTGACGGGCGAGTAGGTCACGTAAGCGCCCTCGCAGCTCCGCACCGCCTCGCTGCGCGGCGTGTCTGAGCCGTGAGCAAACTTCCGGCCCATGGACCCGCCTCGCTGAGCTAATCCAAAGCACACCTCCGCGCTCGGTCGTGTACTGGCTCCCGATGTCATCCGCGCTCGATCATGCCGCGATCTGGTAGTCATGATGGAGTCCACCGAGGATCGGCCGCGCGACGACCCGACGCGGATCCGGGCAGGCTGTCCCTGGTGCTACGGATGGTACGGGAACTTGCTGGCCGATCCCCTGGTGAGGTCTGAGGGTATTGAAGTACTGTAACCCGTACTCTCTGAGAACGCTGTCCAGGTGGTGCTCTCCGACCATGATCACATGGTCGAGACACTCTCGCCGCACGCTGCGGAGCAATCTCTCGACCACAGAATTCATCAGAGGGGCGCGGACCGCCGTCTTGATGACCCTTGTGCCGGCCCCCTTC
>JAFGIS010000412.1 GCA_016929495.1 Polyangiaceae bacterium | reverse complement strand
GGATGCGGCGAGGGTCGTGCTCGCGTCAACCCGGGGCTTGCGTGGTCGCCCGGGCCTGGACGGTCGGTGGGCCGCTCGCACTAGCGAGCGGGACGGGCGCCTACAGGCGGCTGTCCGCAGAGCCGGGCAATGGTATGCAAGCCCACATGGCGACACTTGAGCTCGGTGTGCTCGTATCGGGGACCGGAACCAACCTCCAGGCCATACTCGACGCCACGGCGTCCAGAACCCTCGACGCACGGGTGCGGGTGGTCATTTCCAACAAGCCCGGCGTGCTCGCGCTCGAACGCGCCGCGCGCGCGGGGGTTCCCACGTGCGTCATTGCGCACGGCGACTACGCGACCCGCGAGGCCTTCGAGGACGCGCTGCTCGCAGCCTTGCGTGAGGCCGGCGTCGAGTGGATCGTCTTGGCCGGTTTCATGCGCGTACTCACCGGTGGGTTCGTCCGAAGCTATCAGGGGCGCATCGTGAACATCCATCCCGCGCTGCTCCCGTCTTTCCCTGGCACGCACGCGCAGCGGCAGGCCCTGACGTACGGCGCGAAGGTGGCCGGTTGCACCGTGCACCTGGTCGACGAGGGTGTGGACACGGGCCCAATCATCGGCCAGCGTGCGGTTCCGGTGCTGGAAGACGACAACGAGGACTCGCTCGCCGCGCGGATCCTGACAGAGGAGCACCAGCTGCTCGTCGAGGTGCTCCAGATCATCGCAGCCGACAGAATGGTCGTGCTGCCGGGTGATCCGGGCCAGCGCCCTCGCGTCGTCATCAAGAGCCCATGACGACGAGACACTACGACGTCGTGGTCCTAGGTCGCTCGCTCGGGGCCTTGGCTGCAGCCGCGCTCCTGGCTCGGCGTGACTTCCGTGTCTTGCTGCTCGGACAGGGACAGCGTCCCTGCAACTACCAGTTCGAGGGTCACCTGCTTCGGAGGCGGACTTTCACCCTGCTGTCGGGCACGTCGCCGGCATGGCGGCGTGTGTTGCACGAGCTGGCACAGACTCCCCGCTTTCGCCGCCGGGTCGAGCCGCTCAAGCCGATGTTCGCGTTCATGAGCTCGGGACGGCGAATGCACGTGCCGCCCGACATGGAGCTGTTCGTTCGAGAAGTGGATCGCGAGTTTCCGGAGGTGCGCCAGCTGGTCGACGAGCTGTACGCCTCCTTCGCGCAGGTCAACGCGTCGGCGGACGTGACGTTCGAACGCGACTTCGCCTGGCCCCCGGGCTCCCTTTGGGAACGCCTCGAAACGGGCAGGTTGGCCGCGACTCTGCCGTTCATTCGGGGCAGTTCGCAGCACGATCTGCTCGGCAAGTTCCCAGTCGGACATCCCTACCGTGCTCTCGTCCTGTGGCCTGCCGTGTTCGCCTCGCACATGGCGGTGGCACCGGATCAACTGCCTCCCTTCGCGGTGGCCCGATTGCACGGAGCATGGACACGCGGCGTCCATTCGCTGGCGGGTGGCGAGGACGAGCTCGCCGAGTTCCTGCTGGAACGGATCGAAGCGCACGGTGGAGAATGTCGACTCGGCGGCCGCGCCGTATCGCTGGTGGTTCACGGCGGCGCGGTTGCCGGAGTGCTGCAGGACGGCGACGAGGAGCTCACGAGCGCGTCTGCGCTCGTCACAGACCTCTCTGGCGAACTGCTGGCCGAGCTGGCCGGAGGTGAAGGCATCACGCCCCACGCGCGGCGCGACTGGCCACGTCTGACGGCCGTGGCAGGACGTTTCGTCGTGAGCCTGGTAGTGAGGCGTCAGCTCCTGCCCGATCCTCTGCCGCAGGAGTCCTTCTTGGTTCCCGCCGCCTCACACCGACCAGACCCGCGTCGCCCGACCATCCATCTGCAACGGATCGACCCCAGGGAAGAAGACAGCGTCGAACGCCGGGAGACCAGTGCGCGCACGCCCACAATCGCCCGCGGCCGAAAGGGCGAGGCGTTGCTCGTCGCCGAAGCGCTCCTGCCCCTCCGCGGCGCACTGACGTTGCTCGAGGCACGAGAGGCCGTGCTCGCGACGCTTCGCGAGTACATCCCCTTCCTCGACGACCATATGCTGGTCGTCGACAGCCCGCACGACGGGCTGCCCCTTCGGGATTCGTCGAGCGGCAAGCCGCACGACGTGGATCGGATCCATGTGGCGGAATCGACGCCAGGAGCGGAACCGATGCAATGGCTATGGAAGGTGGACCCACCCGGCTGGCACGATCTCGCGGGAGAGAGTTACCGGGGGCCCATTCGAGGAACGTACCTGGTCGGGCCCACCGTGTTGCCTGGCCTCGGTCAGGAGGGTGAGCTGCTCGCCGCCTGGAGCGCTGCGCGCGCCCTCACGCGTCGCCATCGCACCCGGCAGAAGATGCGTCGCCAGATGTGGAGCAAGATCGAAACCGGGTGAACTCAAGCATGCGATGCGTCCAGACATCAGAAAGCCTGCCTCGCAAGCCCCCTCGGCGCGTCCCCAAGCTTCGGCGACCGAAGGTCGACGGGAGGTTTGGGGGGGGTCCTGTCAGCCGAATCCGGTACGGAACATGAGGATCGTGGCGGGGCAGCTCGGAGGAAGAAGGCTCAAGGCGCCTGCAGGATGGTCGACGCGACCCACCGCCGACCGAGCGCGGCAGGGACTCTTCTCCATCTTGGGAGCAGTGAGTGGCCTTCGGGTCGCCGATCTGTACGCGGGCACGGGCGCGCTCGGAATCGAAGCCCTGTCGCGAGGCGCGAGGTTCGCCGTGTTCGTCGAATCGGTACGCGACGTGGTCCGTGTCCTGCGCCGCAATCTCGACGAGCTTGGACTCGGCGAGCGTTCGGCGGTGCTGTCGGCGCCCGTCGAGCGCGCCCGGCGACAACTGCTCGAGCACGGACAGTTCGATCTGGTTCTTTGCGACCCACCGTGGGCGGACATGGCGTCCGCCAGCCAAAGCATCCAGCGGCTCGTCGACTCCGGGATACTGGGAAGCCCGGCGACTGTCGCCGTCGAACATCGTCGCGACCAGGCCGTAACGCTATCCGGAATTCTGGAGTTCTGGCAAGCGCGGCACTGGGGGGACACCGCGTTCTCGTTCTTCGTAACGGGCGGCCGCTAGTGCCCTGTCTCCGTGATTCGCCGCAGAATTCCACGGCCTCGAACGGGGCGAAGCCGTCGAATTCCGCGGCGAATGGGCCGAGGCTCCAGTCGGCGAATCCTCGCCCCAGAAACGCACTTTCAACCAGTCTGGTCAGCCGCCAGGGTGGTTGTTCGCACACGTTCCGTCCAAACCGCACACGCTGTGGGCCATGGCTGCGGGAGCCGGCACAGGGCACTCGCTTCTGGGCCGATCGGAAGCTATAGTCGCGAAGCGCCTTGGATCGAGTTGGCGAGCAGCCGACAACGAATGAGCAGCACCATGACGAGCACGAGTCCACCAGCCCGGAAATCGGGAACCAGCAAAGGCTACATCGTACTGACGGTAGTCATGCTTCTGTTCATTGGGGCGATGCTGCTATTCAAAGCCACTCGCCACCAAGCGCCCGCCCCCGCGGCGCCGACGTCGACGCCCACTGCCGCGGCGGCGCTGACCCCGCCGCCGCCACCACCTCCCCCGCCTCCACCTCCCGCGCCCGATGCCTCGGCGGACGCTGCGCCGGCTGTGAAAGGGCCCAAACCCAAACGCTCCGTCGCTGAATGCGCCGGCGAATGCGAGGGCAGAGTCACGGGGCTGCTGACATCCGCTCTGCACGCAAAGGGCGGCCAGGCTCGCGGCTGCTACGAACGCGCGCTCCGGCAGAATTCGACGCTCGAGGGCAAAGTGAGCGTGCAGGTGCGCATATCGAGCGACGGTCAGGTGTGCGGCGCCGCCGTCACGTCCGACACCATACGGGACCCCGGGGTCACCTCCTGCATCCTGCAGCTGTTCCGGAGCGGCCGTTTTCCACGGCCGACCGATGGCTGTGTCGATGTAAGCGTGCCCATGAGTTTCGTGCCCAGATCCTAGCGGGGCTCCGCCCCAGCCCGACGAGTCCTACGACCCAGTAGGTTGTGTTGACTGATGCACCGGAGCCCCGCGTCGAGAGTCGAAAGCCTTGAGTCAAGAGTCAGCGATCCCTTCCGGCGCTCTCGACTCAAGGCTGTCGACTCTCGACCAGAGGTACCAGATCCGGAAGTTGACGCAAATGGAACGACGTTCGTGCCCCATAGACGCTAGTGCATTGGACCCGGAGGATGGGAGCCCGGCGGGGCATCGCATGGAAAGCGGACCCGAGAACGGCACAACACAACGAGGCGTGCTCTTGACCGTCGCGTACGATGGGCAGGACTTCCACGGGCTCGCGCGTCAGCCAGGGATACGGACCGTCGCAGGACAACTCGATGCCGCCGTGCGCGCGATCGATCCCGACGCGAGTCCCGTGCGCGCGCTGAGCCGCACCGACGCGGGCGTGCACGCACGCGCACAGATGGTGGCTTTCGACACTCGGCGCGCGATTCCGAGCAGGGGCTGGGTTCTGGCGCTGACGCGCAACCTGCCGAAATCGATGGGGGTGCTGCGAGCCTCGCGAGTGCCGTCCGGATTCGATCCGCGCGACCACGTGGTCACCAAGACGTACTCGTACCTCCTCTTTCCGAGCCCGGTGCGCGATCCACTGCTCGTTGGCCGCGCGTGGCGAATCGGCGAGCCACTCGACGTCGAGTTGATGCGGACCGAGCTCGGTCCGGTGGCGGGCACGCACGACTTCGCCGCATTCCGCAATGCCTCGGATGGACGACTGAACACCCACTGTCGCATTGCGCGAACGGAACTTCGCACATGGCAGCGCGATCAGAGGTGCCTCGAAGTCGTGCTCGAAGGCGACCGGTTCTTGCACCGGATGGTGCGAATCATTGTGGGCACTCTCGTCGACGTGGGCCGTGGCTGGTTGAGCCAAAATGCCGTGAAATCTGCGTTGGCCGGTGGGTCGCGCGCGACCTTGGGCATGACGGCTCCGCCTGACGGGCTCTACCTCGAGCAAGTCACCCTGGCAGACTGCGGGCAGGACGCGTGGCCGGAGTCCGTGCTCGTTGACGCACGCAGCACCCTCGCCTAGCGTGACCATTCTCGGCGGGCGTGCATCGTCCGAATTTCATGGCAGAACGCCAATGCGTGTGCGTCGCAGCGGATGCGCCGACGCCGCGAGCCGTATCTGGTGTGCGAACGAGTCGCGTTAGGAGCGAGAATCGATGGGCTTGAGAAAAGTGATTGTCGAGCGGGGACGTCAGGTCCTGCTGCGACCGTCGATCGTGCGTTGGGCCACGAGTGACCGCGTCATGAAAGCGACGGAGGGCGTGCTCGACGCGAGAACGCGAGTCATGGCCGCATGGAAGGTCCTGCGCGACGGCTACGAGCTGCCGAACATCGACCCGGCTCTGGATGAGAACATTGCCACCGAGCGCGCCTCCCAACGCCCGGTCCGGCGCCGGTTGAACGGACATGGCGGCAACGGCGCCGCGGCTGTCGCCGCAGGCTCCGAAGAGATGAGCACCTCGCTCAGGGAGCGGACCAGCCTGGCCGGGATCGGCGGCAAGGACGTCTTCGACAAGTGCTACAAGTTCAAGACTGCTGACAACGCGCGAAAGGTCGGCATCTATCCGTACTTCCGACCTCTGGACCTGAACGACGGACCCGAGGCCATCATCGACGGTCGGCGCGTCCTGATGTTCGGCTCGAACAACTACCTCGGCCTGACCACGCATCCCAAGGTCCGAGCAGCGGCGCAGGCCGCCATCGACCGCTTTGGCACGAGCATGACGGGTTCGCGTCTCGTCAACGGCTCGATGAAGCTGCACGAGGAGTTCGAGCACAAGCTCGCGGACTGGTTCGGCAAGGAATGCGCGCTGGTCTTCACGACAGGCTACCAGGTCAATCTGGCCACCTGCTGCGCTCTGCTCAGCAACCGTGCGTGCGTCGCGGTGATCGACCGCAATGTGCATGCGTCGCTCTACGACGGCGTGCGCCTGGGTCAGGCATCCGGGGCGCGGCTCGTTCGCTATCGCCACGCCGATCCGGAATCGCTCGACCGGACGCTCCAGAAGCTCGACGCTGGTGAAGGCGCTCTGGTCATCACCGACGGTGTCTTCAGCGCCGAGGGCGAGATCGCAAAGCTCGACCAGATCGTGCCTGTCGTGAAGAAATACGGCGCGAGGTTGTTCGTCGACGATGCCCACGCCCTGGGCGTGATCGGACCCGAAGGACACGGGACGCCCCACCATTTCGGGCTGAGCGACCAGGTCGATCTCATCGGCGGCACCTTCTCCAAGTCCCTGGCCAGCATCGGCGGCTGGCTCGTCGGAGAACGTAAGGTTCTCGACTATATCCGCCATTTCGCCCCCTCTTTCATGTTCGCCGCCAGCGCTGCTCCGCCGAGCGTAGCTGCGGCCATGGCGGCATTTGAAGTCATGCGGGAGGAACAGTTCCGCATGAAGCAGCTGCGCGACAATTTCACGTACATGCGTGAGGAGCTGCGCGCGATGGGTTTCGAGCTCGGGCATACCGAGACGGCCGTGATTCCCGTCTACATCCGCGAGGACCTGCGGACGATGATGTTCTGGCGGGATCTGCTCGAGGACTACGGGATCTACACCAATCCGTTCATCTCGCCTGGCGTGCCACCCAAGAGCGCAATGCTTCGGACCAGCTACATGGCAACGCACACCCGCGAGCATCTAGACCGCGGGCTCGAGGCGTTCCGTGCAGTCGGCAAGAAGTACGGCGTAATATGACGGCTGCCTCCATCGAGATACGGCATACGCCCATCGGGGGAGACCTCCGGGCTTTTCTGAGCGTCGTCGACTACATCTACCGCGACGACCCCAACTACGTGCGCGCCCTCGACTTCGACATCAAGCAGCGCTTGAGTGCCAGGAGTCCCTTCTTCAAGCACGCCGAGGGCGTCGTGCTCACCGCGCACCGCAATGGATGGTGCGTTGGCCGCTGCACGGCACAGGTCGACCGCGAGCACCTGGCTCGCTACCGCGACGACGTCGGGTTCTTCGGGTTCTTCGACACCATCGACGACGCAGAGGTCGCCCGCGAGCTCCTTCACGCGGCGCAACGGTGGCTCGAGCAACGCGGCATGAAGAAGATCCGTGGTCCCCTTTCCCTCAGCACGAACGACGAGTTCGGCTGCTTGGTCGATGGATTCGACACGCCGCCAATGATCATGATGCCGCACCACCGCCCGTACCAGGGCGGACTCATCGAGCACGCGGGATTGGCCAGGCTCAAGGATGCGTTCGCGTGGCGCTATACGGTCGGCGACGTACCCAAACGCGCTCAGCAGGCCCACGATCAAATCGAGGGCATGCCCGGTGTGCGTTCACGCCACGTGGACATGCGCACGCTGGACAGCGAGATCCGCGTAGTCATGGACGTCTACAACGACGCCTGGAGCGACAACTGGGGGTACGTGCCCATGACGGAAGCCGAGCTCTCCAGTATGGCGCGCGAGCTCAAGATGATCATCGACCCAGAGCTCACGTACATCACCGAGGTCGACGGCTATCCTGCGGCCGTGGCGCTTGCGCTGCCCAACATCAACGAACTGACCGCCGATCTGCACGGCAAGCTCCTCGGCACGGGCCTCCCGAAGCTGCTCTGGCGTCTCAAAGTCGAACGGCCCAAGACCGCTCGCCTCATCATTCTCGGGGTACGCAAGAAGTACCGAAACACCAAGAAGTACGCGGGGCTCGGCACCTATCTCTACGTCAAGATGAACCAGGCCGCGGCGCGCCGAGGCCTCAAGTGGGGCGAGCTCTCCTGGACACTCGAGGACAACGGCCCGATCAACGTCGGGATCAAGTTCATGGGCGGGAAGGTGTACAAGAGGTACCGGGTGTACGAGAGGGAGTTGGCGACATAGAGGTGGGCGTTCGTATCAGTGGGACGCTCTCTGCCGCCACGAGATGAGCAGAGGCGCCCCCCTCGCGGGTACTCGGCGTGCCTGTTTCGTGGCGTCGGGACCCGGCCGCTCTCGTACTGCTTGCCGCGGCGCACTCGGTAATGCATATACATCAGCATGAAGGTCGAGCGCATGGTGCGCAAACAGGTCTACCTGACCGTGTCGCAGAACACGCGGCTGCGGCGTGCTGCAAAGCGGCTGCGGCGCTCGGAGGCCGACCTGCTGAGGGAGGCGATAGAGCGCCAGCTGGCGGAAACCGGGCCCGCTGCACCTGACCTTCACGACGATCCCCTGTTCAAGCTCGTAGGAGCCGGCGAGAGCACGGAAGGCAATCTGTCGGAACAGGTCGACGAAATCCTCTACGGCAAGGGCACCCGGTGAAGTCGCTTTTCGTGGACACGAGCGCCTTCGTGGCCCTCGCTGACAAGAGGGACCGCCATCACCAGCAGGCTCAGCGGTTTCTCCGGGCGCTCGCACGCGCCAAGCGACCCCTCGTCACGTCGGCGTATGTCGCTGACGAGGTCACCACGATGGTCCGCATGCACATCGGCCACGCGCAGGCGGTCGAGGTAGGCCATGCCATTCTGGGGTCCCGCTGGTGTCGTCTGTTCGAGGTCGACGAAGAACTGCGGGCGAGCGCGTGGAATCTCTTCACCCGCTATGACGATCAGACGTTCTCGTTCACGGATTGCACGTCGTTCGCCCTCATGAATAGCCTCGGTCTGGACGAGGCGTTCACGTTCGATCGACGCGACTTCGCTGCTGCCGGGTTTTCTCCGTTGCCGTCGGAGGTGCCCCGGTAGGGCCAGTCTGTTGCTGCTGCGGTAGTCCGGTCGAGATGAACCAGGCCGCGGCACGCCGACGCCCCAAGTGGACTGAGCTCTCCCGGACGCGACAGCTGCGTCCAGGGGCTCGGGAATGCGAGCGGCGGCCCGTCCGGCGTCACTCCAGCTCGAGCGTCACCACCGACTTGGCCGGAAGCTCGATGTACAACGTGCCGCCGGCGATCCGAGCGCCCTGGAAAGCGCGTGCTGCGGTCGCGCCGCAGAGGCTGACACTCGGCGGGGTCCGGCTAGCCGCTCTTGCCGCACCCGAGCGCAAACGCCAGCGCGATGCAGACTTGCGACATCCGGTCGGAGGTCAGTGAGGCCACGCGGCGTCCCATGGCGGTTGTCGGAAGGGTCTGAACGTGGTCGAGATTGACGGCGCAAGCCGACTTCATTCCGTCTTCGGCGCCCAGCACGACTTCGGTCGGAATGTTGCGAATCGTGGAGGTGATCGGCGCAATGGTCACGCTGTTCAGAAACTCGAGCGCAGATCCGCGAGTCAGAACCAGCGCTGGCCGCTGTTTGTCCGGTTTGGGAAACCGGACCAGACGGATCTCTCCGCGTTCTAGTCTTCCGGCCACGTCTGAACCGCTCCCCAGCCGTCGAACTCACCCGGACGGATCGGTGAAGCCTCGTACCCGGCTCGATGCCGACGTTCCAGCTCGAGCTCTTGCTGTCTGGCGGCATAGAGCGCGATCGCCTTTCGGATGAGAGCCGAGCGGTTCACCTTCTCGCGTTGAGCCGCCCGATCGGCGACCTTCAGGGTCTTGTCGTCGAGAACGACTTGGATAGTCTTCACCCTGTGGAGTCTAGTCCACACGGTCCTCCACAGCCAGGGCCTCGATTCACCCGGACCTGGATGGCGACGCTGGACGAGCGGGGCGCCGCTGCCCCCGTGCTGATGCCCCAACGAGGGGCGGCGCGGCGGCCGCTCTCGCCTGCGGCTCGAGCGGTGCCCCCTAACCCCGTCGCTCACGCGCCGGGCCGGGGGCACCACGACAACAGGACGCGTGTGACGCGCGTCCACCCGGCGGGAGAACCCCATTCCGTTGCCGACAGTGCCCGACGCGCCGAGCCAGCACCGTCACGGTAGCCGCCGCGCGCGGGGGGCGAGGATTTCCACCGGACCCGCCAGTCAAATTCCTCCACAAGCATAAGCAGCGGAGTCTCGCCCGGGAAAGCGCCCATCTACATGGCAAACGGCAAGACTCAAACCGAATGACTTTTGTTCGACAGCGCGTATATTTCGAGGCGATATCGAGGCGCGTGCCATCGGGCGGCGTGCCTCAATGACATCGGCACCCGGAACTCAGCATCGCGAGGGATCGACCTCCGGAAAAGGAGTCACCATGCGAAAAGCGCTCTTCCTACTCGCTGGCCTTCCGATGGTTCTCGCCTGCACCTCCAACACCGACAGCGGAACAACGAGCACGGGCGGCACCACGAGCACCGGCGGCACGATCGACACCGCGGGCACCACGAGCACCGGCGGCGCGACGGGCAACGGTGGCACAACAAGCACCGAGGGCGCGACGAGCAGCGGCGGCACCACGAGCACCGGCGGCACCACGAGCAGCGGCGGTACGACGAGCACCGGCGGCGCGACGAGCACCGGGGGCGCGACAAGCGCAGGGGACACCACGAGCAGCGGCGGCATCACGAGCACCGGCGGTCGGACCGGCCGCGGGGGCACCACGAGTACCGACGGCGGAAGCGGCAGTGGCGGCAC
Source organism: Polyangiaceae bacterium (assembly GCA_016929495.1). Classification (GTDB taxonomy): domain Bacteria; phylum Myxococcota_A; class Polyangia; order Polyangiales; family Polyangiaceae; genus JAFGIS01. Next base: position 12,574 of record JAFGIS010000412.1, on the reverse strand, counting down.
GACAGACGCGGGCGGCACCTCGGACAGCGGCGGCGCGACGAGCACCGGGGGCACGACGAGCACGGGCGGCAGCTCCGCCACCGGCGGGAGCACCGGCGAGGGCGGCACGGCCGCAGTGGGATGTGACCGGGCCGGCCTCGAGGCGGCCGTCGCGGCCTACCTTGCTGCCCTCGAGTCGAAAGACACGTCGAAGATGCCCCTGGCCTCGACCGCAACGTACACCGAGGTCACGACCATGGCGAGCGCCAGGCAGCCGACAGCGATCGGCTCTGGGCTCTGGCAAACGGCCTGGCCCGTCAAGTACAGCCGCAGCCTGCTCGACGTCACCGGGTGCGAGACGTTCAGCGAGGTCTTCATCACCGAAGGCGGTCACCCCTACGTTCTCGGGACGCGCCTGGCCATCGAGGACGGCCAGATCGCCGAAATCTACACGCTCGCTACCGACAGCGACGACTGGAACTTCGACGCCACCGCATATGCCACATGCTCCGAAAGCGAAGACTGGAGCCTGGTACCGGCCGCCAACCAGAGCACTCGCGAAGAACTGATCGCGGCGGGCGAGGCCTACTTCCTGATCTTCTCGGACAAGAGCACGGTCGTGCCCTGGGGCAATCCGTGCTACCGCCTCGAAGGCGGCAAGGGATGCACCCCGGCCATGGACAAGGCGAGCACGTCCTGCAACGTCGGCATTCCCGACGATATCACCTTCAAGAACACGCACTGGGTGGTCGACGTGGACTTGAATGCCGTCGTGGGCATCACGCTCTTCGCAGGGGCGAGTCCCGATAGCCACATGTTCCGGCTCGTGGACGGAAAGATCCGATACATTCACACCCTGACCATCATGAACTGATCAGGGTCGATTTGGGACGTGCGCATGTTCAGCCGGAAGACTCGCCCTCCGGTATGGGCTCATTCTGCGGTGAAGTGGCATCTTCACCCAGCGTGTTGCCGCCAAGGTCGGCGTAGGAGCCCCCGATCTGATTGGGCACGTTGCCGGTGGCCGTGGTGTCCTTGACCGCGTAGGTCTCGTCACTGCCGGAGGAGAAGTAGATGCCGCCGCCATTCTTGCCGGCCTGATTGTCGGTGATGATACAGCCGTCGGTGGTAGCCTCGCATTCCCACACGTGGATGCCGCCGCCATAGTTGAGGGTCTGGTTGCTGCGGATGGTCGTGTCGGTCACCGTGACGGTGCTTCGGTTGGCATCGATAGCGCCGCCACCGTTGCCCTCTGCAACGTTGCCTTCCAGGGTGCAGCCGGTGGCCGCCAGCGTGCCGTCGTTCACCTGCAGGCCCCCGCCGCTGTCGCCGGCAGTGTTGCCCACGAAGGTACAGGCGGTGACCGTCAGCGTGGCATCGTTCACCTGCAGGCCCCCGCCGCTGCCGACGGCGCGATTGGCCGAGAAAGTGCAATCCTCGATGTCCAGCTGCTCGATGGGTCCGGTAACGATGCGCAGCCCACCACCGCTGACGCCCAACATGCCGTCCGTCAGGCCATTGATCACGTTCAGGCTCTTCAAAGCCAGGCGCGCGGACGAGGGCGTCGGCAGGAACACGGTGATCGTGCTATCGCGGGCGCCCCCGTCGATCTTCGTGGGGGAGGCTACCGGATCGATACGGGTGAATTCGGCGTCGTAGCCGCCCTGGAGCGTGACTGGACGGCTGATCAGCACAGTCTCTGCATAGGTTCCTCCCGCGATGTGAACCGTTCCGTCGGTCTGGGTGACGCTGATCGCAGCGTTCAGCGTGCGCTTCGCCTGCACCGGCGTGGCGCCGCTGTTCGTGTCGTTGCCGGACGTCGAGACGTAGACGTCGGCCAAGCTGCCCGCAGCGAAGCAGTCGAACAGCGCATCACAGTCGGTTCCCGCGTCGCAGGACGACAGACGATCCATCAGGAGCTTCGCCGCAGGCGACGGCGCGACGTGCACGAACATGCAGATCACCAGCGCCGAAGGGTCAGACGCCGCATCTGAATCTGAATTGGTCCAGCAGGGCCCGTCACAGACAGCGCGCGTACCGGCGTCCACGGTCACGCCCTCGCGCCGGGTCACGCTCCAGGTGCCGGTCACGGTGCGCCCTCCGCCCACATCGCTCCACGTCCCGCTGCCGCTGTCGCCCTCGACATGGCCCGTGTAGGTGAGGGTGCTGCCGGCCGTGCCGGTGACCGTGACGACGAGGTCGCCCGTGGCCGAGACCGTTCCTATGCCGCGGCCTCTGAAATGGTCGAGGCCGAGATAGACGTTGTGGTCTGGATCGATAATCGCCTGACCGGGAACGGCGCTGCTGTCTGGGCGACCATCCTGCACGTAGGTTCCCTCCCACAGACCGACGATCGACGTTGCGGCAGCGGCATCCGGGCCGGGCACGTCGTTCGAGGAGCCGCCTGCTCCGGCGCGCCCGACATCACCGTCTTGACTACCAGCGCCAGCCGCGATGACTGCGCCGCCCGCTTCGTCACGCCGGGCTCCTTCGTTCGAGTCAGGCAGCCCGCTGCCATTTCCACCTTGGGCGCGTCCAGGTTCTTGGGCACCCCCGCCGGCTTGTCCGCCTTGGGCGGACCCCGTCTCCTGGAAGCCACCGCCCGCTTCGCTGCCCGCAGCGTTTCCCACGCCCGCCGTGGCCTCGGCTCCGCTCGAACCACCGGCTTTGGAGCCGTCGCCCTCACCGCCGCACGCGAGCGCAAACAGAGCCACGGCCAATACTGCCGATCCCGGAACGAATCGATGCGATCGCACCATGAGACCGGCCATATCATCGGCGCTTGGGGGTAGACAAGAGGCACTACGCACTACGTCGACGTCCCCTCGGTCTCCTGCTCCTTCGTGGCGTCGGCGATGTCTTGCGTATCCGTTGGCTCACTGTGCCCCCGGCTGGCAAAGCCAGGCTTGGGGGCACCCCATCGCGTGGCGTTCAGCCACGCGATGGGGCCGTGTTGCGCCGTATGCCGTTGGGGCAGCTGATGCTGTCGGAGACGCTGCTCGCCACGTCCCGTGAGCGCTCTGCCCCACCCGCTGCACCTCCGGGACAACCCGATGCGCGACCGCCGGGAAGCCGGCGGAAAGAGCAGTGTCCGACCCGTCGGCCGCCCCTTTGCCCACCCTCGGCTTGGGTTGCGCTATAGTGACTGTTCGCAGTCCTCACGAGGGGCAGACCCTGTGCCGGCCACGAGCCGTGTCGTGCGACAGCTTGGTTGTATCCGGCGACGGAGACCTGGAGACGAAAGGAAAGTACCAATGCGTAGATTGCCGTTAGCAGGCTCGCTCTGCCTCGCTCTCGCCTTGAACGTGGTCGCTTGCGGCGATGACGACGACGACTCCTCGAACAACGACGGATTCGCGCAGACCGGCGGTACCGGCGGCACCGCCGCCACCACCGGCGGCAGCGCGACTGGCGGCACTGCCACCGGCGGCACCCCGGGGACGACCGGCGGCAGCACCGGCACGACGGGCGGTACGCCGGGCACGACCGGCGGTTCCTCGGGAACGACCGGTGGCGCGAGCGGCACGACGGGCGGTACGCCGGGCACGACCGGCGGTTCCTCGGGAACGACCGGCGGCTCCTCGGGAACGACCGGCGGCGCGAGCGGCACGACCGGCGGTTCCTCGGGAACGACCGGCGGGGGCGGCGGCACGGGCGGCGCGCCTGGCGAAGCAGGAGCAGGTGGCGCGGTGCCCACGGGCGGCTCCACGAACGTTGCCGGTGCCGGCGGTGTGGCGGGTACCGCGGGCGGCGGTCCGGGGACCGAGGCGGGTGCCGGCGGGGCGGGCACGTGCAGCGGATATGTGAAGCTATTCGCCGCGTTCGCAGCCCAGGGCGACGCGGTCGAGCTGTCGCTGAGCCTCGGCGAGACGCCGGTGGACCTGAGCGCGACGACGATTGCCGTTCACCTGAAGGTCCTCGAGCCCAACGCGGGCGGGGTGCAGGCGTTTGCGAAGAACGGAGAGGCGCTGGGCTACAAGAGCGCGTACGCTGGTTGGACGGATCTGGTGGCCAGCCCTGATTGGCAGGACGTGACGCTGAACCTCGCCGAGGTGGAAGCCGTGGGAGCTGGCGGAGCTGGTGGAGCTGGTCCGGAGCCCGTTTTCGACAAGAGCCAGGTGTCGACCGTGGGGCTCCAAGTCACCACGGGCGATCACTCGCCGTTCGCCGGCGGTGCCACGATCCTGGTCGACTCCATCACGCTCTCGGATCATCCAGAGCTGAACGCCGACTTCGCGACCGAAGACCCAGAGCTGGCAGTGAGCGGCTGCGGAACGATCTGCGACAGTTCGAGCCTCACCTGGCAAGAGTGCGAGTAGGCTCGCGTCTCTGAGACGCCACCCAGGAGCGGCTCTCGCTCCAAAGGCCGCTCCCTGCAACGAGACAGAAGGTCGCGTCGGTCCTCGATCCACGACGCACCTTCCGAGGGGGAGGCTCGTCAGAAGAACAGCGGGACCGATCCGCTGAGATTGCCATAAACGCTGTACGTGGGCAGGTAGCCCGCCTCTAGCTGGAACATGGCAATCGAGCTCGCTCCCCAGGGAACGAAGATGAACCCGCCCTTGACGCCGACGGGGCCAGACTTGCCGCTCGGAGCGCCCAGCCCCGGCCCGAGCGCGTGAAGCCACCAGGCCCGAACCTGCGGTTTCCCCACGCCCTCGTAGCCCCAGAGGTAGCGCAAGCCGGCGGTCGGGAACAGTACCTGGCGAGCCTTCACGACCCCCTCGGGTTCATGCCAGTGATCGATGAGAAGCAAGGGACCTGTCATACCTCCCACTTCGACCAGCAGGTGCTCGTCGGTCTCGACCGAGCTTTCACCCATCGAGACCATGGCCCCCCCGAGGGTGGGCTCGTAGCCCGTGGCGACGGAGACGTTCGCCGTCCCGCTCCACGAGAACACCGACACCCCCATGTACAGTTCACCGAACAACCCCACCGCGAGTTTGGAGACCCCACACTGATGGTCCAGGCCGAGCTCTCGCGCGTAGGCCGCGTCGTCGCAACTCACCTCACCTTCGGAGGCGCCAACCAGTGCCTGTCCGTAGACGTTCAGCATGGGATGCAGATGCAGGTTGGTCTCGAGCCCAATCCCGCCGTACTGCAGCGGATAGTGGAACCCCACGACGGGGCCCAACATCAACGGAGGGATCTCTGTCTCGTCGCTGGCGAACGCACCCCGCGGGCTGAGCAGGCTGATCCCGAGCACCGCGAGCCATGTCCCGTATTGGCTGACTGACCCAACGGAGACTCTTCGATGGTGACTGGTCCACATGAAGGTGCTCCCTACCAAACGGACATGCCGCGAACTCGATCGTAGTATGGCCGACGGCCCGCCCCAAAAGTGTACAGGCTGACGCCGACCCCGACGGCGCGTGATCCGGTGTGGTAGCGCACGAACAGATCCACCGGGATGAGTGTCTCCAGACGCAGCCCCCCGCTGGCGGCCCACATGCCCCAGGACTGCATATCGTCGTTGCCGATGGTGATGAGCATGGCGGACAGCGCTCCGCCCACGAACACGCCGATGCGGTCGGTGGCACGAAGCAGGTACCGCGCCCCCACGACGTCGATCAAGACGGGCATGACCGACTCCCGGCGTGGGGCTTCGGTCCCGACCGTTCCCTTGTCCACCGGCAAACCGAACCCCAGACCCAGCATGGGGAACGACAGGTGCCGGGTCTCGAGGCTCACGGCGGTCACGCTGAACAAGGGGGTCTGGAAGCTCTCTTGGCTCGTGGTGTTGCCAGACCCCTGCTGATAGGTCGGGCCCGAAGCGGGAACGAAGAGGTGCTCGTAGCCGAGGATCAGACTATCGATCTGCCAGCTGTGCCACGGCTTGTCGCTCCACGTCAGGTTGGCAACCGCTCGCCCCGACGCGTCCGATTCGACCTGGTCCTCGATGCGTTGAGCAGCCGGAGAAGCTGGCGGGATCCCCGCTCGCCCCTCCAGTATCGTGCGCCGGTAGGTCATAGCGACGTTGGCAAGTGCCTGACCTTCTAGCGGACCGCCGATGGACAGGTTCTGGATGTTCAGGTCCGAGAACTCCGAAGGGCGCTCTTTCGCGTAGTGGCCCACGCTGTGGTACACGCGCGTGCCGGAGGCGGCATCATACAGCTCGATGCCGGGCAAGACGGTCGGGCCCTCGGGTGCGAGCGGATGGTGCGCCTTGGGGTAGATCACGTACAAGCGCACCAGGAGCACGCCACGGACCCCGCTTCCCACAGCGTTCTGCAACAGGTCGCCGACCGTTCCTGGACGCAGACTCTGCCCGTCCGAAACGCGGTACCCCTTGGCGACCAGCGCGGCCTTGGTCTGGGCGAAGACAACGGCCTCCAGGGACTCGGCCAAGCGATCCCCCCGTGGGGTCAGAGGAAACTCGGGCGAAGTCAGTCCTGGTGACCACTCACCCCAGTCGATGTCCTCGGGTTGGTCCGAGCCAACCCCGAGCTGCTGCCACACCCCGGGGGTTCGACGCGACCGACGGTTTTCGTCGGTGGCAGCTTGGCTGGCCTCTTCCTCGGGCCCATCTGGGTCCAGGTTAGAACCTTGCACGTACAGCAGCACCGAGTCGATGCCATACGCAGGCAGGTCGGACGAAACCTCGTACAGAGCCCTCCACGAGGTACCCGCCGAGCTGCCCGTGGAGCCTGCCTGCGAAGGGCATGCCCACAGGAGCAGGGTCAGATGCAACCAGAGCGACGGGCGACGCCAGCAAGCCCGTGACCCGAGCGCCCGGCGGCTCCCCCCTACGCGACGGCGATCCATGACGGCTTCCATCCCTCTTGCGTTGGTCGTAGCGGAAGTAGAATCGAGACAGCAAAGGCTACCGATGTCCGGGGCGCGCTGTCAACCGCGAAACCGGGCGAACGAGCTACCACCGGCTGTCGGCAATAGTCGTCCCGAACTCGTTGTAGCCCGTTCCGCTCGGCAACAAGCGGGTCGAGGCCGAGAGCGTCGCCGCCGAGGTGCTACCCAGCAAGAGCACGACAGCCCCGACACCGCCGGTCACCTCCGCTCCCACCGCCGCATCCCCGGCGCCGTCGCCGTTGACGTCACCCACCGCCGCGACGAAAGTCGGAAACGCGGTGTACAGGACCGGGTCGGGGTTCGAGATGGACGTGGTCCCGGCCAGAGTGCTCACGGTGATGCTGCTCGAGGAAACGCTGGCCATGGCGAGCGTCGCCCAGGTCCCGCCGCCCAACGGCAGTGCGGTCAGGGCGCGTCGATAGTCGACGGCAAACGACGTCGCGCTGCCCTCTCTCGTGAGGCTCGGCTCGGGTTGGGCGGCAGCGTGGGGTCCGTAGTAGAAGTAGAGCGAAAAGGGGTCGTACTTCTGGTCGCACGCCACCCAGTCCGAGATCCCATCGCCGTTGAAATCCCCGGCACCGTGAGCGTTGGTGCCGAAGTTGGTCGCACCGGCGACTTCTACCAACTCGTCGGGAACCGCGCCGAAGTTGATCTCGGAGCCAAGATACACGTAGGCCCGCCCCTTGCCGCCGCCCGGCACGCCAGGGCTGTACGGGGCCCCTATCACCAGATCCGCCAGGCCGTCGAGATTGAGGTCACCGACCGCATTCAGGTCGGTTCCGAATTCGCAGTAGGTGCCCGCGCCGTCGCAGGGCGCGGGCCGCGGCAGAGTCAAATCCGTGCCCTGCCCCGCCGCGTAGTCCGTGAGCGAACCGTATAGAATGCTTGCGCCCCCGATGCCTGAAGCGTCGAACCATACGTTCGACGCGGCAGCGAGGTCGGGCAAACCGTCGCCGTTGAGATCGCCGGCATCGGCCAAGCGTATCGCCGCGAACCCGAGAGTCCGCACGTACGCGCCCGTGGTCTCGATGCCGGTCGAGTGTCCCTTGTACAGAACCGTGGGGTTAGTGGTCGAGTTGGTCGCCACGACCAGTTCACTGTAGCCGTTGGCGTCGAGGTCCGGGGTCGCTAGCCCAATCCCGAAGCCCTTCTCCGCCGACGTGAGCGTCCGGGAGGGATCGGCAGCTGGGCCACTCGGGCCGCCCGGGTAGATGAAGACAGCACCTTGTCCGCTGTTCCACCAGCCGTCGGCGTCAGCGACCACCACGTCGGAATAGCCGTCACCGTTGAAATCCGAGGGCACGCGGCCAACGTCGAGATAGCGCACCGGCGACCAGCTGGAACAGGACGTCTCACGGCAGCCGCGGACCCGCCAGAAGTAGCGGCGTCCCACCGGCTGGAGCGTGCTCACGGGCAAGCTCGCGCTGGGCCGCCAGCGGGTCGCGGTGATCCCGACGCCTTGCGCCGCTGGCGAGGGCAGCGCGCAGGTGGAAAACCCGGTGACCGTGCAGGTGTCGGCCACAACCACGTCGTAGCTGGTTGCGGGGCAAGCTTCGGCTCTCGGCCGCCAAACGAGCTCCGGACGCAACGCCACCTCACCGGCGTGGAGCGAGCCCGTGTACGAGCCATTCGGAGGCCAGGTGGGCGTGGGCACTGCCGGAACAACCGGCATTCCCACGCACAGGCCGTCCGAGCACGCGTCGTCTTCCGTGCAGTCGTCACCGTCGTCACAGCTGTCTGTGTTGCCACGTAGCGGTACGATGGAGCAGTGGCCGTCCGACGGATTGCAGCGGTTCTCGCCGCACACGCTGTCGTCGCTCGTGTCGCAGACGACGACGGTGGCCGGGTTGATCTCGCATGCGTGCGAAACGCAGTGCAAGGTCCCATTGCAGACATCCTCGTCTTCGAACGGGGCGCAGTCGACGGTGTCTTCGCACTCGAAGGCTCCACCCGCTCCCGAGCTGCCACCTGTCTGCCCCCCGGTGCCGGCGCCTGCAGCGCCCGCGCTGCCACCTGCCGCGGGCAGCGCGCCGGCCATGCCGCCGATGGTCGCCGCCGCGCCAGCTACGCCCGCGCTACCGGCGACCCCGGGCCGCGCGCCGCCCGAACCCCCGGTGTCCGACGCATCGCCTGCTGCGCCGGCGATGTCACCCGACGCGTCGCCGCCAGCGGCCGCCCCTCCAGTGCCCGACGCCGCCTCGCCTGCTGCACCGGCGATGATGCCCGACCCGCCCCCGCTGTGCGTGGTACGTTGTCCCGCATTCCCGGCGCCTGCCCGGCCCGGGCTGCCACCCTCCGGGTGGTGTTCCCCGTTTCCGGCGCTCCCGGCTTCGCCTTGAGCGCCGGACGCTCCTACCGAGCCTGCACGCGCGGGGCTCCATTCGTACCGCTGTTCGCGACCGCCGCAGGCTGTCACAGCCCCGATGGCCGCTGAGCAGAGGACTGCGCCGATGAGTGTTGTCCAGCGACGGTCGTGTTCCATCATCCTGGATTCTCCCTGTGTGGTCTCAGAACGCACCGCGCAACGACAATCGTGTCGCATTGGAACCTACGCCCGCCACGACCTCGAACCGCCCAACAGCGGTTTGTTTGCTGGCCGGCGCCGTAAAATACAGGACCGCTCCGCCCGCAACCGCGACCCCGCCCAGTACGGCCGTCCAGGTCGCCGCACCCGCCGCGTCCAGAGCCTGTTCGTTCAGGGCCATTCCCTTCGCATCGCAGGCGTCGGCATCCGGACCGCCGATGCGGGAGCCACAGTGCTCGCTCGTCTGGTCCTCTTTCGACGCAGAGCTCAGCGCGAAATAGCTGCTGGCCCCGAGGCTCAGCACTCCCAGTGCACCGAGAACGATGCCGGCGGGGCGCTGATAGCGGCGGAGCGTCGCCCACGTCCCGCGACCAGACTGTGCATCCGACGGGGGGGGCGTGATGAGCTGTCCTGAGCTCTCTGTGCTGGCAGGTGCAGCGACCGGTGCGGCCGCGGCAGCCCGCTCACCGAGAGGCGGGATCTCGACCACGGTCGTCATCGGCTCGGGGCCGACCCGGGTGGAGGTGGCGTAGGTCTCATGACCAGGAGCGGACGCCTGGATCTTCACCGTTCCGGGGTCCCAGGGCTGCGGTTGATCCCAGGTCTCGGTTTCGAGCACGACGCCGTCGCATTCGACTTTCAGTCCCGCGACTCGGACCGCCTCGGGAACGCGCACCGTGAGCCTTGGTAGCTTCGGCTCGAGCTGGGCTACGCGCTCGCGTGCGACCCGCGCGCGGTCGGCCTGTCCTGCCTGCTGTGCCGCCGCGGACGCTGCCTTGTAGGTCGACCAGGCGCTCGCGAGTTTTCCTAGCTGTTCGTAGCAGAAGCCGAGATACATCAGGGTACCCACGGCCGGGTCGAGCCGCTGGCTTTCGGCGAGCTTGGGGCAGGCCGAGTCGAACTGTCCCTTCTTCATGAGGCTCTGGGCCTCCTGGAACAGCGCGTCCGCAGCTTGCTTGTTGGCCGGTGCGTTCTGGGCCCAGGCCAGGCTCAGGGTGAAGAGCCCCAGGCCCACGATCGCGAGGCACAGAAGGCCTCGGCCATGGCGGTCGTTCGTCACTGACTTCATGCGGACTACTCTCTTCCGCCCCAATCCGGCACGGAAGGGCTGTTGGGTTGGGGAGACGTGGGGCTCCGTGGCCTGGGAACACGAGTGGGGGTGGCGCGGCGTCGAGGCGACGGTGCGGGCGTCGTACGCGCGCCTCGAGCTTCGGTTGGAGATCGCTCGGTCAAGGCGTCTGCTTCCGCATCCGTCGACGCGTCGGCTCCGGCATCCGTGCTGATCGAAACGACCGGCGTGGGCGGCGACACGATGGGATTGGCACTCGAGCTCGGAATGGGCGGGGGGCGCTCGGCGCTCGGCGGGGAGGAGCGAGCGGGAGCAGCCGCGGGTGAGACATCCGTCGGGGGTTTCGAGCGCAGGCCCCAGAAGACGGCGCCCCCGGCAGCCAGCAGCGCGAGCCCTCCGAACACCGCCGCTCGAACCGGGAACGCATTGAGCGGCACGTCAGCAACGGGCTCACGCTGCTTCGTGTTTCCCCAGGCCCGACTCGTGCCGCCCGTCAGCGCTTCGTCGCGCGCGGTAGTAGGCGGCACGCCGCCCACCAGCTGACTCGGCTGCAACTCCATGGTCTCGGCGAACCTATCCCCGACAGCCGCGTCCGTCCCGATTCGGCCCGAGAGGCGTTCGATCTGAGCGAGGCGGTGAGTGGCGGTCTGGCCGCCCCAGGGCACGAGACTGGCGGCGAACTCAGCCACGCTCTGGAACCGCTGTGCAGGGTCCTTGGACATCGCGCGGGCGATCACCAGGTCGATCGCCTCAGGGAGGTCGCCGACGCGATCACTTGCCCGGGGAGCGGGGTCGACCGCGACCTTCATGCACACCTCCTGCAGCGTCGTCGCCGACCAGGCACACTCGCCGGTCAGCAACTCGTACAGGGTTGCGCCGAAGGCCCAGATATCCGACCGCTCGTCGGCCTGACGGGCAGACCGCATCTGCTCGGGTGCCATGTACAGAGGACTGCCCATCACGGTCGCGGTCTTGGTCAGAGAGCTTACGGCGACGTTGGCCGTGCTCGGCTCTGCCAGCTTCGAAATCCCGAAATCAAGCACCTTGATGGTCGGGCTGCCGTACGCGTCGGTCGCAAGGAACAGATTCGCTGGCTTGAGATCGCGGTGGACGATGCCGACCGCATGGGCTTCTGCCACGGCCTCGCTGGCTTGCAGGATGTAGTCGACCGCTCGCTCGAGCGGGATCGGACCGTTGTGCGCAATGAGCGCAGAGAGATCCATCCCCTCGAGGTACTCCATGACGAGGTACGGCCATCCGCCCTCGAGCTCGCCCACATCCAGCACCTTGGCAGAGTGCTCGCTGCGAAGGCGTGCAGCCGCCTGACCTTCGCGGACCAGACGCACAACTAGGTCGGGCGACCGACTTATGGTGCTCTGAATAACCTTGATCGCGACGCGGTGTCCCAGCTTCGCGTGGCGGGCAGCGAGAACCCTGCCCATCCCGCCGCTGCCCAGGACACGCTCCACGACGTATTTGCCGTCAATCAGCTCTGGGTCGTTCAGTTCGGTCAAGCAGGCCTCCCGCAAGCGTTGGACCTTCCCGCGGGCCGTGGTTGGCGAGACCAGAAGCATATCACCGCGAGCTCGCGCCCGGGAGGAGTGCCGTCCCAGGGCAGGTTCTCCGGGCGACTTCCCTCCCGCCATCAGTCGATGCGGTACGTCCTTGGCGGCACCACGACCCGGCCGCCGACTCCGGATCCCAGGCGCCGACGCTGTGGAGCCCAATCGGATCGCCTATAGCGGTAGGCTCCATTGCCCGCCGACTCCAGAGCCGAAAACCAGCAGCCCGTGACCGATAGCCACCCCAGCCGACGAATGAACCGCGAGGACCATACGGCCGAGTGCGTACAGCTCGAGGAGCACGTCTTCTCCGTGAAGAAGCGCTTCCTGGACATGTACCACAAGGCCCATGCCGGACACGTCGGCAGCTCGCTCTCCTGTGCGGAGCTCCTCGTGTTTCTGAAATTCGCCTGGATGCGAAACGACGACACGTTCGTCCTGTCCAAAGGGCATGCGGTGGCCGCGTTGTACGCCCTCCTGGCAGAGGCGAATGTCCTCGCCCCCGGCCAAATAGACTCCTTCTACGAGGACGGGACGCTGCTGTCCGCCCTTCCTCCGGTCAACGCGATCAAGGAGATCCCCTTCGCCACGGGGAGTCTTGGTCATGGGCTCTCGCTTTGCGCTGGCATGGCT
>JAFGIS010000034.1 GCA_016929495.1 Polyangiaceae bacterium | reverse complement strand
GGCGGCGTCAGCGACGGCGACGAGGACGCGAACAAGAACGGCGTGGTCGACGACGGTGAGACGGATCCGAACGACCCGAGCGACGACGTGGCGACCGACAGCGACGGAGACGGTCTCACGGATGCCGAGGAGGCCGATATCGGCACCGATCCCGACGACGCCGACAGCGACGACGACGGCGTACCTGACGGTCAAGAGCGGGCACCCAGGTGGGACACTGATGGCGATGGGCTCATCAACGCGCTCGACCCGGACAGCGACGGCGACGGCCTGTTCGACGGCACCGAGCTCGGCTACGACTGCTCCAACGAGGACACGGACCCTGACGCGAACTCCTGCATCCCGGACGGCGACGAGGGCGCCACATGGACCCGTCCCCTGTTCCCGGACACCGACAACGGCGGCGTCTCGGACGGCGACGAGGACACGAACAAGAACGGCGTGGTCGATGAGGGCGAGACGGATCCGAACGACCCGAGCGATGACGTCCCGGTGAGCGGAGAAGGTGGAGCAGGCGGCCAGGGCGGAGCCGGTGGCAGCGCGGGAGCCGCGCCGGCTGCAACGGGCGGCACCACGCCATCGACAGGCGGCACGGCTGGAGCTGCGCCGGCCGCAACGGGCGGCACCGCTGGAACCGAGCCCGTGACGGGCGGCACCGCTGGAGCCGCGGCACAGACGGGCGGCACCGCTGGGGCCGCAGAGACGGGCGGTGCCGGCGGAGTCGAGCCCGAGACGGCCGGCGCCGGCGGAGCCGAACCCGAAGCGGGCGGCGCAGCTGGAGCAGCGCCTGAAACCGGAGGCTCGGCGACGGGCACTGGCGGTCGCGGCACCGGCGGAACCGTGGCATCGACCGGCGGAACCCACGCGACGGGTGGTAAGAGCTCAACCAAGCCCAGCACCCAGATTGTGAAGGGCACGCTCGAGGGCGGGGGCTGCGACTGCTCGGTGCCAGCACGAGGCTCACATGGGCTCGGCGCGCTGGCGCTGCTCGGTGCAGCCCTGGCGCTGAGGCGCGCGCGGCGAAGACGGTAGGCCAAGTCTGCGCGATTGAGACGAAACGGCTGGCCCCAACGGGTCAGCCGTTTCTATGTTTGTGTGGTCCGTGGAACGGAACGCTACTGCAATGTCGTACGCTCGCGTCGAGAGCGTCAAACGCCCTAGTGCCGCGTTTCGATTGAGTTGAGGGGCCGGAAGCGCCGCCCCCAGCTGGGCGAAGGCGGCGCTTCCGGCCCAAACCCACTCGTCTGAGCCGCGGCACCCCTCGTTTTTGGGCATCGTTTCAATTGAAACGATGCCCTGGCGGGCAACGCTCGGATCACGAGCCGCATGCCGTGGTAGCACACCGCCTGTTTGGTGGAGCCGAGGGGGATCGAACCCCTGACCTCATGACTGCCAGTCATGCGCTCTCCCAGCTGAGCTACGGCCCCTGGGGGTGGCGGAGACTGACACGAGACGGTTCGAGAAGCGAGGGGTTTTGCCAGGAAATGGCGTACGGTGACCGGACGTTCTGCCAAAGGCGGCCACACGGCCAATCCCTAGACACAACCTGTTCGGCGCGGAGTCAGCGCCCTGAGGCCTTGCCAAGCGGCGGTTTCGGCTTGGACCCCAATCGCCTCGGGGTCACCAGCCACGCTAGGGCTGCCTGTGCACCTACCCATATTGATCCACCTTCGCCAACGGCAGCAGCCCCCACAGGCGCAAGCGCGGGGTCTGCGGCGCCTGCGGTCCGGCGACGTCGACCGCGGGTCAAGCAGAAGCAGTCCGGGGCGCGGCCCTATTCGAGTGGTATCGTTGAGCTACGAGGACCCGCGCGACCGCGACCCCTCCGAGTCCGAGCTAGGCAGGTTCCAGCGCTTGACCGTCCTCGGCCCAGAGCCCTAGGCTCCCCGAAACGAGTTCGCCCCTCCGAGAGTGAACAGCCCGAGATGCCACATCAGCAACAGAGGTACCGCGTACTCGAGAAGATCGCCACGGGTGGGATGGCAGAGGTCTTCCGCGCGGAGAGTGCTGGCCTGGAAGGATTCAAGAAGGTCGTCGCCATCAAACGCGTGCTGCCCCATCTTGCGGAGAAGAAGCAGTTCATCGGAATGTTCCTTGATGAGGCGCGGGTGAGCGCGCAGCTGTCTCACTCCAACTGCGTGCAGGTGTTCGACATCGGCGTGGGCGACAATACGTACTTCATCGTGATGGAGTACGTCGACGGCGCCGACCTCAAGGCGGTTCTGGAGCACCAGCGCAAGTTCGGCAAGGCGATAACGGCCGAGGAGGCGATGTTCATCTCCGTGCGCATCTGCGAAGGCCTCGCCTACGCACACGAGCTCACGGACAGCCAAGGCCGCAGCCTCCACGTCGTGCATCGGGACATGTCTCCCCCTAACGTGCTGCTCACGCGCCACGGGGAGATCAAGATCGTGGACTTTGGCCTGGCCAAGGCCAACAGTCAGCTCGAGCACAGCGAACCCGGCATCATCAAGGGCAAGTTCGGGTACCTGTCTCCGGAGGCGGCCAAGGGCTTCGCGATCGACCACCGCACGGATATCTTCGCGGTCGGCATCATCTTGTGGGAGATGCTCGCGGGGCGCCGCCTGTTCTCCGGCGAGACGGATCTGCAAACCGTGAAGATGGTGCAGGCGGCACGGATCCCACCCCTGCGACAGTTCAATCCGCGCGTCAGCCCGGAGCTCGAGGGCGTGCTCTCGCGCGCGCTCGCCGCCGAACCCGACCAGCGCTACCAATCGGCTCGTGAGTTCGGACGGGACCTGAACCACCTCCTGTTCCGCCTGGGACACCCGGTCTCCTCGTTCGACATCGCTGCACTCGTCGACCCGATCCGGTCGGAACGAGAGATAGCGCGACGGGGTGTGGACCGCGGACGGTCCTTCATTGGCTCGCTCATAGACCAGGCACTGTTCGAGTTCACCTCGATCGAGGGCAAGGACACCAGCTCGCCATCCGTGGGTTCATCGCCGCTCAACATCGGTGCCTTCGACGCGGCTCCGAACTGGGCGGAGAACTTGGGCGATCTGGACGCTGCTCCCGGTGCCCGTTCAGCCAACCTGCCGCAGAGCCGCAAGCTGGAGCTCGGCAATCTCGCCGCGCTCGAGGACGACGCACCGTCGGCCAGGCGAAAACGACCCTCTGCACAGCCCATGGGCTACAGCCCGGAGGCGGTCGCACGCCGGACCGAAGGCGAGCTCGACCCCACGTCGGCGCAGCCCATGCCCGATGCACCCGAGCTGCCTCCAGAGGGCCGCGGCGCCAGCGGTTCGATGAAGACCATGTTGCTGGTCGCGCTGCTCCTCATGCTGCTCCTCATCGTGGGCGCAGCCGGCGTCGCGCTCGGCGGCGCTGTTCCGTGAGCAGCGCTGTCGTCTCGCTGAACCCTGCCGGACGGCCGCAGAACCAGAGACCCTGACGCGGGTCGGTGCCAACCACTTCCGAAAGGTCGGCGTGCAGCGCTGCGGTCAGTTCGAATCCACGCGATCGACGGCTCCTCCTCGTTCCCGCTCGTCGTCCTCGTCCCCTTCGTCGTCCTGTTCCTCTTCCTCGTCTCGCCCGTCGTCGGACGGGGCCTGCGACACCTCCGCCTTCTTGACGTCGCGCTCGCGCAGGGCGCGCTGCGCTGCCAAACGCTGCATGACTTGCGGCTTCGGCCCCAATGTCATGGCCATCGTGCGTCCCTCCATCGTGGGCGCCTGCTCCGCGCTGGAGATATCCTCGAGCCCCGCCAGTATCAGATCGAGCTGCATCTTGGCACGCTCTGGGTGAGTGATCTCTCGGCCACGGAAGCGGCACGTAACCTTGACCTTGTTACCCGACTCGATGAACTTGCGAGCCGCGCGCATCTTCACGTTCAGGTCATGGTCGTCGGTCTTGGGGCGCAACTTGAGTTCCTTGACCTCGACGACCGTCTGCTTGCGCTTCGCTTCGCGCTGTTTCTTCTTCTCTTCGTACTTGAATTTGCCGAAGTCGAGGATCTTGCAGACAGGCGGACTGGCCTTGGGATTGACCTCCACCAAATCCATGTTCAGCGCCTCGGCACGCCTGAGCGCATCGTCGGTGGACAGGACTCCGAGATTGGCTCCGTCCGGACCCACGACGCGCACCTCGGGTACCCGAATGCGGCGGTTGATCCTGATCTGCGGACCGCGCGGCTCTGCCCGTCGGAAACGTCGCCCCATTGCCATTGGTACGTCTATCTGTGCCCTTCCTGCGACACTATTGCGGTCGCCACCCACCCGCTCGTGCTGCGCGTGGTCGTTGCCCTGTCCTGCGAGAACCGAGTCCTGCGAGAACCGAGTCCTGCGAAAACCAAGTCCTGCGAAAACCGAGGTTCCCCCGGCGTCCACTCGGGCGACAACTCGAGCGGAACACCGAACGAGGAGGCACACGAGCGCAGAGTCCGCGCACTAGAGAACACGGCGTTCTGGCACGACCCAAACCGCGCACACACGAACATCATATCGCCATGTGCGCCGGTGTTGCTGGACGCAGCGGCGCCACACGCGCAGCGAGCGCTGTAGGCGCGGGCAGGATTGAACTGCCGACCCCTACCGTGTCAAGGTAGTGCTCTACCACTGAGCTACGCGCCTGTGGATCAGGGAAGCCGACTGCGTGCCTCTGTGTTGTTGTCGCCAGGGGAAGCAGAGGTCGGTTCACTACAATCCTCGCCAGCGCCTGTCAAGCGCACCCCGACTCGGCCGACTCTGTCCTGCCGAGGGCGGGGCGGTCCGGCTCACAGAGCTCGCCCGGACGTTCGGAACCTTCATTCCCTCGCGGGACCCCAGAGGTCCGCTTGCACCCCCCTGACAAACCCGGTATAGGCCGGCCCTCTCGTCTGGCTGGTTCAGCCGCATCCACCCCCCTTCTCGCCCGGCGTTCGCCGCCGGCTAGGAGTCATCGTTGAGTTCGGCAGCCTTCGCGTTCCAACAGGTTCCACCCGCTCCGGGCCGCCCGGAGGGAAAGCCCCTGCCCAAGACCACCGAGCAGACGCCGGGGACGGCGCAGCCGCAGCACGACAACCCGCCACCGTCTGCGCCGGGGGGTGGACTGTTGACGTTGCCGCTGCTGCTGCTTGGTGCCCTGCTGGTCATGATGTTCTGGTCGTCGCGGTCGCAGCAGAAGAAACAGCAAGCCACGCTGGCGGCGCTCAAGAGGGGAGACCGTGTCCTCACCCAGAGCGGCCTGGTCGGCAAGCTCGTCGAGGTGGGGGATCGCTACGCCAAGGTGGAAATCGCTCCGGGAGTCCGGATCGACCTGCTCAAGAGCGCCCTGGTGGGCAAGGACACCGCCGAAACGGCAGCCAGCGTCGAGAAGAAGAACTGAGCGCGAGCCCCAACGGGCGCGCGAGGCCGACACTCCTGTGACCAACATCATCCTGCAGTACGTCTTTCTGGGGCTTTCCGTCATTGCCGCCGCCTGGGGCTATTGGCGGCGTCCGAAACGGACGGCCCTGTGGGCCACGGCAATCTGCGCCGGGGGTGCGGCAGCCTCCGCACATTTCGACGCGTTCTGGCCGATGGCAACGCTCGCGACGCTCGGCCTGTTCGCGTTCATCCTGAGTCTCGATGTCATCGATCTGGGCTGGCGCGCGCGGTTTGCGCTCATCGTCGGCGTGTGCAGCTTCGCTTTCATCGTGTTCTGGCCGTCGCTGGAGACGCTGACGGGCGGCCTGATACCCTGTCCGAGCTACGTCAAGACCCGTATGGCCGCACGGCTGGTGGCCGGATTGGACCTCCGCGGCGGCATGCGCCTGGTCTACACGGTCGACGTCGACGAGGCGATCAAGGACAAGCGCAGTCGTTTCTACGAGGACATGCGCAACGAGCTCTCCAGGCTCTACGGCGTGCACGAAGGTGACGACCGGCCCAGCGAACAGGAGCTCGAGAAACTGCGTCAACTCGTCGAAGTCCAAGCCCCCCGGAGCGAGTCGGACACCGTAGTCATCCAGGTCAAGCCGGGCGCCGATCCCAGCAAGATCGACACGCGATTCCTGGTGAACTGGGCAGGGGACATGTCCTACTCGCGCTCGGGTGACCAGCGCAAGCTAACCTTCCGCCTGAGGGAGACAGCCAAGTCCGCCATCCGGGACCGCGCCGTGGGACAGGCCAGAGAGATCATCCTCAGGCGCGTGGACGCCCTCGGCCTGCGCGAGGCGGCCGTGAGCACGCGCGACGAGGACATCATCATCGAGGTCCCCGGGGAGAGCGAGAAGCAGTTCGACACCATCCGCGAAATCGTGAGCCAGACGGCTCGCCTCGAGTTCAAGCTCCTGGACGACGGCAACCCGTACATGAAAGAGCTCGCGGACAATTCGAAGGCGGCTTCCCAGTCGTTGCCAGCGGGTCTCGAGTTCCACACCGAGAACGCGCCGGATGGCCTGGACAGCAACGGCGACCCAAAGAGCATCAGCAATACGTACGCATACTTGCCGATCGCGGAGAAGGAAACCGCTCAACAAACGCTGGATCGGCTCAAAGCCTGGGCCGAGACCCTGAGTCTGCCGCCGGATCGCGAGCTCGGCTACGAGCTCCAGCACGAGCGCGACGAGGCCACGCTCAAGGAGAAGGAAACCGGCTGGCGCACTTTCCTGTTGAAGAGCCGCGCGGACATCACCGGCGACATGATCCGTGACGCGGCAGCGCAGCCGAATCAAGACTCCGGCTCGCTCGGGGGCTGGCACGTGGCCCTGACGTTCACCGACCAGGGTGGCAAGATCTTCGAGCGCATCACCGGCGCCAACATCAAGCGGCGGTTCGCGATCATCCTCGATGATCGCACCGAAAGCGCCCCGGTGATCCAGACCCGCATTCCCGGCGGACATGCCCAGATCACCATGGGCTCGGGCGACCCGCAGGCTCAGCTGGAGGACTCCAAGAAGCTCGAGCTCGTTCTGCGGTCCGGCGCCCTGCCCGCGCCGATCTCCCCTTCCAACGAGCAGCGCATCGGGCCTTCGCTCGGACGTGATTCCATCAAGAGCGGCGTCGAGGGAGCCCTCGGTGGGGCGCTGATCGTGGTCATCTTCATGATGATCTACTACAAGGGAGGCGGGCTCATCGCCGACATCTCGGTGCTGATGAACCTCTTCCTTCAGCTGTCCATTCTGACATCGCTGGGCGCGTCGATGACGCTCCCCGGCATTGCAGGTCTAGCGCTGACCATCGGCATGGGCGTGGACTGCAATGTCCTCATCAACGAGCGCATTCGCGAGGAGCTGCGCGAAGGCAAGAGCCCGCGTGCCGCCGTGGAGGTCGGCTTCGACCGCGCCTTTACCGCGATCATCGACGGGCATCTCACGACCCTGATCTCCGGTGTCGTACTGGCTCAGTACGGGACCGGACCCATCAAGGGCTTCGCTGTCACACTGATCGTGGGCGTGGCCGCAAGCATCTTCACCGGTCTCGTGGTGTCCCGCGTCATGTTCGATCTCTGGGTGCGCGGCATCAAGGACCGCACTGCAACGCTCGACATCGGCTGAGCCATGCATATTTTTCCTGTCGGCAAGGTTTTCGACTTCATGGGCGCGCGTCGCGCGCTGGTGATCGCCAGCATCGTGATCGTCGCAGCCTCCCTGCTCGCTCTCGTGAAGCCAGGTCCCCTGATGGGTACGGACTTCCACGGCGGCACGGAGCTCGAGGTCGCGTTCAAGAAGCCCGTCCAGACCGGCAAGCTTCGGACCGTCGTGTCCCGTGCCGGCTTCCTGGCCCCGAGTGTGGTCAGGGTCGAAGACAAGCACAACCCGTATCGGTTCCTGGTGCGGGTGGACGACGTCTCGACCATCGGACCCGAGAAGCGCGCCGTCATCCAGAAGGCGCTTTGCTACGGGTTGAGCGCGCCAACAGCGCAATGCCCGGCGGAGAAGCTCGCCGACGAAATCAAGTTCAGCCCGGGCGGCGACAAGATCACCGTCCGGTTCCGCGGCGCGCCCGACCTCGACTGGGTGAGAGAGCAGTCCGAGGCCATCTCCGGGATTGACTTGCGCGAGGGAGAGAACAACCCCCTGATCCAGAACGCGCGGGCCAATCGTGTGGAGATCCAGCTCAAGAGCAAAGGTGATCAGCTGCTCGACGCCATGCGGGCCAAGCTCGGCGCGGACACCGTTCCCGCAGAGCCGCTGCGCGTCGAGTGGATCGGTCCCAAAGCCGGAGCGCAGCTACGCGACGCCGCGCTCAAGAGCATCTCCATCGCGATCGTGTTCATCATGGCGTACATCGCCTTCCGGTTCGACATGAGGTTCGCACCGGGAGCCGTGATCTCCATGGCGCACGACGCGGTCGCCGTCATCGGCGTGCTCATCTTCATGCAGCACGTGACCCATCGGCTCGAGTTCAACCTGTCCACGGTGGCAGCAATACTCACGATCGTCGGCTATTCGGTCAACGACACCGTGGTCGTCTACGACCGCGTCCGCGAGAACCTCGGTCGACTGAGAGGTTTGTCGTTCGATCAGCTGATCAACATCAGCATCTCCGAGATGTTCGGTCGTACCATCCTGACCAGCGCCACGACGATCTTCAGCTTGAGCGCGTTTCTGGTCTTCGGCAGCGGTCCCCTTGAGGAATTCGCCTTCACGCTCATCATCGGCATCATCTTCGGCACTTACTCCTCCATCTACATCGCCCTGCCCGCCACCGAGTGGTTCGACCGGGTTATCTTCAAGAAGCCTCCCGCTGGCACCAAGGGCGCCCAACGCGCAACAAACGCAGCGCAAGCGCCCTGACGTGCTGCGGACGATGGACGGCTCCCAGGGCCCTCTTTCCCTGGAGCGCAGGTCCGAACGTGACTATGCCACGGGACATGACCCTCGTGCGGCTCGGAAGCGGGTGGCAGCCTCTGGTGCGTCGGGTGCTGGCCGCGCTCGGCGCCGAACCGCTGGCGAGGGCCGAAAGTGTGTCCGCCCTGGCCGAGCTACTCGACCAGGTCGTGACCTGGAACCTCCGCGTCAATCTGACGAGCGCGCGAAGCCCGGAGGAGCTGGTAGATCTGTACGTAGCCGATGCGGCAGTAATGGCCCTGCACTCGCCCCGTTCGGCAGCAACCTGGGTCGACGTCGGCTCAGGCGCCGGCGCGCCGGGCCTTTCGCTCGCGCTGTTGAGCCCCGGCCTGAGCGTGACGCTCGTGGAGCCGCGGGCCAAGCGGTGGCGTTCTTGCGTACTGCGGCGTTCTCGCTCGTCGGCGATCGAGCCCGCGTGGTGCGCGCGCGGAGCGAGCAGTTGCCCTCGGGCGGCTGGGAGATGGCCGTGTCGCGCGCGACGCTGCCTCCCGCAGAATGGCTCGTCGAGGGCACGAGGCTCGGGCAGCGCGGGGTCTGGGTACTACTCGGCCGCGCAGAGGCGCCAGGTCACCCCGGTTGGCGTCTGGCGGCTGACGTGAGCTACGAGCTGCCGTTGACCGGAGGCGGGCGCCGGGCTCTTTGCTATGCACGTGAGCCAACTTCGACGCGGTGACGTGCGAAATCCGGGTAGCAACCGACCCCCGGGTCGGCCATGGGACCTGGATTGGCATGGCTACTGCGTCCTGCGCCGCGTGCGCGCGACTGCCGCATGCTGTACGGTCCACGTGCAACAACCGGCTCGCCCCCAACCATCCGAGCGCTCCATGGCAAGCACGAAGCAGTCCAAGCAAACCCGCTCCAAGCCGGTCTCCGGCCGCCCCAGTTCTGAAGGAGTAAGCACCGAGTCGGCTCAGAAGTCCGAGGCCTCCTCGGCCGAGAGCCGCCCTCGCGCCGTAGATCCGGGCAGCGCCAAGCTGCACAGCCCCGCCGGCCCTCTGATGTGGCTGCTCGTTCCGTTCGTACTGTGTATCCTGATTGCGCTGGCGAAGAACTCTCGACTCTTCTGAACAACTCGAACCGCGCGCGGCGCCCCGTCTTCGCTTGTCCGCAAGGCGCTCCCGGCGGCAAGCTCAGCAGGGCGTGTCTCTGAGAACATCCGGTGGTACGGGGAGCGGCTATGGCCCATCGTCTGCGCGTAGGGATCCTGTTCGGCGGCCGCTCGACGGAGCACGAGGTGTCGGTGCTCTCGGCCCGAAACGTCGTCGCGGCTCTGGATCCGGACCGATTCGAACCGGTGCTGATCGGCATCGCCAAGAACGGACGCTGGCTTCGTACCGACGTACGCCTGCTCGAGAGCGGCAAGGTGCGTGCTCTTCCCGGGGACCGAGCGGACGAGGAGCGAAGCTTGATACTCACCGATGCCGGAACCGAGGCGGAGCTCGCGTTCGGCAGTGGCGGCCGGTTCCCGGAGGCTGTTCGCGTCGATGTGGTGTTTCCCGTGCTGCACGGCCCCCCGGGCGAAGACGGCACGGTGCAGGGGCTGCTCGAGCTGGTGGGACTGCCGTACGTGGGCGCGGGCGTGCTCGGATCGGCCGTGGGCATGGACAAGGACGTTCAGAAGCGGCTCCTGCGCGACAGCGGCATTCCTATCGCCGACTTCTTCACGCTGCGCAGAACGCAGTACGACAAGGACCCGAAGCTCGCTGCCGGTATGGCGGCCGAGCTCGGATTCCCGCTGTTCACCAAGCCCGCCAACGCCGGCTCCTCCGTCGGAGTCCGACGCGTGGCCTCCCCGGACGAGCTTGCCCCCGCTATCGAACACGCCTTCGCCTTCGACCACAAGGTGCTTCTGGAACGTTCGATGCCCGGCCGAGAAATCGAATGCGCCGTGCTCGGCAACGACGAGCCCATCGCCTCCGTCCCGGGTGAGATCGTCGTCGCACACCAGGACGGCTTCTACTCCTACGAAGCCAAGTACCTCGATGACCATGGCGCGGCGCTATGCATCCCAGCCGAGCTCGGCCCGGCCGAGCAGCGCACGGTACGAGAGATGGCCGTCCGCACCTTCCTGGCGCTCGAGTGCAGCGGTCTGGCGCGCATCGACTTCTTCCTCGGCCAGGACGGCCGCCCCGTCGTCAACGAGATCAACACCCTCCCCGGTTTCACCGCCATCTCCATGTATCCAAAGCTGTGGGAGAAGAGCGGCGTCGGGAAGACCGAGCTCGTGGCCCGACTCATCGATCTGGCGCTGGAGCGCCACAGAGCGCGGGCCCGGCTCGTGACGGACCTGACGAAGCGAGATCCGTGAGGCCGGCGAACGCTGCTCTGGCGCTGCTGTCGGCATTGCTCTTCGCAGGGTGCGGGAAAGCAGATGCCGGCTTCGATGCAGCAGGCTCCGGTCGTCAGCGCCCTGCGGCTGCCGTCCAGGCGACGTCGGGCGTGGTCAGCAGGCCTAGGAACCGGCCGCCCCCAGTCTGTCCGCCGGAGATGTCTCTGGTCGGCGCGTTCTGTATCGATCGCTACGAGGCGCACCTAGTCCGGTTGGACCGGCCCGAGGAGCCGCTGTCTCCCTTCGAGCGTCCGATAGAAGGGATCCGCTACGCTGCACGCTCGGCTGCCGGCGTCGTACCTCAGGGGTACATCAGTCGCATCGAGGCCGCCGACGCGTGCCACAACGCAGGCAAGCGGCTCTGCGGCGCTCGCGAGTGGCATCAGGCCTGCGGCGGGAGCCAAGGCACACGCTACCCGTACGGCCCGAAGGAGCTCCCCGGTCGCTGCAACACGGGCAAGAAGCATCTACCAAGCCTGCTCTTCGGGACCCGTGCCGCCGCCAACTCCGCGCGGAACTACAACAGCCCGCGGCTCAACCAGGAGCCAGGCTACCTGGCGAAAACGGCTGAGTATGCGGGATGCGTCAACGACTACGGCCTGTTCGACATGGTCGGGAACCTACACGAATGGGTCGCCGACGAGTCGAACAGCGTCCTGTACAAGAAGATCCCGATCCCCTACGGCCAGCAGAACCTCGGACCGCGCGGCAGCGGCGTGTTCATGGGCGGCTTCTTCAGCTCGACTTCGAGGCTCGGCCACGGGTGCAACTACGTGACCACCCACCACGCGCCGAGCTACCACGACTATTCGACGGGATTTCGGTGTTGTTCGGAGCCGATCCGGCAGGACTAGTCCCGCTTCAACGACATCAACAACGTCAGCACGTACCAGAACATCAGCGCGACCGAGGCGAACAGCTGAAGCGCCGCTCCCACGTGACGGTCGGTCGGGAAGTGGTGGATGACGTTCGAAGTGTCGTACAGAATCGCGGCGCCGGCAAGGCCGACCATGGCCACGCTGAAGAAAGTGCCGAGCTGGAAACCGAAAACCACGCCGGCGACGATCAACAGCAGCACGACCACGAACGACCAGCGCAGGATGCCTCCGAGAAAGGAGAAATCCTTCCGGGTCTTGAACGCGATCGCCGTCAAGCCCGAGAAGCCGAGGAGGGTCACCAGAGCGGCGCTCTGGATGACACCGGGTGCCACCGCATTGGCGATGACCAGCAAGGGCACGAAGATGATCGCCTCGGCGAGCACGAAGCCGCCGAGCCCGGCGTACTGAGCGGCTGTCGAAGTCGCTGAATAGGCCAGGCGACTCGCGAGCCAGCTCACGACCATGAACCCGCCCAGCACCCATAGCCAACTGACGCCCAGCATGCTCTGGGCGATCGACGCGGCCATCCCACTCTGGAAGAGTCCGATCTCGATGATCGCGAACAACAGGACGGCGCCGAACAGGTGCGTATAGGTCCGGAGGATGAACGACGCGCGTTCGTCCACTGCCGCTCGGCGGTAGTCGATAGCTTGGTAGCCGTAGTTCATTGGGTTCTCCTGTTCAGGTCTCGAGGCCGAGACGGCGGGTGCGCAGAGCTGACCGCGTGGCCGTCTGGCCCGAATACGTGCACAATCTGGCGTTTCTGTCAGGACTTGGCAAGTGGAGGCCGAGAGGTCGCGGCTGCGACACAGTGACAACCCGATCCGTGCTGAACGTATTCCGCGGCGACTGGTTTCCCGTTTGACCTGATTGACACCTCGCGCCACACATGCTCTCTGAGCATGCACGGCTAGCCTTCAGGAGCCCAGGATTGCAGCGGATGACAGTTGGTCGCGATGATCCGGCATGGCTCTGTGCCCCATCGGAAGAAGCTCGTGAGTTAGGTCGGGCGCTCGGCCTCACGAGCACGGTTGCCGAAGTGCTGCACCGCCGTGGCTACAGGAACGACGGCAGGACGCGCCGTTTTCTGGATCCTCGGCTTGCGGATCTTACGCCGCCTGACGGCATGGCGGATCGACAGGTCGCCGCAGAACGGCTCGCGCGAGCCGTACGCCGGAGCGAGCCCGTGTGCGTCTTCGGCGACTACGATTGCGACGGGATCACCTCCACCGCCATCCTGACGGACATGCTGCGTGCGCTCGACGCCACGGCCGTTCCGCTGCTCGGCAGCCGCTTCGACGGTGGCTACGGTGTCTCCCCGGACGCCGTTCGCCGCATCGAACAAACCGGAGCCCGGCTGGTGGTCACCTGCGACTGCGGCAGCTCCGACCACGCTAGCCTGCGCGTGCTCGCCTCCCAAGGCATCGAATGCATCGTCGTCGACCACCATCTCGTCCCTGACGAGCCGCTCCCGGCGCTCGCCTTCCTCAATCCGCGTCGCGCCGAATGCGCGTTCCCCTACAAGCACCTGGCCTCGTGCGGGCTGGTGTTGACGCTCGGCGGAGCCCTCAGGGCGACCCTCGGCAGAGAGCTCGATCTGCGTGCGTGGCTCGACCTGGTAGCCATAGGAACGATCGCCGACGTGGTTCCGCTCCTGGGAGACAACCGCGCCCTGGTACGCGCGGGCCTCAGAATACTGCAGAAGGCGGAGCGTCCCGGAGTGCGCGCGCTGCTCGACTCGGCGCGACTCGATCCGCGGGGCAGTCTGTCTGCACGCGACGTCGCTTTCCGGATCGCTCCGCGCTTGAACGCGCCCGGTCGGCTCGGCTCTGCCGACGCCGCCCTGAATCTGCTGCTCGCTTCGTGCGCCGGAGAGGCGGAAGCCTTGGCGCGAGACCTCGAGCAGGCACAGACCCAGCGCCGAGAAATCCAGCTGCGCATGGTGGCCGAGGCCCGGGAGGAGATCGAGCGCGAAGGCTGGCACGAGCGGCCCGCCATCGTCGTGGGTCGTCAGGGGTGGAGCTCCGGGGTCGTCGGCATCGTCGCCGGCAAGCTGGCGGAGGTCTACGGAAGGCCGACCGCGGTCCTCGGATTCGAAGGTCGCGTGGGACGCGGCTCGGTGCGCGGCCCGCGAGGCGCACTCCTGTACGACGCGCTCGAATCCATGAACGGCATCCTGTCGCGCTTCGGTGGGCATCAAGCCGCAGCGGGCTTGGAGCTCGACCTCGATCGACTCGAGGAATTCCGAGAGGGATTCGAACGCGCGTTCGCGGAGACCCAAACGGTCACGGCTCAGAGCCGGGAGGATGCACTGGTGGTCCGACTCGATCCCGAGGACGATCCCGAGCAAGTCTTCGACGATCTGAGTCTGCTCGAGCCCTGCGGCGAAGCCAACCCGCCGGCCAAGCTCGCCATCGCGGCCCGCGTGGAGTCAGCGCGTCCGGTACGCGGCGGACACCTCAAACTGGAGCTCGAGCTCGGCGCCGGCCGCACGCTCAGCAGCTTCGCGCCGGGAATGGGAGCGCGCGCAGACGCGCTGCAGAAGGAAATCGTTGCGATCGGGACTCTGAGACGCGACAGCTACAGAGGGGGAAGAGCGGTGGAGCTGGTGGCGGAGACGTTGGAGGGCTAAGCGTGCGGAAGCCCTCGGACTACGAAGAGACCGCCCGCAGCCAGATCTGGGCCTGGAAGAACCCCGAGCAGTCCTGGTTCGACAAGGCGATGGCGGTGGTGTCATGGCCGCTCGACAGGGCTTCGGACGTCGTATTGAAGGCGCTGGGACCCGCCGTGAACGGCGCCCTGACAGGAACGTTGAGCCTGATCAACGACGTTTCTCAGTGGACGGTACGCCCTCAGGCCGTGCTCGAGGAGTACCGCAAGTTTGCGGGACCGGGTGTACAGGAGCTTCGTGACATCTTCGAGCTCGACCTGTTGACGGTGGACCGCGTCATCGGCTGGCTCGATACCAAGTATGAAGGTATCGCCCTGGCCCACGGGGCTGCGGCGGGCGGAGCAGGCACGCTCAACCCCGCTGTCGCTCTCGCCGTGATACCGACGGACGTCGTGGCGCTCGTCGCGCTCAACCTCAGGGCCGTCGGCGAGTATGCAACGTACTGCGGGTTCGACGTTTCGATCCAGCAGGAACGGCTCTTCGCGCTCAACGCCCTGGCGTACGCGTCCAGCCCGACAGACACCTCCAAGCAGCTGGCCCTGGCTCAGCTCGTGCGAATAGCGCGCGACGTCGCACTTCACAGGTCTTGGAAGGATCTCGAAAACCACGCCGCGGTGCTGGCCATAGAGAGGATTGCCAACGCCCTCAGCATTCGCCTCACCAAAGCCAAGTTGGCCCAAGTGGTCCCGGTCGCAGGGGCCGCGATCGGCGGCGGCTTCAACGCCTTCTACACCAACAAGGTGTGCAACGCGGCATTCTACCTCTACCGCGAGCGGTTCCTGGCCCACAAGTATGGCGCGGAGTTCATCGAGAGCTCGGTCGATCCGGCGACGGACCTCGAGCCGGCGTACGAGCAGGAACCGTAGCTCCCGACCAGGCGCACAGCCACAGGGCGCCTACTTCGCTCGGTCTTTCTGTCGAAGTAGCTCCCATAGCCCGCGCGGGCTCACGATCGCGATCGGCGACCGAGGCGCGGCGCCCAAGAGGACCGAGTCGCCAGTAACGAGCACGTCAGCTCGTCCGGCAACCGCTGCGGCCACGATCCATTCGTCGTCGGGGTCCGAGATGCCGAGGTGGAGGTGGCTCTCCGGTGTCGCCACCACCGGAGAGTCGCGCAACAAGGCATCGATTTCCTCAATCGTGCGGCGCGGCACCTTGATTCGATCCCGCAAGGCGCGCCGTAATTCGACCAACACGCACTCCCCGACAACCAGGTCGTGCTCGAGCAAGACGTGGCTGAAGAGGTCCGCGCAGAGCCCCCTGGTGGCGAACGCGCTGACCAGAACGTTCGTATCGAAGAACACTCTCACGAGATACGATGGAACACGTCGTCGTCGGCGAGGAGTCCACGCGCTTCGGCGAGCGGCAGGACCTTCGCGCGCAGGCGCTCGAAGCGCAGCAGACGGAGCTGTCTACGCAAGGCATCTCGCGCGAGATCACTCCGGCTGCGCCCAGTCTGGGCGCAAGCGCGCTCCAGTTCGCGTTCGAGCGTCTCGTCGAGCCGAATCGTGATGGTGGCGGACTTCATTGTAAGACAAAGTAACACACCATCCGGGTTCCGGCCAGCGCCTGGCGGCTCGAACCACGGGGCCGCAGTCCGATCCAGTGCCGCATGCCCCAGCCCGTCCTGCCGCGACCGTGGTATCGACCACCGCGGGGTTCGTGGTCTAGCGCTCGGTTCCTGGCGCAACCGGCCACGGGCCCGCGCGGCCGAGCGTCGGAGCCCCCCCGGCCACGGTGCTACGCTCCGCCGAGCCATCATGGGCGAGGTCCTCATCCACTTCCAGGGCGTCAAGAAAGCCTTCGGTCCAAAGGTCGTCTTCGATGGTCTGAACCTGGAGATCGAACGCGGTGAGGCGCTGACCGTGGTGGGGGGCTCGGGTGTGGGCAAGAGCGTCATGCTCAAGCTGCTCATCGGCCTGCTCAAGGCGGACGCAGGACGGATCGAGTTCGATGGCCGCGACGTCACGCAGCTGGGCGAGCGAGGCTTCGCGCGCGTGCGACAGCGCATTGCCATGCTCTTCCAGAGCGGCGCCTTGTTCGATTCGCTCAACGTTGGACAGAACGTGGCGTATGGGCTGGAGGAGCATTTCCGCGACAAGATGAGCAAGCGGGAAATGGCCGAGCGGGTGGAGTGGGCCTTGTCCGCGGTCGATCTGCCCGGCATCCAACAGATGTGGCCGAGTGACCTGTCCGGAGGCATGCGCAAGCGGGTGGGTCTGGCCCGGGCCATCGCCGTGCAACCGGAAGTCCTCCTCTACGACGAACCCACGACAGGTCTCGATCCTATCAATACCGCCCGCGTCAACCACCTGATCACGGGGCTCAAGAAGAGGCTCAACATCACCAGCATCGTGGTGACGCACGACATGAAGAGCGCGTTCCAGATCAGTGACCGCATCGCCATGGTCTACGCTGGACGGATCATCCACCACACGCCGGTCCAGGAGTTCAAGGTGATCGAGGATCCGCGCGTCCAGAACTTCATTGAGGGGCGCGCTCCACTGAAGGAAGACGTCGCAACCCTGTTGAACGCTTGACTGGGAGACGATCGCCTCGGCCCGCGTCCACGGTCTGCCTCGTGTCGGCCGCCTGCGCTAGATTCGGCAGGACGCAAATCGGCCAAACGGCCGACGTGCTACTTCGAGGCGGAGTGGTAAAGGTGGACGGGCGAAGATGGTCGCACGCGAATTGAAGGTGGGCGCGTTCGTTCTCGCCGGACTGCTCCTCCTGGGCCTGGTCGTCTTGCTGATCGGCCAGGAACGCAACATGTTTGCCGCGAAGGTGACCTACAGGGCCATCTTCGAAGACGTGCAGGGCCTCAAGCGGGGCTCTTCGGTGCGCATGGGCGGCGTCGATGTCGGAACCGTCGCCGCGGTCGGATACGGGCCGAACGCGAACGACCCGCACCTGTACGTCAGCCTCGAAGTCGTCGAAGACGAGGCGCGAAGGATCCGCCTGGATGCCGTGGCCTCCATCGACAGCAAGGGGCTCCTGGGCGACAAGATGATAACCATCGAGCCAGGCTCGTCCGACAAGCCGCGGCTGATGCCCGGAGGGAGCATTCCCACCAGGCAGAGCAAGGAGCTCGCGGAGGCGCTCGGCCGGCTCGGGTCGATCACCGGGAAGGCGGAAGCCATTCTGTCAAACCTGGAGCAGACCACCGCCGCGTTCGCGGAAGAAGAGGTTCAGAAGAACTTCAAGTCGTCGATCGAGTCGCTCAGCGTAGTGCTCAAGTCGCTCTCGGGTACAGAAGGGTACCTCGGTCGACTCATCAACGATCCACGCGAAGCCCAGTCGTGGTCCCAGACGGTGCTGAACCTGGAGCGGGCCAGCGCTGAGCTCAGTGGGACACTGGCGGACGTCAACGAAACGGTCAAGCGTGTCAACGAGGGACCGGGGCTCTTGCACTCGGTCCTCTACGAGGAGGACGTCGCGAATACGGTCGAGAAGTTCGGCACCGTGGCCGATGAGCTCGCCGTCACGCTGCGCAGCATTCGGCAAGGCAACGGCCTGGCGCGGAGCGTGCTGTTCGGCGACGACAGCTCGCAGCGCGTGATGGGCAATCTCGACGCAGTGACGGGCGACATCCGACACATCGTCGCCGATGTCCGGGCCGGCAAAGGCACGCTCGGCGCCCTGCTCGTCGATCCCTCGGTCTACGAGGACCTGAAAATGCTGCTCGGCAACGTCTCCCGCAACCGGGCCCTCCGGGCTCTGGTTCGCTACTCGATCAAGAAGGACGAGGCCGGCCCGCCTTCGGCGCCCTCGCCGGCCCTCGGCTCGTCCCCCGGGCCCGCGGGACAGGCCGCCGACGGTCGGTAGAGCGCTGATTGGGGGCCGGGGCCGCGCCTCCGGGCCCCCGTTCTAGCGCCGTTTCCAGGGCAGAGCGCCACACAACCAGCCCGAGTCCTAGCTCAGGCCGCGGACGTTCGCCGCAGAATTCTGCGGCTTCGCGGATGGTGAGGCCGCTGAGCTGCGCGGCGAACCAGCGAGACAGGGCACCAGGCCGCTTCGAAGAGCCCTTCGCGTCCGAGCGCCGGCACCAGCAAGCTGTATACTGGCGCCGATGCGATTTGTGGAACGAGTCGGCCGAGCCTTGCTCATCCTATCCGTATTCGCGCTGGCAAGCTACTTGGCCCTGGAGCACGGCACCGGTGGACTGTGGCGGGGCTTGGAGGCGGCTCACGCCGTCGGGGCGCCAGGCAAACCCAATGCACCCTACGATCTGACGCAACTGGTAGCCGTCAACGAGACGCTCAGGACCATCCGCAAGAAGTACGTCGATCCGGATCGCGTGAACCCGCGCCAGATGTTTCTGAGCGCGCTCAACCAGATCCAGAAGGAAGTCGCACAGGTCATCGTCCATCACGACGAGAAGGCGCCGGAGGTCCGGGTCACCGTCGAGACGGAAGAGCAGAGGTTCCGCATCGACACCGTACAGGGGCCCTGGGACGTAGCCGCCCGGCTGAGGGAAGTCTTCGCGTTCCTGCAGAAGGGGCTGCACGGCACGGAGGTCGACTTACGCGAGGTCGAATACGCAGCCTGCAACGGAATGCTGCGTACGCTCGATCCGCACAGTACCTTCCTGTCTCCCGAAGCGTTCCGCGAAATGAATCTGTCCACCTCCGGCCACTTCGGCGGACTGGGTATCGTCATCTCGATTCGCGATCAGATGCTGACCATCATGCGTCCTATGCCCGGGACTCCCGCCGGACGCGCGGGCCTGAAGCGACTCGACAGGATCATGAAGATCAACAACGAGTCGACCCTGAACATGCCGCTCGACGACGC
>JAFGIS010000411.1 GCA_016929495.1 Polyangiaceae bacterium | reverse complement strand
CTCCGTGATTCGCCGCAGAACTCGACGGCCTCGAACGGGGCGAAGCCGTCGAGTTCTGCGGCGAATGCCCGCAGTCTGAGCCAGGACGCGGGTTTCTAGTTGTGTGGCGTGTCTTGGAGACACGCTACTAGGGCGAGGCGACACCTGCTCGAAGCCTCGCCCCAGGAAGCCAGGCTGCGTTCAAGCGAAAGACGTCCGTGCCGCCAGCACAATGAAGTGGCAGGCCCTTCGGGGGACTGCCACTTGTCGTCATCGTGCGAGCGCTGGGATCAGACCAGGCCCTGCTCGAGCATCGCGTCGGCGACCTTGACGAAGCCGGCGACGTTGGCGCCGTTCACGTAGTTGATGAAGTCGCCTTCTTTGCCGTACGTGACGCACTGCTCATGGATGCGAACCATGATCTGGAGTAGACGCGCCTCGACCTCTTCGCTCGACCAGAGCAGGCGCATGCTGTTCTGGCTCATTTCCAGGCCGCTCGTGGCCACACCGCCGGCGTTGGCCGCCTTGCCCGGGCCGTAGAGGATCTTGGCGCCCAGGAAGACCTCGATGCCTTCCGGCACCGTTGGCATGTTGGCGCCCTCCGACACGCAGATGCAGCCGTTCTTGACCAGCGTCTCGGCGTCGGATCGGTCGATCTCGTTCTGGGTTGCGGAAGGGAACGCCACCTGACACGGCACGCTCCAGGGCCTGGCGCCTGCCACGTACTTGCACTTGAACCGTTTCGCGTACTCTTCGATGCGACCGCGGCGTACGTTCTTGAGCTCCATGACCCACGCGAGCTTCTCGGCATCGACACCCTCGGGGTCGTGGACGAAGCCGCTCGAGTCCGAGAGCGTGACGCACTTGGCGCCGAGCTGGTTGCACTTCTCGATGGTGTACTGCGCGACGTTGCCGGAGCCGCTCACCGTGACGGTCTTGTCGGCGAGCGACTGGCCGCGGGTCTTCAGCATTTCCTCGGCAAAGAACGTGGCACCGTAGCCGGTCGCTTCCGGACGGATCAGGCTGCCGCCCCAGTTCATGCCCTTGCCGGTGAGCACGCCGGTGAACTCGTTGCGCAGGCGCTTGTACTGGCCGTACATGAACCCGATCTCACGGCCGCCCACGCCGATGTCGCCCGCGGGGACGTCGGTGTCCGGCCCGATGTGGCGAGATAGCTCCGTCATGAAGCTCTGGCAGAACTTCATGACCTCGTTGTCGCTCTTGCCTTTGGGGTCGAAGTCCGAACCGCCCTTGCCGCCGCCCATAGGCAGCGTGGTCAGGCTGTTCTTGAAGACCTGCTCGAACGCGAGGAACTTGAGGATGGAGAGATTGACGCTCGGATGGAAGCGCAGGCCGCCCTTGTACGGGCCAATCGCGCTGCTCATCTCGATCCGGTAGCCCTTGTTCACCTGGATCTCGCCCTTGTCGTCGAGCCAGGGCACTCGGAACATGATTACGCGTTCGGGCTCGACCATGCGCTCGAGGATCTTGGCCTTGAGGTACTTCGGGTTGGCCTTGAGGTAGGGCATCAGTGACGAGACGACCTCTTCGACAGCCTGATGGAACTCGGGCTGGCCGGGGTTCTGCGCTACGACTTTCTTCATGAACTCTTGGGGCATGGGTCCTCCTGGAGTCGGCAGGCGCATGCTTCAC
Source organism: Polyangiaceae bacterium (assembly GCA_016929495.1). Classification (GTDB taxonomy): domain Bacteria; phylum Myxococcota_A; class Polyangia; order Polyangiales; family Polyangiaceae; genus JAFGIS01. The sequence goes on along the minus strand of JAFGIS010000411.1, from coordinate 19,434 downwards.
GCCTTGCCGCAACTAGGTAACGTTGGGCTCTCGTGCTCGGGCGCCACGGCGTCCGCCGTTCGCGCTGGTCCGTCTCAGCCCAGAGTTGGCGTGGACCCGACGCCAGAGCGGGGTGACGCTAGCACTTCGCGGAAACGCTATGATACCTATCGGCAACAAGCGGCCCGTGGGCAGTGCCTGGGTCGCGAAGAAAATGCGCGCTTCTGCAAGCAGGTTAGCCGGCCGCCCGTGGATGCTTCGAAGCGGCAGACCCGAGCACGACCGCGGCCGTCAGATACAGAGCCACCGCGATCCATACCGTTGCCACCAGACCAATGCTCATCGCCAACAGCAGCGCTGACGCGCTGGCAAGCACGCTCGCCGTGCCGTTCATGGCCCAGAACCAGGGGCGGCCTTGCTCGGGGAAAAGTGTCATTCCTGCGGGCAACGCCACGCCCATCAGCAGTCCCACGGGGGCGAGCAGCACGACGGAAATGAGCGTCCGGACCGCAGGGTCGAGTGCCTGTGAGCTGGCCATCACGGCACCCAGGCCAAGATTCACGATGCCAATGGCGGCCGGTACGACGACCCCCCAACGCGCGAGGGTCCTCGGCTGCGCATGCGCAGCGATACGGCTGCCCACGCCGGCCCCGAACAGCAGCGAGCCGAGGACCACGGTCGCTGCGTAGCTTGGATGGCCCAGGTAGAGGACGAAGCGCTGCAGCCACGCCAGCTCGGTCAGCATGAACCCAAGACCGATCGCGAAGAAATAGACACTCGGTCGCCCAACGGCCCTCATCGTCGGAAATCTTTGCGCGATCAAGAAGGGAAGCAGAAACAGGGCGACGGCCAACGAGCCCACCAGGCCGAGCGCAAGCTTGACGGCACCCACGGCACCCTCGTTTGGCGAGAGCCGTGCCAGCAGTTGCGGATCCACGCTGCCGAAGAGGGAGACGGTCTGGAAGAAGAAGGGCTTATCGTCCGTCGCTGGCTCGAGGTTGAATCCAGCTTGCTCGTAGACCCGCGTCCCTTCATTGAGGACCACCGAGACGGTGCTGTGCGGGACGGAATCGGCGGGTGGCCAGTAGCGCTGGAATCCTCTCGTGGAGCACACGGAATCGAGCTGGGCCAGTTGAGAGGAAGTCCAGGGTCTGAGAGCCACCAGGAAGGTGGCGATGTTCTGCGCCCGGGCCACGTAGATGTGTTTGCGCGGTTCGGTTGCGCCGGTCTCCCCCAGGGCTTGGTCGAGCAGCACGGCCAGGCGCGCACTTTCGAGCTGGTGGTTGCCCCCGATCCAGCGACTGATGCTCAGTACGCCGTCGGGCTTGAGGTGCTCGAGATAGAGTCGGGCCGCCTGCGTCGTGTACAGGTAGTTCTCCGAGAGCGCGAAGGCCCCGGCTGCTGTGGCTGCCCAGCTGTCGATGAGCGATACCTGAATGAGGTCATAGGGCTTCGACGCGCGAGCCAGGAAACTGCGGCCTTCGCTGATGACCGCGCGGACGCCCTGCCTGTGATAGATGTCACCGGAGAAACGGCCGAACTGCTCCGATACGATCTCGACCATGGCGGGGTTCAGCTCGACCGCGTCCACGTGCTCGGCGCGCGCTGCGAGGGCGGTCAGAATGTCACGTCCGCCGCCCGCCCCGATGATGCAGACCTCGTCCGGTCTCCGGAGCTGGTATGCGAGGCTCGTCACATCGAACATCAGATGCGGCAAGTCGCCGGGGCTGCCCGTCAGGCGGGTCATGGGGGTGCCCGCGGAGCCGTCCTGCTCAATCCACAGCTGTTCGAGAGGCTGTGGCTGGTAGTGGCTGCCAAGACCCCAGCCGAACGCGACTCGGGACTCCGTGGCGAAGAACGCGCTCGGGAAGACGACGAGTCGAGACGTCGGAGTCCATCGTTCGGCGAGGATGTTGCCCGGCTCGTCGTAGCTCTTGGTACGGTGCACGCTGAGCAGCGAGCCGTTCGTCGAGAAGGCGACGACCAACGCAGCGGCTGCGACGGCGTACCATCCGTAGCCCGGCGCGACACAGAGCGCGGCAGCGACCGGGAGCAGCCCCGAAGCCGAGATGAGCGCGGGGGTGGGCAGAACGTGCATGAGCGGCACGACGGCGATCGCGGCGGCTGCTGCGCCGAGCAGGTCCGCCGCGTAAGCGCGCGCGAGCTTTTCCCGAGCCTCGAGAAGCAAAAGACAGACGGCGTTTCCCAGGCTGAGTGTGGGCAAGAGCAGGGCGAACACGATGACCAGCAGCTGGCCATGCGCCAGAGCCCCGGCGGACACGAGCGCCCCCGGCCGCGGGGCGACGTCGCCGGAACGGAGCACGAGCAGGACGCTTGCCGGCAGGGCACATCCGGACGCGAGCAGACTGCGCCCGAGCCACGCTGGACCGGGCCTGCGAAACGAGAACCACACGCCTGGCAACGCCAGGCCGAGCATCGCAAGGGAAACCGCCAGGAATGCGAAATGGTACCAGAGCACCACGCTCAGCACCCGCGTGATGGCGATTTCGTAGATCAGCACGGCCGAGGACGCCAGCGCCATCGCCACGCCTGGGTAGCAGCGGCGCGTCGTTGCGGGCGATGACGCACAGTCTGTCGTACTCACGGCTCGACCCGGGGCCTATCGGAAGATCGGCGCACTCGGAGCGTCGGAAACGAGTGCCAGCAGGCCGAGCGACAGAACCCTGCACGGGGTGCTTGTGGGTCCGGGGCGGGACTCCTCCGGGATTTCTGCTACGAGCATGCTCAACACCATGTTGGCCCGCAGTATAGGGCGCGTGCGCATCTCATGACCAGTCCGCTATTGTCGCTGTCCCATCCTATTGCATTCGACCGCATCAGGCCCGACCACGTACTCTCGGCGGTCGCCCTGTTGATTGCGTCGGCCCGCGCCCGGATCGACTCGATTGGAGAGCGCAGCGACGGCTTTGGCTATGCCAACACGTTGCAGGCTCTGGATGAGGCCACCGAGCCGCTCGAGGTCACGATGGGGCTGGTGGAGCACCTGGACGCGGTGATGAGCGGCCCTGAGCTGCGCGCCGCTCACGACGCCGTGATTGGTCCTGTCACCGCTTTCTCCACCAGCATACCGCTGCACGCGGGCGTCTGGCGCGCCGTACGGTCCTTCGCCGGAACCGAGGAGGCGGCCGCGCTCGAGCCGACGCGTCGACGCTTTCTGGAGCGGACCGTGGATGAGTTTCGGCGTCACGGTGCCGAGCTCGATGCTTCCGGAAAGCAGCGACTGCAGGCGCTCGATCAAGAGCTCAGCCAGCACTGCACACGGTTCGCCCACAACGTGCTCGACGCGACCAACGCGTTCGACATCGTGATCGACGACCCCTCCAGGCTCGGCGGGCTGCCCGCCTCCGCTCTCGATGCTGCTCGGCATAGCGCCCGAACCAAGGGCATGGAGGGCTGGCGTTTCACGCTGCACGCCCCGAGCCTGACTCCCGTGCTCACCCACGCCGACGACCGCGCGCTCCGAGAATGGATGTGGAGCGCCAACAACACACGCGGGGCTGGCGAGCCGTACGACAATCGTGCGCTGGTGGCGCGGATCCTGACGCTGCGCCGCGAAAAGGCGCAGCTGCTTGGCTATCCCCACTTCGCGGACCTGGTCCTCGAACCGCGCATGGCTCGAACCGGAGAGGAGGCGCGCAAGTTCGTCGAGGACTTGACCGAGCGCAGCCGCGGCGCCTTCGATCGCGAGAACGCCGAGCTCTTGGAGTTCCGTCGCGCGGTCGAGGGACCCAGGGCCCCTGTGCTCGAGCCGTGGGACGTCGCCTACTACGCCGAGAAGCTTCGCAAGGCCCGCTATGACTTCGATGAAGAGCAGCTCAGAGACTACTTCCCATTCGAACAGACGCTGCAGGGCCTGTTTCGACTCTGCGAACGGCTCTTCGACATCCAAATCGAGCCGGCCCCGGGCATTCCGGTCTGGCACGAATCAGTGAGAGCCTATCGACTCCGTGCGGCGCCTCGGTCGGATGACATCCTTCTGTACGTCGATCCGTTCCCACGCGAGAGCAAACGACCAGGCGCCTGGATGCACGGGCTGGTGGCGGCGGAGCGCGCGCGACCCGCCGTGGCGGCGTTGGTCACCAACGCGACGCCTCCCACCGATCGGCGGCCGTCACTACTCACCCATCGCGAGGTGGAGACGCTCTTCCACGAATTCGGGCACTTGCTCCACCACTGCCTGAGCCGAGTCGAAGTGCGCAGTCTGTCCGGGACGCACGTCCCGCTGGACTTCGTCGAGCTGCCCTCGCAGATCATGGAGAACTGGTGCTGGGAACGAGAGGCGCTGGACACCTTCGCGCGCCACGCGTCGACCGGCGCGCTGATCCCCGACGAGCTGCTCGGCAAGCTGCGGCAGGTGCGCACCTTCCGAGCGGCGAATCAACAGATGCGCCAGCTCGGCTTTGCCGCTGCAGACTTGGCCCTTCACATGGACTTCGATCCAGCGCAGGACGGAGATCCGATCGCGCTCTCGCGGCGGGTGCTCGCCGAGTACTCGCCGGCCCCTCTGCCCGACGACCACGCGATGTTCGCCTCGTTCAATCATTTGTTTGCTCGCCCGGTCGGCTACGCCGCCGGCTACTACTCGTACAAGTGGGCGGAAGTGCTCGATGCCGACGCTTTCACCCGTTTCGCCTCGGAAGGGCTGCTCGACCGCGAGGTGGGGCTCGCGTGGCGGAGGGAAGTGCTCGAGCGCGGCGACAGCCGTCCGCCGATGCAGCTGTTTGAAGCGTTCATGGGCAGACAGCCGAGGCTCGAGGCCCTGCTCGGGAGACAGGGGCTGCTATTCCGCTAGAACCTCAGCTCACGCGTGCGACTGTCTCGTAGACGAACACCACGGCCCCGATCCCGATGGTCAGGACGAGCTGGACCACGTAAAGCAGAAAGACGAACGCGGAGCCGGGGCCCACGACTTGTTCGGGTGTGAAGTACAGGGCCAACGCGGCGTAGAGCGAGATCTGGAACGCACCGAAGAAGCCCGGAGCCTGCGGGGCCAGCACGCCCAGACACAGCACGCCCAGCACCACGCAGGTCGGAAAGAAAGTCAACCCGTTGAGGCCGCAACCCCAGGCGAGTAGCTCGATTCCCAGCGTATTGAACAGCCAGTAGCTGACGGTGCCCGCCAGAAAAGGCAGGGTGAAGCGAGCGCGCGGCAGGAAGCGCAGCCCATCGGTGAAGCGTTCGAGCGCCCCTGCGAGCTTGGCTGCCAGAGCGGGTGATGCCAGACCGACGAGCTTCTCGACGACGGATCTGGCCCACTCGCGGCGCCAGTAAAAAAGGGCCAGTGTCACGAACAGGCACGTGAACAAGGCCAACGCGCTGTAGGCCGCGCTCACGACCATGCTCACCTCGAGCGGAAGGCGCCCGACACGACTGCCGGAGTTGGCTCCCGGGTGCCCGAACGCCAGCCCGAGAAACAAGACGGCGCACACGAACAGGCCGTCGACCACGCGTTCTGCGCCCACCGTCCCCGTTGCGGCCCACCATGAAATCTTGTCACGCCGACAAATGAGAGTGGGTCTGACGAGCTCCCCTGCCCGGAAGGGCAGGATGGTGAGGGCGGCCAGACCGATGAAGGATACCCGGAGCACACGGGACATGGGCACCGCGTGGGTCGCCTTGAGCAGCCAGTACCAACGACCAGCGCGGGAGAGCACGACGATGCCCCAGATCAGCGCATAGACGGGAATCACCCACCAACGGACGTGGCCGAACGCGGCGCGGTCCGGAACGATCGGAAGCGCGCCGATGTGCAGCAGCCAGGCAAAGGCGGCGAGCAATACGACCGCGGCCAGCCCCGATTTCCAGGAGAGGAGCCTGGACGGCGGGGCCGTCCCCTCCTCGGTCCGGGCGCCTGCGCCGTCGGAGTGGGCACCCGGCATCGGGAGGGCGGGGCACCCGGCGTCCGTTGGATCGTCGTGGAGGCTCACGTCGAGCTCGCTGGGGGATGAGGAGGGCACCGGAGTCGCTCAGACAGTCTGGTCGCTGGGAGCAGGCCGCGCCAAGTCTGTCCCGGGGCGGCACCCAGGTCCAGTGACTTGGTCTCGGACGTGGTACGGGCGCTTGTTCTGCGACTCGTGATACGTGCGCGAGACGACATCCGCAACGAGCCCGAGCGAAAGCAGTTGGACTCCGACCACGACCAGCAGGATACCGAGCAGGAGCAGGGGGCGATTGGCGAGCCCGATGCCGTGCACGAGCTTCTCGAAGGCGAGCCAGGCACAGAGCACCACTCCGAGCAGCGAGAAGAGCAGACCGGCTAGCCCAAAGACCTGCATGGGGCGGACCAAATACGTCTGCATGAAGCGCACGGTAATGAGGTCCAGCACGACCCGGAGGGTCCGGCTGATGCCGTACTTCGAAGTGCCGAACCGGCGTGGGTGGTGCTGCACCGGCATCTCGAGGATCCGCACCCCGATCCAGCTTGCCAGGGCCGGGATGAACCGGTGCATCTCGCCGTACAGCCGCAGTTTTCTCGCCACGTCGCCCGAGATGGCCTTGAGAGTGCAGCCGTAGTCGTGCAGCCGCACCCCCGTGGCCACGCTGATGATCCGGTTGGCAATCATGGAAGGCAGGCGCCGATTGAGCCACGGGTCCTGCCGTCGCGCGCGCCAGCCCGCCACGAGGTCGTATCCATTCTCGAGCTTGTCGAGCATGGTCGGGATGTCGCTCGGATCGTTCTGCAAATCGGCGTCGATCAGAACGACTTTGCCGCCACGTGAGGCGTCGATGCCCGCCTGCAGCGCTGCCGTCTGTCCGAAGTTGCGCCGGAACCGAATGATGACCAGCGCCCCGTCGGTCTGTGCGGCCTCGCTCAGCACTCTGTGGCTCGCGTCCGTCGATCCGTCGTCGACGAAGATCAGCTCATAGGAGCGGCCCGTGGGCCGAAGTGCCGCGTGCAGCTGCTCGAGCAGAGGGGACAGGCTCTGCTCCTCGTTGTGCACCGGCACGACGATCGACACATCGAGTTCGGGCGGCGAGGTCGGCGGCCGTTCTGTCACGGTAGAGATCCTTGGTTCGGGCAGCGTCGAGCGTGTGGCCCGAGGCGCTCACGCCCGGGCGAAGCCGCGCACGGGCGATGGTGGTAACTCGGCTTGCTACCATCTCACAAGCCAGATGCGAGCCTGCTCGAACCCACAGCCGCTTCGGCTCGACGCCCGATGCCGCGGAAGCCTACCCGGGTCCGGCGCCAGGGTCCTGGTCTGCTTCGGCCCAGACGGCGCGCAAGATCTCTGCCACGGCTTCATAGAGGGCCTCGGGGATCTCGTCGCCCACCTCGAGTTCGCTCAGGGCCCGGGCGAGCGGGATGTCTCGGATCACCGGAACGCCGAAGGCTCGCGCCGCCTCGACCATCTTCTTCGCCAACTCCCCCCGGCCCTGTGCGACCAACTTCGGCGCCTCGTCTTGACCGTCAACGTAGCGTAGGGCCATGGCCAGATGCGTCGGATTGATGATGAGCAGCGTCGCGTCTCTCACGGCGCCGAGCGATGCGCTGTTGATGACCTCCTCGTGGGCTCGACGCCGAGCAGCCTTGAGCTGCGGATCGCCTTCGCTTTCCCGCAGCTCCTGTCTGACCTCGTGGTGCGACATCATCAAACGGCGGATCCAGGTTCGGCGAACGAATAGCAAATCGAGCGCGCCGAGAGTCAACCCGACCCAGGCCGCGAGCCAGACGAGTTTCTTGGTCAGCGCGGCGGCCAGATGGAGGCCCTGCGCTGGATCGCCGACCGCGCTCGCGAGCGTCCGCGACTGTTCGAGGAGCAGACCGACCGCGAGCCAACCCACGAGGGTGGCGCCGAGCAGTGCGCGCACCAGAGCCAGCGCACGTTGCGAGCTCAAGACGTTCTTCAGTCCGGCGATCGGATCGAGCCGCGCCAGATCCGGCGCGAGGCGTTTGGTCGCAATGACTCCCCCGGTCTGGACGAGTCCGACCAGCGCGGAAGTCACGGCACCCGCGCCGAGCAACGGAACGACCAGTCGACACACTCCCTGAACGAGCACCAGCGGTGGCGCTGCCGCGTGTTCTTGCAGGGCCTTCTGTAGTAGCGCGACGACCTCCGCTGCCAGGGCCTTCAGCGCGGCCGGTGTGAGCGCCAGGACAACGACGAAGCTCGACGCCTGCACCAACACCGACGAGATCGGGCTGTCGCCTTGCTCGCGTGCCTTGCGCAGGCGCCGGGGGGTGGGCTGCTCCGTCTTGTCCGTCATGGCGTCACCCTCGTCGGTCGAGCGTCCACCGGGTTGCGTTCAAACGTTACGAGTGCGTCATTTCTGGCTAGCTGACGCGGGTCTGTCACCGCCCCAGCTGGGTGAGGGGGGCGACAGACCCGGCACTCCGCACCCGTCCGAACCGGTACTCCTTCTTGTCTGGGCGGCGTTTCAATTGAGACGACGCACTAGAGCGCAAATGGGAAGGGCAGGCCCTGGCCCCCGGTCGCTCGCCACGTCGAGGCGGTCTGCTGGATGATGGGCATCCTGAGCTGCGGCGGCGGGTGAGAGCTCTCGAATCCGAAGAGAATGGTCTCGGCGGACAGCTGGTCTAGCCCGGCGAAGAACTGCATGGTGACCAGCCCTCCCTGCTCGGTCCACTTGTAGCCCGACTGTCGAGACCCGGCGCTCAGCACGTTCTGCGTTCCGGCCATGTCCGCGGCAACCTCGTTGGGCTGGTTGAAAGCGGGGATGGTGCCGGACAGCACGCGAGCCAGCTCGCCGGCGCCGAGCCCGCCCTGGGCCGTGCACGGAAGGTGATTCAGGTAGTGATGGCCGAGCTCGTGCCCGACCACGAAGGCGACCTCCTCGTCGAATACCTGATGCTGGCGCTGGACCTTGCGGCCGTCCACCTGCTGTGACGACACGTAGAAGCCCTGAGGCGGGCGGACAATCGGTTGCTTCGGACGCTGGTTCTGCGCGACGAAGCGTATGTACTCGTCCAGCTTGCGGCTGCCGAAGATGTCGTCCGTGGCTTTGGCTTGCGCAAGGTTCGCTGCAATCTCGAGCAGACCGTCGGTGACGACGACGAAGGCCTTGCCCTGGTCGGTGCAGGCCGCAAAAGCGTTGACCGAGCCCACCTCGTCGTCGAACAGAAGCGGGACGGCGCTGACCTTTGCCGCATACGTCGCGTTCAGGGCTGCGATCAGTGCCTGATGGACCTCCCCGGCGCGGCCACGCAGGTAGGAGCGATCCACGAGGTTGATGGGATCGTTGGTCACCGTGGCGGGCGCAGCTGCCGGTGCGGGCAGCGCGGCTGCGGGCGGGGCGGGTGCAGGCGCAGAACCCGGCGCCGGTGCCCCGTAGCCGGGCTGCTGCATGGCGGGTTGCGGCGCTCCGTACTGCCCGGCGGGGGGCGGCGGGCCATACTGGTTGTTCGGGTACGGGTTGTTTGGGTACGGCTGCACCCCCGGAGGCTGCTGCGGAGGGTACTGAACCTTGCGCTGGCGGGAGCAGCCGCTCGAGGCGACCACCACCGCGACCAGCAGTGAAACGCGTGAAACGAAACGCCCTACCGTCACATCGCACCAACTAGCACACTCGGAAACCAGTCGGGGACGACCCCGCTGGGTGCGCCAAAACGGCCCGTGGGCCGCTCGCTCCAGCTCTGCTCGGCGCAGCGTGGAGTCATTGGGGCAGACTATCTCATTCTGTGCCGTGCCGCGCTACGCTGACGGATAGGTGTCGCTTTCTGGCGCAGAGCAGCGACTCGTTGGCCGAGCGCGGCGCAGCCACGTTGGCGCTGCCGTGTGTGTCGGCACGAACGGAGCGGGCCATGCGTGACCCGCAGCAGGACGCTGGCCGCGTGCGCGTAGCTGCGTCGGCGCGTCGCATCCCGCGTCGCATCCGCCATACGGCCGAGCGTTTCGTGAGCGGTCACGACGTTCGGCTGCTGCGCGATGGCGAGCAGGCCCTGCCCGCCATGCTTTCGGCCATCGATGCGGCCAGGCGCCAGGTGCTGCTCGAGATGTACTGGTTTGCGTCCGACCGGGTCGGGCGCTCTTTCGCCGACGCCCTGGGCCGTGCCGCCGAGCGGGGCGTCGAGGTGGCCGTGCTCTACGACTCGGTCGGCTGCTGGGAAACGGATCCGTCCCTGTTCGAACAGATGCAGGCGCGAGGGGTCAAGGTCGCAGAGTACAATCCCGTGCTGCCCTATCGCCGTCGCTTCCGCCTCGACCGGCTCACGCGCCGCAACCACCGCAAGGTGCTGGTGACCGACGCGGCCGTCGGTTTCACGGGCGGGATCAACTTGGCCGCGCAGTGGGCGCCGGCCGCCGAGGGAGGAGGCGGCTGGCGCGATGACATGATCGAGGTGCAGGGTCCGGCCGTGGTGGGCATGCTCGAGCGCTTTCGCGCCGATTGGGCGAGCCAAGGTGGACCGGAGCTCACGTCCGTGAGCCACGGGCCGCTCAGGCTGGCGGGCTCGAAGTACGTGCGCGTCATCGGCCCGGCGCGCGATAGCCGTCGGCGAGAGATCGTTCGAGCCTATCTGCTCAACGTGTATCTGGCCCGGCACCGGGTCTGGATCAGCAATTCCTACTTCGTTCCTGCCCCCGCGATGGTACGAGCCCTCAGCGGCGCCGCACGGCGCGGCATCGACGTTCGCGTGCTGGTGCCGTCCATTTCGGACGTGCCGCTCATGCGCTACGCGAGCCGGGCCGTCTGGTCGCTGCTCTTGCGCCATGGGGTGCGCATCTACGAGTGGCAGGGAAGCATGCTGCACTCCAAAAGCGCGGTCATCGACGGGGTCTGGAGCACGATCGGCAGCTTCAATCTCGACGTCCGCTCCGGCCTGCTGAACCTCGAAACGAACGTTGCGGTCCGCGACACGGCGTTCGGCCGCGTGATGGAGCAATCCTTCGTCGACGACCTGTCCCGAAGCCGCGAAGTCGACGCCCGGGAGTTCGCCGCGCGCTCCAAGAGAGAGCGGCTGCTCGAGGCGGTGCTCAGGCAGTTCGCGAGGGTGCTGTAGGGCAGGGCGCTGCGGCGCCGCTCTGGCAACGAACGATGGTCGGCTTGCCGCCCTCGACGGCAGCCGTCAATCGGCGCATGTCTTTCGGATCGCTGGTGTAGAGCACATCGCCCTGCGTCACGGCGACAATGGCCACGTGGGCGTCGCAGATGTCGCTCGTTCGGGTTCGGCCGCAGAGCTCTCCCACGTCGGTGGCAAGGCCGTCGAACGACGCCACGACGCAGTGCTGGAGCGCTCGGTGCAGTCGAGCCTGCGAGGCCGTGCCGCGCCACACCTGAGCCAGCGCGGTGCTCGGGACGAAAACGTCGTCGCTTTTCAGTGCGGCAAGCTTCAACGCGGCCCAGAGGTCCCGGTCATTGTGCTCGAGCGCGAGGAGCGCGCCAGCATCGAGAACGATACGGGTCACGGGCGCTTCCGTTTGACTTGCTTGTGCTCTGCGGCTAGCAGCTCTGGCTCCGAGAGCGTGCCGTGCTCTACTTCCCACTCGCCCACCGCCGCCAGCAGTCCCTGTGCACGCAGCTTTCGGCGCGCCGCGTCGGCGAGCCAGGCGGACGTCGGCTCGTTCCCGGCGGCCTTGCGTACCGCGCGTGCGAGCGCGGGATCCAACGAAATCGCGAACCGAGCCACGGTCATACCGTGATAATACCCAGGGCCGCTGGACCGTCAAGCGGCCCTGGCCGCGCGGCCGCGCGTCGAGCGGCCCGGGCGCGACAAGCCGAATCGTCACGACGGTCGGAATTGCAGCACTGTTTGTCAGAGCCACGGCCCATGGACCATCCACTGCCACCCGAGCGTCGCCAGCGCCGACAGCTCGTGTCCCCCGAGCATCGGCTCCGGCCAGCGCCCGAGCCCGCGCGCACCGAGCCAGGGGCCGCTGGCACGAGCGGACAACGGGACGCCGAAGCCCAGGCCGAGTTCGAGTCCCCGGGGAGCGTGCGTCTCGGGAGCAGCGCTGCCAAAGTACGCGCCCAGGCTCAGCGAGGCGGAGTCGAGCACCAGATCGAGCAGGGCAGGGCCGTTCTCCCACCCCAGGGACCAGCGCGGGATGAACAGAGGACGCAGGTCGACGCCAAAGGACACGAGCCGCGCGTCGGGGTCGTCACGGCTGAGCGCGTCGCGGTAGCTTGCGTACACGCCGGCGGTGCAGAAGTAGTGAGCGCTGAAGCGCGCGGCCGCGCGCGCGGCGTCTTTCTCGAGCTCACCTCCGAGCGCCACGCCCAGATCGAGATCCCCATCGAAGCGCCCATAGACGCCGTCGGTCTGCTCGCGCTCCGCACCGACAGCGGCCGGTGGCCCGACGGTCACGGCAGAGGCCAAGAGCCCCGCCGACGTCCAGGAGCGTCGCGTCCTCACGGATTGACCGCCTCCACGATGCGCTCTCTGAGCTCGGGCGGGAATATCAGACGGACGCGCTGCTGCTGCTGTCCGCGCAGGCGCGCGAGCAGGAAGGAGACCTCCGCGGGCCGGCGTTGGATCCCGCTCGGGAACATGACGGCCAGGCTGTCGTTGCCGTCGTCGAACGGTGTGTCGCTGGCGATGTCGAGCCCGACGTACACTTCGGGGTCGAACCCCTCGGCGCGTGCTATCGAGCGTGCGGTCGAGAGCGCCTCGAGCCGGTCGGGAGCCTGCGCTTGCTGGCCGTAGAGCTCGACCGTCTTGAACAGCTGCCTGGAGCAGAGCCGGTTGCTCAGATCGTGAACAACCGGATCGGTCGAGGTGCGCCAGGCGGAGAGCGCCGACCAGAGCACCGTGTCGTCCAGGGCCAGGTACTCTCCGAGCGGGGCGTCCGCGGTGTGCGCGAGACTCACGAGGGCCGGCGGAACGCCCGGGAGCACCGTGCCGTCGAGCAGGAGCTCCCGTACGCGGTTGAGGATCCGGGTCAGCATCCACTCGCTGGCGCGGCTGGCCTTGTGGAAATAGACCTGCTGCACCATGAACAAGCGCGCCAGCACGAAGCTCTCGATCGCCGGCAGACCTTTCGGTCCGTCGATCGCGAGCGGCGGCGCCGAGGAGGGTGCTGAGGCGGCACCCAGGCGAAGGCTTCGGACGAGCCACGCCAGGTCGAAGTTGCCATAACCAACCCCCGTGAAGTGTGCGTCCCGGAGCAGATAGTCACAGCGGTCGACGTCGAAATTGCCGCTCACCGTGTGCGCCAGGAACGGAAGCTCGTTCTCGCCGTGGACCAGGCGCGCCACTCGCACGGGCAGCTGCGGATCGTGCTCGGCGAGCACTCGATGCACCTGGGTACCCGGATCGAGCAGAATACGTTCGGTCCACTGCTCGTGTCGGGGGCAGTCGGGCATGGCCTGTTCGAACAGATGCGACAGCGGGCCGTGCCCGACGTCGTGCAGCAGAGCCGCCGCCAGGGCGTCCCTGGCGCGTTCGGTCGTCAGGCGCTGCCAGAACGGGAGCTCGTCATGCAGCGCGCGCAGCCGCTGGACAAACAGCATCATGACGTGCGCGGCGCCGACCGCGTGCGAGAAGCGCGTGTGGTCCGCGCCCGGGAAGGCCAGCGAGGTGAGCCCGAGCTGGCGAATATGCCGAAGGCGCTGCGTTTCCGCCGCGGCCATGAGCTCGGGCACGATCGCCGCCTCCACGGTCTCGAACGACACCAATCCATGCACCGGATCTCTGAGAATCATGGGCGTTGGGCAGTGGATGAAGTCATGCGTGCGGTCGGCGATCGTGCCGCTCGACCGGGAGGCGTCGCCGGCCAACAGTACGCAAACGAGGCCTTGCCTGCCAGCCAGGCACGCTGTGTCCCGCTCGGAGAACCCAACGGTCAAGGGGCAGGTTACGGCCGCTCGACCAGGCCTCCGGGCCACGCGCAACCGTCGGTTGTCCGGACGTGGAACGGCACTCCAGTTGCTACTCGGTGGCGAGGCCCAGCCCGTGGTCGCAACAGCTGCCGGTTTTCTGCGTGTTTGTGTGCTCTGCGTCAGGCCGCCGGGGCGCTCGATTCCCGAATCCAGCCTCGGCGTCCTCCCTGGGGCGGCCGGGCCGGACTTCTGGAACAGGCTTGGGCTGGACAAGCGCCCGATTTCGCGGTTTGCTCGGAACATACTGCGGGGATCGGCTCAGGGTCCCCTGTCGACATGCCCAACCCGGTGAACCCCTCAACCATCGTGACTGCCTCGGGACGTGCGATCCGTCTCGTGGAGTTGCTGCGCCAGCTGCCACAACGGGAGCTGGACTCCCTGATCGGCCGGCTGCGCATTCACATCGACCCGCTCAAGCGGCTCGATGTGCCAGCCCAGGTTGCGCGGGCCCTGCTTAATCTTCCGGAAGTCCGGGACCCCAGCCAGCTTCCTGGTCCGACTCGCGAGCTGCTGCATCGCATAGCAGAGTCTCGCGGAGTGCTGGCGGTCGACGAACTGCCTGCGGCCGTGGAGCCGCTCGTGGCCCTCGGGATGGTCTATGTCAGGGGTCGCGACGACGGGCGGTTGGAGCTGCTCTTCCCGATCGCGTTCATGGTGCAGATGCGCTCCTGGGAAGGAGAGGACCCGCGGGGGGTGCGCGCATTGCTCTCCCAGTCCAACCATGAAGTGGCGGCGAGCATCGCATCCCACTATCTCGGCAGGCCCGCCACCATGCCGGTCGCGCTGGCTCTCGAGCCAGCTTGGGAAGTGCTGACCGATCCCGAATGGCTGCAGCACGAGCTCAGCCAGTTGGCTCAGCTCGAGCGCAAGCTGTTGCACTCCATCGAGGAAGTAGGGGGCGAGGTCGACACCGAGGAATTGCTCGACCTCGAACGGGAACCGCTGCGTCTGCGCGGGGCGACCGGGGCGACGCCGTCGCGTCGCGGCGTCGGTTTCGCGTTGGAGCGGCGGGGGTTCCTGATCCCGATCCATCCGAACCGGCATGTGGTTCCCAACGAAATTGGCGCAATCATCGGGGCTGAACGGCGCGCGCAACGCGAGGCTCGCCGAACCGAAATCCGGGGCCTGGTGCTGGGCGACGACCACGCGCCGCGTCGCGCCCGGTTCGCGGAAGACCCAGCTCCGCTCGTCGTGGCCATGGCCATGGCCGTGCGCGATCCCAGCGCGGAGGTCAAACCGGGTGTCGGTACACCGCGCTCCCTGATTGCCAAGTTCGCGTCTCGCTTCGGTCGCGATCAGGACACGATTGCGCTGCTCGCTGCTCTGAGTCGCGCGGCAGGCATATGGGATCCGTCGGTGGTCAGCGTCGCGGCACCCCCCGGGTCGCTTCGTTTGCATCAGCTCGCCAAGGCCTTGTTCGATACCTGGCGTCGAGGCGGAGCATGGGATGAAGCGCGTTCGGATGGCGAGATTCTGCGGGCCGCGGGCGAAGCACGCGAGGCGAGCGCGGTCGGCGTGATCCGAGACATCGTGCTGGAAGCTCTGGCGGAGCTGTCCGACGGCTGCTGGTCTCCCTGGCAGGCGGTGGAGGCCTACGTACGCGCGGACTCACGTGCGCCCGGGGTTGCACGTCTCATCGAGCGCTGGGCGCAGCGATCCGGGGTCGATGCGCCCTCGCCGACCGAGATCGCGCGGCGCATTGCGCTCGGGAGCCTGCGCGTGCTCGGCGTGGTCGACCTCGGCGACGCTGACGACGACGACCCGAGCACGACCAAGCTCCGGATCACGCCGCGGGGGAGATCGTTCATCCGCGGCGAGCCTGCCGCTGCCGCGCAGGAGGTCAGCCGGTTCATCGACAATCAAGTGCTCCGCATCGGCGGCAGCGCACGGCTGGGACACGTGGCCGCGATCTCGCCGTTCGTCGAGACGGGCTGCGTCGCAGGCAACCTGGACGTGGTTATCTCCCAACAGAGCATCGCGCTCGCATTGAGCGCCGGGTACGAGGCGAGCGTCGTGGCAGAGCGCTTGGCTCAGCTCGCGCCGGTCCCGGACCCGGTGTCCAGGACGCTCGCGCAAGCGAGCACCGTGCTCGGGCGGGCCGAGCTCGTGGAAACGGGTGGTTTCCTGTGGGTCGACGACCCCGAACTCCGGGAAATGCTGCGCACCCGGCGCCAGACAGCGGAGCTGTTCGTCGATCCGTCACCCCCCTCGGGGCTGCTCGTCGCTGCAGGGGTCGACGTGGATCGCCTGGCTCGCCGTCTTCGCGCGCTGGGTGTGGAGCTGGTTTCGGGCGGCAAGTTGTACCGGACCCGCTCGACCGCGCCCCCTGGTCGGCGCAGCGGCTCACACCGCCTGGGCTCCGCGAGCCTGGCAGCGCCGGATCAGCGCTCGGGCGCGCCGCGGCGCCGCTCGTCTCAGTCGATCCCAGCGACCAAGCGGGGCAGTGGCGGGTGAGCTATCGCGGTGGACACAAAGCGTAGGCCTCTCGGCCGCTCCCCAGCAGAGCATCTGCCCGCGCCATGGCCGGTGGCGTCAGAGCTTGTCGTGGACCGACTAGTTGGCCGGGTCTTGGTGATGCTGACGGAGCCGAGTGAGCCAGTCCGCTCAGCTGCGGAGACTGCATACAGGGGGAGACGGGCTTGGTGCGAGTCGAGGAGCCGGCATCGGTTCATTTGCCTGGCAGAACTACATTCGCGTGGAGCGGCGCCGATGATAGTAAAGAAGACGGTTCAAGCGCCATGAGGGCAGTCGTGCACCTCGCTCCAAAGATCGACAAGTACGAGCTCGTCGAAGAGCTCGGGCACGGCGGTATGGCGACCGTCTATAGAGCGATCGATCGACGTCTGGGGCGCGAGGTCGCCGTCAAGGTGATCCACCGACACCTGCGGGAGAACCAGGAGGTTGCCGCCCGATTCGTGAGTGAGGCCAGGGCGGTCGCCAAACTCAAACACCCCAATATCGTCGAAGTCTACGACGTTTCCGGTAGCGACGAGGACGAGAATTACCTCGTGGTCGAGCTGGTGCGCGGAGCCAGCCTGCGGGAGCTCTTGCGCGAGCACCGCCATCTGCCCGCGGAGATCGCTGCTGCCATCGGCATCGAAGTCGCAGCGGGCCTCGAGCACGCGCACCAGCACGGTGTCATCCACCGCGATGTCAAGCCGGAGAACGTGCTCGTCGAGGCGCCCATCCCGCCGCCCTCCGCGGCCACCGAAGAACGGACCAGCTTCGATTCTGTTCTGGCGAGCGTGAAAATCACTGATTTCGGGATCGCCAAGATGCTCGACCAGCAGGGAGTCACCTGCACCGGCCAGGTGCTCGGTTCCCCCGCGCACATGGCACCCGAACAGATCGAGGGCGGCGCTGTCTCGGCGCGATCGGACGTCTTCGGGCTCGGAGTGCTGCTGTACGAGGCGATGGTCGGAAGGCTGCCTTTCGATGGGCAGAATCCGGCTCAGGTGCTGAGGCGCGTGCTCGATGGTGCGTTCGCACCGGCCGACCGTTGCCGTCCGACGGTTGGGGCGGCGCTCAGCGCAATCGTCGGTCGGGCTCTGTCGCACAACGCCGAGGACCGATTCGGGTCGGCGTGGGAGCTCGCCGAGGCGCTTCGCGCCGAGCTCGGCGTGGTGGGATTCGAGGATCCCCGGCGTGAGCTTTCTGCCTTTCTTGCCGATCCGTCCGGCTATCGCGAAACGTACGAGCGCCAGCTCGTGGCGCGACTGGTCGAGCTCGCCCGCAAAGCGCGCGCTGCCTCCCGCGTTCCGGAGGCCGCCGCCCTGTTCAATCGGGCGTTGGCTTTTCGGCCCGACGATGCCGACCTCCTGGGGGAGGTCGCTGGGCTGGCGCGGAGCCGTCGAATGCGCCGGCTGGCGGTGCGGGCAGTCTGGTTCGTCTCCGCTGCTTCCGTCTTGGGCGCCGGAGCATGGCTGGGGCTGCGCGCCTTGGGGTCGTTGAACGCATCGCACACGGGCACGCGCCGAACGGAAGCGGCGCGCGTGGCCTTGGCTCCGAAGCCGAACAAACCGAAGCTGGCAGCTCGCAAGCCGCCCGCGAGCGCGCAGGTGGCTCGGGCTCTCGCAGGCGCCAGTGGACCAAGCCGTCGTGAACCCGTGACCCGGGCGCGCCAGTCTCGTGGGGACAAGACCCAACAGGCCGCCGACGCGGTGAAGACGGCGAAGGTTGCCGTGATCATCACCGGCGCGACAGGAGGCAAGCTCAAGATCGACGGTGAGCCCAGGGAGTGGTTCGGGCAGGAGCACGCGCTGTCTCCCGGTCCGCACACGTTCGAATTCATCCCGCCCAACGACACCTGCTGCGTCGCGCCCGCGCCGAAGACGGAAATCATCCAGGCCCAGGAAGCCGTCCAGAAGGTGTACGGCTTCATTGCATTCCGCGATGCGGTTCTTCGGTTTGTCGGCCAGCCGGGTAGTGCGCTCACCTGCGGCGAGCTGGTTGCCGGCACGATGCCGGCCGGGACGGACCGCGAGGTGCGCATGAGCAAGCCGCAGGTTCGGGGCATTTGCACGGTGCTTCCCGCGGCCACCCGGGGGAAACCTCCCGTGAAGATTGACGTCACCCTAAGGCCCGGTGAAACGTTCACCGTTACTGAGCCCTAGGCGCGTTGCTGCGTGTCGGGGTTCACGGCGCGGATGAGCTCGACACCGTCAAGCATGATCTGGCTGGTCACTCTGGCATTCGCGAGCCACGTCGCAGTGACGGCGGCAGCCGAGCAGTCGCCGAGCGACCCGACAGTCGCCGCCGGGTCGACGCCGAGCGTCTCCGAATCGACACCAGCGCCTCCGAGCGTGCAGCTGCGTGACGAAGCCGAGTTCGCTCGCGCTGTTCTGCTATACAACAGCGGACGCTACGCCGAGTGCGTTGCTGGCTTCGACCCGCTCGTCACGCCCGATTCCCCGGATCGGCTCGGTTCTCCAGAGTTGATCGAGCGCGGGCGCGTGTATCTGGCCGCGTGCCTGATTGGTACGGGCAAGCTGCCCCAAGCCGATGAAGTCCTGCGGGCCGCGGTGCGGGCCAACCCACAGATGAGCCCACCGGACAGTCTCGTGTTCCCTCAGGCCGTCGTCGATAGATTTCTGCGCGTTCGTCAGGAGCTCATGGACGAGATCCGACGAGCCGAACAAGCGAACATACAGCGAGCGCAGGAGCAGGCGCAGGAGCAGGCGCGACGGCAGCAGGCGGAGCAGTGGCGCACCAAGGAGCTCGAGTACCTGGCGTCGCAGCAGTCCATCGTCCAGAAGAACCGACGCTGGATCGCCATGCTCCCCTATGGAGTCGGGCAGTTCCAGAACCGCGAGCCCGGGCTCGGATGGCTCTTCCTCGGGACCGAGGTCGCGCTCACGGCGGGGGTGGTGGGCTCGCTCGCCGTGCACAAGTACATGGTCGACCGTTCCGGCGATCCGAACCTGCTGCAAGAGGACGTCGAGAACGGCAAACGGAGAGCCTACCAGGTGCTCGTCGGGACCTCGTGGGGGCTACTGGGGATGGCTGCTATCGGGATCATGGAGGCCCAAATCTCGTTCGTGCCCGAGTTCCGCGAAGTACGGTCTCGGCCCTTGCCCGAACGGTTGCGGCGTTCGGCACAAGCATCGCCGTCGCGATTCGTGCCCGTCCTGGTGCCTTCTGGAGACGGATGTGTGCTGG
>JAFGIS010000410.1 GCA_016929495.1 Polyangiaceae bacterium | reverse complement strand
GACCCCCGGTCGATCGCCCGCCGGTTCCCTGCCCGCCTCCGCTGCTCTGCCCGCCGGTCTCGTCAGGTCCGGCTCCGCCCTGGCCGCCAGCGGTGGTCATGTCGCCGCCCGTATCTCCCACACTCTGCCCGCCGCTCCCTCCGCTCCATTGTCCACCCGAGCCCTCTACTCCGCTCGCTCCTGTTTGACCCGACTCGCCGGGCCCGCCGGCACTGCTCGTGGTGCCGCCGGTCGCCGCGGGCTTGCCGCAGGTGCCGGTGTGCGCGCAGTCGTCCGAATAGGAGGAGGAGCATCCGGCAAAGCTCGCCAGAGCGCCGAGGACTCCGGCGAAGGGAACAACGGACGTGAGCAAAGGTCGAATTCGAGCCATGGTCTGTGTCCTTGATAAGGAGTCCCTGTAGGATGCGGTCCGCTCTGGACCGCCAAACATAACCGCTAGAACCGACCGGAGACGGTCAGATGCATCGAGCCGTCTCCGACGAACAGTGTCGGTCGCACCTTGGCCGAGTTGCTTCCTGATCCGGTCAGTCCGGGCCAGAAAAGGTACGTGGCCGTGCCGAGCGCTACGGCGCCGGCAGCGCCGAAAGCGATGTAGGAGGTGTTGCGCTTGCGGTCCACCGCCTCGGCCGCATCGGCGAGCTGCTCGCACGCTGCCGGACGGGACGAACGGTCCACGCATCCGGACGACCCACCCACCTCGTCCACCAGATCCTCTGCCCTACGCTCGGACTTGTTGGCAGAGAGCGTGTAGCCCACCCCCGTCCCGGCCGCGGCCAGGGTGACCGCGCCACCGAGGATGAGCCCCAGGTACAGGTTCGTTCCCTGCTGCAGGATGTGCGACTCTGACGGATCCTCGACGGGCTCGGACTTCGGGTTGGGCTCGGCGGCTCCAGGGGCAGGCTGGGGATTGTCGAGCCCGCTGCTCACTTTGGCCACGGGGGCCTCGGATGACTTCGGGAGCTCGAACTTCACCGTGAGCTCGCCGCCGGCCACGGCCTCGATCATCTGGCTCACCGGCTCGTAGCCATCGGCTTCCGCGGTGAGGAAGTGCTGACCGGGCTCGAGAAACACAGGCTCGCCCGGTTGGCGTTCGAGCTCTGCGCCGTCCACGAGCACATCGGCGTTTTTCGGTTCGAGCTCCGGGAGCACCGTCGCGGAACTGCGCTTGGCCGTATCATAAAGCTCTTGGATGCTCTGGCGTCGTTGCTGCGTTTCGCTCGGCGGGAAACCGTGCAGCGAGATCCAGAGGTAGCGCGAGGCCTCGGCGTTCTTGTTGAGCTTGAGAGCCACGTGACCGAGATTGGCAGCGACATCGTACGAGGGCACGACCGCATAGGCGCGCCGGAACAGGTCCAAGGCCTTGTTCCACTGCTTCGCGTGCGCGGCCCGCTTGCCTTGCTCGAACAGACGTTGAGCCTCGGCACGCGCAGCCGGCTCGGGCGCTGCAACCGCGCTCGAAACCCCGAGCCCGGCCGGCGCGGCGAGAAGCAGGGCCGAGAGCGCGGCCGCAAGGAGCAGCACGCGGCATCGGTGCCGGGTGACGGAGGAGGCGCCGCAGACGCCCACGAGAAACTCAGAAGTACAGATCGTCCGGGACATGGGGGTTCGGCGTCTGCGCACGGGCAGACGATGAGTTCGACGAAGTCGCCGAGCTCGAACGCGATGAACGCGCTCGAGGCTCGAACGGAGCACGGCCGCCTCTGCCTCCGGTACCCGCTCGGTGATCGTCGGGCTGGGCCTTGCGCAGCTCGTCGCTCCGCATCGTGTCCACGGTGCCGGATGGCACGCTCGGCGCGAGCGCAGGCTTGCTCGCGCCCGGCTGCGATGAAGGACCCGGGACGCTTCCCCTGGGAGGCGTCACGCTGGTCTTGGGTGCAGCCCGGCGCGATCCGGCGGCGCTCGGCTGCGAAAGCGTGGGCCGAGATGCGGGCCGCGGGCTGACGGCCGGGCGGCGCGGAGCAGAGAGAACCAGAGCGCCGACCGCTGCGACGCCTCCCATGAGAAGACCGAGGCTGATGGCCACGCTACGGCCGGGTGTCGGCGATCGCGTCCGAGCACCAACAGCAGCCGGACTGAGCGAGCCGCCCACCGGTTCGCGCGCGCGCACTCGCACCCTCGAGTCCGGAGCGGCCACTTCCGGCGCGGCGCAGGGCCGACTGTCGTCGACGGTCGGGCGCCGCTCGGCTGGCCCGATCCCCGGTGACGGGATGCGCGCGAGCTTCATCGCGGACGGACGCGGGCGACTTGCGGGCACTGCGCTCGGCGGCTCCGGCGGTGGCGGCGGCCGCGAAGCGGACACCACGACCGGGCTGCCGCGCCCGGGCCGAGCTGGGGCTCCGAGGTCGGCGACCGCGTCGCCAGGCGGCGGCAGCAGTGGACCCGTGCCAGGAGAGGTGTTTCCGGTCCTTGCCTTCATTGACTCCCCTGATCGGCCGCCAGGCTCGAGCAGCTCTTCCAACAACCACGCATGAACAGTCCCGCGATGATCATGGGACGCCATGCAGGGCCATTTGCCAAGAAAATACCGAACCTCATCGCTCGGCCGCTCCTGGAGCACCCGTGCCCGGCCAAGCGGCGCGCGCCTCGGTTCCGGCCGGAACCGGCGACGCCAGCCCCGAGCCCGGCAGCTTCGACCCCAGCTGGGTCGGCGCTGACAGACCCGATCCGGGCAGTCGCTTCTCTGGTCGACGGCTGGGCGTCGGGACGGGCAGGGCCGGCGGCGGCCAAGGCCCAGTCACCATATCGGGCAAAGCAAATCCTGGCTCGTGCTGCAGGGCTCCGCGTGAGCCCGCTGGCGACGAGGCCGCTGCTGTCGAACTCTTGCTGGTCCGGCGAGTCTGGGAAGGCAATGAGCGCTTGCGCACCAGGTTGGTGTCGTCAGCGCTCCGCGATGGCTCAGGCGGGACCGAGCTCGGGGCTTGGGTCACCACAGGAGCCGGCGGAGCCGCTGGCGCGTGCGTCACTCCGCTTGCCGGCGCACTCGGGACGACGCTCGCATCAGGCCGAGAGGACACGGACGACTTAATGAACCGCTCATAGAAGAACACACTCGCCGCCGCGAGCAGACCCAGGAGCACACCGTACACGAGGTGTCGCCAAGGCAGCCAGCCTGGGACACGCAGCGCCCG
>JAFGIS010000033.1 GCA_016929495.1 Polyangiaceae bacterium | reverse complement strand
GGGCCGGTGCCGTCGCCGCCAAGGAAGGCCAGGTTGTAGGTCTTGGCCATGGTTCGATGTTCCTCCTGAAATGCTCTGCTGTGTTTGCTGGGGGAGCCGAGCCCGCCCAGAGCAGGGGCTGCGCGCTGCCGAAGCGGGTAGAAGGCAGCGTGACCCAGGTTGCTCGCGTCGGACGGGCGGCGAAGAATCCTTCAAGTGCCGCCAACGTGCAAGGCCGGTTCCGGTGACAGCCCATCAGGGGGAACGCTGGTGCGCGTGACCGGCCCGGCGGTCGAGCTGCCGCCATCACAAGGTGCGCTATACGGGGGCGGCATGGGTCATCCGATCCCCTCGCGTCCCACGGTCCTGCTGTTCGACGTGGACGGGACTCTGGTGAGCACCGCCGGGGCCGGCCGTCGGGCGATCGAGCGGACCTTCGCCGAAATCTACGGGCGAGAGGACGCGTGCCGGAGCTTTCGCTTCGACGGCATGACCGACCTCGGCATCATGAGGCTGGCCCTGAAGGCGCTCGGGCTCGAGCCGACGGCCGAGGCCGCGCAGGAGATCTTTCGGGTCTACGTGACGGTGCTCGAAGACGAGGTGCGGCGTGCCGACCGCGACCGCTATCGCGTGCATCGCGGGATCCGCGAAGCGATCGCGCGCTCTCACGAGCTCGGCCTAGGCGTGGGCCTGGGGACAGGCAACATCCGCGAGGGAGCACGCCTGAAGCTCGAGCGCGTCAGCCTGTTCGACCAGTTCGCGTTCGGCGGCTTCGGCAACGACTCGGAGGATCGAGTAGAGCTCATCCGGCTGGGCGCCGACCGCGGGGCGGCTCTGCTCGGCCTGCCTCGCAGCGAGTGCCGTGTGGTGATCATCGGCGACACGCCCAAGGACGTGGCCGCGGCCCGTGCGATCGGCGCCGAGTCGGTGGGCGTGGGCACGGGCAGCTTCTCGCCAGCCGATCTGCTGCAAAGCGGCGCAACCTATGCGTTTGCGGACCTCGGGGCCCCGGGAGCACTCGAAGCCCTGACCCTGGGCACCTCGGCAGGATAGGGTCCGCCGGGCTTTCTGTGCGCCTTTCGTCGTCGGGCGCCGATGGTGCCGGGGCCGGTGTCCCCCGGGCTGTGGACGTCGCCCGGACCATCGACTAGACCTCCTGCCGTCATGACAGCCCCCTGGGTCACCTACCGCCCCGAGATCCAAGTTCTGGACGCCACGATCCGCGATGGCGGCCTGATCAACGACCACATGTTCGAGGACGGCTTCGTCGCGGCCGTACATGGCGCGTGCATCGAGGCCGGAGTCGACACCATGGAGATCGGCTACAAGGCGTCGAAGAAGGTGTTCGCTCCGGACAAACACGGCGCCTGGAAGTTCTGCACCGAGGACGACCTCAGGCGCGTGCTCGGAGACAACGACTCGGAGCTCAAGATCGCCGTGATGGCCGATGCAGGCAAGTCCGACTGGCGCACCGACATCCTGCCCAAAGAGCGCAGTATCATCGATATCGTGCGCGTTGCCTGCTACATCCACCAGATCCCCGAAGCCGTCGACATGATCAAGGACGCCCACGACAAGGGCTACGAGGCGACGTGCAATCTCATGGCTGTCTCCGCGGTGCGCGAGGACGAACTCGACCAGGCGCTCGAGGTCATCCGCGAGGCTCCCTGCTCGACGGTCGTGGTGGTCGACAGCTTCGGGTCGCTCTACGGCGAACAGATCAAGAACCTGGTCTTGCGCTACAAGAAGGCGCTCGAGGGCACGGGCAAGGAAGTCGGTATCCACGCCCACAACAACCAGCAGCTCGCTTTCGCCAACAGCATCGAGGCCATCATCCACGGCGCCAACCGCATCGATGCCACGATGGGCGGCATGGGCCGGGGCGCCGGCAACTGCGCGATGGAGTTGTTGCTCGGCTTCCTGCGCAATCCCAAGTTCAAGCTGCGCCCGATCTACCAGTTGCTCCAGGAGCACATCGCGCCGATGCGCGAGAAGGTCGAATGGGGCGCGCTCTCGGCGTACATCATCACCGGACAGCTCAATCAGCACCCGCGCACGGCGATTGCGTGGCGCGCCACGCCCGAGCGAGAGAACTGTCTCGATTTCTACGACAGGGTGACCTCGGACGTGTGAGGTCACGAGCCGGAGAGGCTGAGAAGGCTCGAGCTGCCCGCCACTCGCAGGTGCTCGCCCTTTCAGGGCTGCGCGCCTGCGGTCTCCCCCTACAGTGGCTGCCCCCGTTGTCTCGCGCGAGCACCGACAGTGGTTCCTCTTCGCCAGCGCTCTCTGGCTCCGACCGCGCACGCACCGCCGCGGAGGTGATGCGCTACTGGTTGGCGCTGGTCCGATACCAACAAGCGCTCGCGGTCCGGCCCGACGCGCGTCCGCCGGTCGCGGCCGCGACGAGTGCGATCCACCTCGGAGAGCCGACAGCCGGGCAGGACTACGCCAAGCTGGGCTACGCCGGTCGAGAGTCGTTTCTCGTCGACCGTCAAGGCGAGCCCGTCGTACAGTTGTCCCACGAATGGCCCCTGTTCTTCGAGGACTGGCTGGCTGCGCGCTACCGTCGCGGTGACGACGAGGAAACAGCGCTCGAGCAGCTCGTATTCTATCCCGCGCTGCGCCTCCCGCGCGCGAAGCTCGGCGGGTTGCTCCGGTTCCCGGTGGCGTCGCAGTGGCTGACCGGCGAGGGTGTGTTCACGGCCAGCACCTACGCCGAACGAAAGAAAGGGACGTTCCGTGCTCCGCCGGACCGGGTACGCCTGCAAAGGCCCAGCCAAGAACCCGAGGGCGAGCTGCCGTTCTTCATCGATGTCCGGATCTTGGTTGACGTTCTTCATGTCGACGCGGAGCGCGTGGATGAGTGCCTGGCCGCGCTGCGCGCACGGGAGGCGCCGAAGCCGCGGGAGGTCGTTCGGACGCTCGCGAAGCTGATCGAACGGCAAGTGGCATTGGAGGAGAAGCTCGACGAACCCAGTCAAGCTCGACCCTCGTCGGACTCTCCCGACGGCCACGAGGAGCCCGGGGTACTGTTGTCGCGCCTGCACGCGTCGATCGTCGGACGGCTGGCTCAAGTCCGCTCGAGCTGTCGAGCCTTTCCTCTGGCTCTCGTGGTGAGCGGCGATCGCAGTCGGTCCACGTGGTACCTCGAACGCGACATCGAGGCCGGCATCGACCTGTGGAAGGCGGGCAGGATCGGTACGAACGCCCCCTTGTTCGCGTACCTGACGGGTCGCGCCCCGCCCGCGACGCCGACGCTCTGCTCGGGTCGCTGGCGGGGCGCGGGGCTCACCGAAAGTCAGCGCATCGCCTGCGAGCTGGCGCTCGGCTCCAGGTGCTCGGCGGTCCAAGGCCCACCCGGTACGGGCAAGACGACGCTGATCCTCAACATGATGGCGCACGTGCTGGTGCGCAAGGTGAGCGCGCTGCAGAAGGCAGGCAGCATGGGTACGGCGATCATCGTCGCGAGCAGCACGAACAACCGAGCTGTCGACAACGTGGTCGATCCGCTCGGGCGCCAGCTCGGTCCGGACCAGCTCGGGCTGTCGCTGCGCGTTGGCAGCCGCCGGGTGTTCGAGCGCGTGACGCTGCCACAGCTCGAGCGAGCACGGCAGTGGATCGAGACGCGACGCGTTCCCGCCGAGCTCGCGACAGCGGCACTCGATCGCGAGCTGGCTCGCTTCCGGCTGCTGCTCTCCGAGCTCGAAACGGCGCTCGGAGCGGAACGGACGTACTACCAGAGTCTCGAACGCAAGGCCGTCGTCGAGACCGAGCTCGAGCGACTGCAGCCGCCGAGTGACCAGACCCTGCGGACTGCCCTGCTCGAGCTCGCCGGATCACGCGGCGAGCAGGACGGTGGTGCGGCGCCAACCCATCTTGCGGCCATCGACCAGTTCGTCGCTGATGTGTCCCGGTATGCGCTCGCCCGGACGGCGCTCGTGTCGTTCGCCCGGCGTCTCGGCGCGCTCAGCGACCTCGCAGGGGCCGGCCAATCGCAGAGCGAACTGGCTGGCCTCGCGCGTCACTGGAAGCACACCCGGAAGCGGCAACTGGCCCGGGTCGAAGCGCAGCTTGGATTCCGGGTCCAGTGCTGGCTCCCTCCTGTCATCACGTCACGCTTCATCGAGGACTCGTTCGAAGCATGGGAGGAATCTGCAGAGATCGCTCTGTCTGCGGTCTCGGAAGTCGTGCTGGCCCTCTCCCGTGCCACGACCGGGACCGCTCAACGAGCGCGGCGAGCGGCGCTCGAGGCCGAGCTCGAGGCGCTGCGAACGGCGAGCGCCCAGCCGCCGCCCGCTCCAGGGCCGGCCGCTCGACAGCGGCAGCACGGACTGCACCGCGAGCTGTTCGAGTCGGCTGTTCGCGTTCGCGAAGCCTGGGCCTCTGTTCACCACAAGGAGCTGCTGGACGCGCTTGCCGACGCCATCCAGGCGGCTCAAGCGGCCCGCTCCTTTCGCTCGTTGCTGCAGAAAAGCGGGGCAACCGCGCGCTGGCTTCGTCAGTTGTTTCCTGCCTGGGGCTGCACGTTGCTCTCGCTCGGGAACGTGTTCCCCGCCGAGCAAGGCGTGCTGGACATGGCGGTCATCGACGAGGCCGGGCAATGCCATCCTGCGTACGCCCTGTCTGCGCTGTTGCGCGCCAAGTCCGCCCTGGTCATCGGCGACGTGAACCAGCTCGAGCCGGTGGTCGAGCTCAGCGCAGACGACGAACGTCGCATCGCAAGAGGTCTCAGACTGGAATGTCCGCCGGCCGAGATCGAGCCGTATCGGGTGTACGAGGGCTCGGCGACCTCGGCGCAGGCGCTCGCCGACCGTGCCGTTCCGATCCGACCGACTCTCGTCGACCATTTCCGCTGTCAACCCGCCATTGCGGCCATCTCGGAAGCATTGTGCAGCTATGGGCTCGTCGCGCACACGCCGCTGCGGTCGCGCGCCGATTCCGAGCCCACCCTCGTCGCTGCGGTCCTGCATCTTCCCGTCGATGGGACGCAGGAACGATCAGCAGGCAGCTGGACCAACCCCGCCGAGCTCGACGCCGTGCTCGCGTGGACCCTGCGTCTGCTCAGCGCAGGCATCGCGGCAGAGGACATCGGCATCATCACGCCGTATCGAGGCCAGCTCGAACGTCTTTGGCGCCGGCTGCGCGCCGAGCGAGTCGCGGTCGAGCGGCCCTCCGCCGACGCGTTCGATTCGGAGGCCCTCGAGTCCGCGGGCGCGGCAGGCTCCGGAGTCGCGGTCGGCACCGTGCATCGCTTTCAGGGTGGAGAGCGGAGCATCGTTCTGCTGACGACGTGCGTGACACGAGCTGCGTCGCTGCCGTTTCTGAACGACCGGGTCAACCTGGTCAACGTCGCCGTATCGCGCGCACGTGACCACCTCATCACCATCGGCCACACGGAAACGCTGGTTCGGGGTCGGTATACGCGGCACTTGGTCGAGGGTGCGACGCGTCTGGGCGGGTAAGCGGCGCGCAGGTTCGCCACCGGACAAGGCCGAGCTTTGCCAGAGGATTGTCAGTGGCGCTTGCGGTACGCGATGCCCAGCTTGTCCATCCGGTAGCGCAGCGTGTTGGGCTTGATGCCGAGCAGCTCCGCCGCCCCGCCAGGGCCGTGGATTTTGCCTTGGGTGTGGTCCAGCGCGCGGCGGATGTGGTGGGCCGTCGCCTCGTCGAGGGTGTGCAGAGGGATCGAAGCTGGAGCAGACGCGAGCGCAGACGGTCGTCCGACGATCAAGGGCTCGAACGACAGCGGGCCGTTCGGGCTGATGATGAGGGCCCGCTCGACGACATTTTCGAGCTCACGCACGTTGCCTGGCCAATCGTACTCGAGGAGCGGTTCGACGGCGCCGGGAGCCAGGGGCGGGGGTGTGCCGAGCTTGAGCTCCCGGCACTTGCGCTCCACGAAGTGGTGGACGAGCGCGCGGATGTCGTCCCGCCGGAGCCGCAGGGGCGGAATCGCGATGGGGAACACGTTCACCCGAAACCACAGATCCTCTCGGAAGCGACCTGCGGCCACCATGGCCCCGAGATCGCGGTGGGTGGCGAAGACCAGGCGCACGTCCACGGGGATCGCAACCGTGCCGCCCACACGCTCGAACTCGCGGTGCTGGATGACACGCAGGAGCCTGATCTGGGCCGCCATCGGCAGCTCGCCGATTTCGTCGAGGAAGAGCGTGCCCCCGTGTGCGCGCTCGAATCGGCCTCGCCGCTGTGCGACCGCGCCCGTGAAGGCTCCTTTCTCGTGGCCGAACAACTCACTGTCCACCAGGGCTTCGGGGATGGCGCCAGAGTTGACCTTGATGAAGGGCCCCTCGCGGCGGGCAGACCCATGGTGGATGGCGTTGGCGATCACCTCCTTGCCGACGCCGGTCTCGCCCAGGAGCAACACCGGGCTGTCCAGAGCGGCCACCTGATGCACACGCGCCATCACCTCACGCAAGCCGAAGTCGGCTCCCACGATGTGCTCGCCGGACAGATGGCGCAACTCGTGCTGCAGGAACCGATTGTCCGCAGCCAGCTGCTCCTTGAGACGCACCACCTCATCGTGTCGGAGCGCGTTGGACATGGCGATGGCGATGGGCTCGTTCAGCGAGGAGAGCAGGCGGGCATCGCCCGCAGTGAAGGGTTCCCCGGATCGCCGGGTCAGGACCAACGCTCCTACGGGCTCAGCCTCGATAGCCAACGGCATGGCCAGGATGGTCGCACCCGGCTCACCGAAGACCCGGTTCATGGATGCGGCGATCGGATGCGCGGCAGGGTCGTTGATGATCAGGACGTCGGTGGAGTCGACCGCCTCCGCGTGGTCCATGCCCGCCTCCGGGATCGGCACCGCGCGGTTGAGCCGCTGGCCGGATGCCAACGTGGCGCTCGCGACGACCCGCATCACACGCAGCGTGAAATCGTAGAGCTCCAAATAGATGCCATCGGCCGGAATGCGCTGCACGATGACCCGCAGACACGCTTGCAACGCGTGCTCGATATCCAAGTGGCTGCAGATCGCCAGGGTGGCCTGTCTGAAGAAGGTGTTGTCGTCCACGACGGGAGACTCACGAATCGCCGTACTCTCGGTGCAGGATCACAACATACCGTAGTTCGCACAACGGTATCTGGTGATCCTCGGGCGGCGCGCGGTCGGTCGCATGGGCGAAGTCATTGAGATCCAAGGGTTCTCGCTGGATGGCCCGGATCGTGCTGAGGGCGTGGGCGCATGGCACAGACCGCGATCATCACGGCAAGACTGGTCCTCCAGGACGCGGGGTTTTTCGCCCAAGAGCTCCGCCCCGACCTCGATCGCACCGCACTTCGGCTGACGGGCCCCGCGACCGGTCCCCGCTCCGGCCTCCGGAGCAATCCCGGCGTCGACCGTCATGGCCCTGCGACTGCCACTCACGGACGGCCGGGCGTCTGCCGGGGCCAGCAACGGCAACGCCCGGAGGCTGTTGCCGGGGGCTCCGCCCTCGTCCCCGACCCCATCGGGGCCGCACCGGGAGCACGGCGATGATCACCATCGACAGCGCTCGGTGCCAGGGCTGCGGTCTGTGTGCCACCCACTGCAGTGAAGCGGTGCTCACCCACGACGGCCAAGGGACGCCTCGAGTCGGGGATCTGTCTCATTGCCTCGACTGTCACCATTGTGTGGCGGCCTGTCCGTCCGGGGCGATCACGCACGGCCGGGTCGCCCCGACTGCGGTGCGTTATGGCGATATCGGTGCCGAGACGATGGAGAACTTCCTGCGAGCCAAGCGCTCGTGTCGCCACTTCCAGAGCAGAGCCCTGACGCGGGCTGAGCTGGCACGGCTCGTCGGAGTGGCTGCTACGGCGCCCAGCTCCAAGAACTGCGAGGAGCGAGCCTTCACCGTCATCACCGATCCCGAGGTTCTCGCAGCCTTGCGCCGCGATATCGTGAAGAGCAACCGAAGACTGCTGCGCCTGTTGCACCTGCTGACGAGCCGACCCCTGCGCTGGTTGCTCCCCCGCGAGACAGCGGCAGCCCTGCGTCGCATGATCCCGAGCTTCGTGCGTTGCCTCGCCCGCGAGTCCGAAGGGCACGACGCGGTTTTCCACCAGGCGCCGGCTGTGATCTGCATCGCCGGCATTGCGCCCGATCCTTTCGGCAAGGACAACGCCCTGGCGGCCCAGCACTACCTGATGGTCCTGGCCGAGGCCATGGGGCTAGGAACGTGCATCATGGGCTACGCCCAGGCGAACCCCAGGGCCCTTGCCCGTCGCCTCTGCCTGCCACGCTTGTACCGGATCTATGCGGTCATCGCCGTGGGGTGGCCTGCATATCGGTTCCACCATGCCGCCGACCGGAAACCGCCCAGGGTCCAGTGGATGCTGGCTGGCCCTGGCGGTGTCGACGCCAACGTCGATGCCGCGCAACGGACCCCACCATCTCGCTCCGAACACCGCGCTCCACGCACAGCGGCTCACTGTGGACCCGTAGAGGACTGACCCGCTTCAGAGATGAACTCGGTCCCATCGTGACCGGCCTTGCCTTGTGGTGGCGAAGGAGCCGCCACCTCGGCAGGCTTGGCTGCGCGGAAGTCGAAGCCCGTTGCCTCGCTCCGAATCGTGCGAGGCCGGACCATGGCACCTTCCGCCAGCTGCCCCCGTCGGAGCTGAGCTCACTTCGCAGTGGACCCGCCCCCTGCCTCAACTTCTCGGTGAACCGGCCGCTCCTGTCACCAGTGGCTCGCCACACGTTTCGTTCTGTCGCCTTCTCGAGCGCAGCCCTGGCCCTGACCCTGTCGGTCGTCGCCCGCCCGGCCAGCAAGGAGCCGCGGCACTACACGAGGGGTGTCCAGCGCTGCCACAGCGAGTGCCAATCGCGCAAGACGGACTGCATCCTCCGCTGTGACGGAGAGACCGACTGTGAACTCGGCTGCCAAAGTACGGCCGAGCAGTGCGTGGCTCAGTGCGACAAAGGCGCACCTGGAGCTACGGGCGGCCCGAAGACCGGCAAGGACGCTACCCCGAAGACCGGCAAGCCTGCCCCCAAACGCTGAGCGCAGATCGGTGGGCGACCAGGCTCTGTACTTTTCGTTCCAGGTCGCCCGCTGCCAACCGTTCACAAAGACAGAATGAGCGCACTGATCGGCTACGTATCGATGATGAACGCCTCGGTTCAGGGCGTCCAGCGCGAGTTCACGCGCGCCGCGAAGGCGGGGGCGGCCATTGCCCGCGCCGGTGCGGCGGCGAGCCAGGATCCCGTCACCATCTCCAAAGAAGCTCTGGGTCTTGCCGGCGAAGAAGATGACGCGCCCGTGGGCTGGATCGAGAAGCCCCTGGTCGACCTGAGGATCGCCAAGTACTCGGCGATCGCCAACATGAAGGTCATACGCACGGCGGACGACATGGCTCGCGAGCTCACCGATTTGGTATCGCGTTAGAGCCGGAACCGAGACACGTTCGGGGGTCGCAGCGGCACTGAAATGACGTCTGGCGCGCGCGGAGCGCCACATCCCACGAAGAGCTCCATCCCGTTGCCCGAGACGGCTGCGCCCGTCTTTCCCGTTGGCGTCATTCCTTCGGTCTGCCTGGACAAGGGCCAGCGCGATAGCTTGGGCCCGCTGTCTTGGAGACAGGGGATTAGAATCGACTCTTCCGCTGTTGCGCAACGTCGTGGACGAAGTCGACGCTGTCTGCCTCGTCCAGCGAGATCCCCGAGTCTGCCAGGTAGGCCTGCACTTGGTCGAGCTGTCGACCTCGTTCCGGGTCGGGCGGCGTCTGCGGCGGCGACGCGGACGCGAGCAGAGCCATCGCCTGGCGATACTGCCGGATCCCGGCAATGGCCAGTTGATCCTGGAACGCGAGCGCCAGAGGCGTGGAGCCCATCATGAGTTGTTCCACGATTTCCGAGCGGAGCTCGAGTCCCTCGCACTCGGTGACGGCGCGCACCGTGGCGGTGCGCTTGCCATGGTCGAGCAGCGCAATCTGGCCCACGAACGTTCCAGGACGAAGCGTCGCAACGACCTGTGTGCTCGACGCGCGGACTCGCTCGACCTGCACGAAGCCTCGGACGAGCAAGAAGCAGGAGCGCGCTCGCTCGCCTTGAGCGTACAGGATCGATCCGGACGCCAGCGTGCGCTCCGGCGCGACCGACAAGAGCAGCCCGAGATCCCCTTCGGAGAACGTGGCGAGCGTGCCGAGCTTGCGCAGGTCGCCGACTTGGATCATCGCGTCCCCAATAGCTTGTCGACGAGTCCCCTGAAACCATCCCGCTTCTTCGATGCGACGGGTTGAGCCACGGACGGCCTGTCCAGCGACGAACGGTCGACCGTGAGTCTGCTGACGGAGAGCCTATCCTGGGTCGGTCGATCCATGCCGGGTCGATCCATCGATATCGCGTCCAGGGTCGGCCGATCGATGTCCGGCTCGTCTGTACGTCCGTTCTGTTCGTGGTCAATGCGATGGTTCATCTGGCGCAATCGGGACCCGACGACCTGGAGCACCGCCTTCATGACGGCGGCATAGACCTTGGGCGCGCCGCCGCGCAGCCCCGTGAGCCCGTCGCGCGAAAGCTCGGCGATGACCGTTGGCTCGACAGCCTTCACCGTGGCTGAACGCGGCGCGGGGTCAAAGCAGACCATCTCTCCCACGATGCCGCCGGCCGTGACGTAGGCCAGATCGTATTGTCCTCCGTGCTGGAGCGCTACGGTCACGAGGAGCGCTCCCGAGGCAACGATGGCCAGGGAGTCTCCAGGCTCGCCTTGACGATATAGCGCTTGGCCCGCGCCGAATTCTCGCCAGCGCAGACAGACCCCGAGCCCAGCCAACGCCGAATCATCCAATCCGGAGAAGGCCGGCACGCGGCGTAGCGCCGCCAGACGCTCGGGCGGAGTCACCATGAGGCTATCCATGCATGTTCCCTCGCTCGTCGCGGGACCGCAAGGCGGCGCCAGGACGTGGGCGCCCCGTGTGCTCGTTGGGACTACACCCACCGCTTCGACCCGGAGCCATTGGAAGCGCTCGGACGGCAGTAACAGCGCCGGCCCGGACTTCCGGGACCACCTCGCCGAGGCCCAACGGTACTCCGACGGCATCGGGCTCCCGCTCGTTGGGTGGCAGACTCCGCTTGGCGTCGTGAGCTAGACTCCGGGCGGCAGCGCCCACCACTAGCGCGACAACCGCGTGCACTACTCCCTGACGCACGCCGACGAGCTCGTCGCCGCAGGCGGGCTCGCTGCCGTGTTCAGCGCGGGCGATGACCAGGAGACGGACATCACGACCGACGGCGGTCAGTTCAAGACCCTTTCGGCGCAGTATCTCGCCCGTCCCGCGGCGTTGCCCTAGTGCCCTGTCTCCGAGACAGGGCACACAAGCAGGACCACGTTTTCTGGCTCAGACCGGGTGCATTCACCGCAGAATTCGACGGCTCCGCTCCGTTCGAGGCCGTCGAATTCTGCGGCGAATCACGGAGACGGGGCACGAGTCGTCCTGGTTTCAGGCTCTGGGCTGCTCGGCTTCCGACGTGCTAGCCTGCGGCGGTATGGCCACGTGTTCCTACCTTCTCGATCCCACCGATCCGCGTGCGCCGTCGACCGAACAGTGGGCGACCATGTCCGAAACGGAACGGCAGCGGGCGGTCGAGGCACTGCCGTCGGAGCTTCCCAGGGAGACGGCCCCGGAAGGAGACGAGCATCGGGACCCCAAGGAGAAGGCGCTCGAGGCGCTTCGGGAGTACTATCGCCGTCTCGGTCGGAGCGTCTATCTCTCGGCGGAGCTTCCCGTCTACTACCCGGCCGAGCGCGTGTTCGCGCCCGACGTCATCGCGGTGCTCGACGTGGATCCGCATCCTCGGCAGCGCTGGGCCGTCCTGCACGAAGGCAAGGGGCTCGACTTCGCACTCGAGATCACGCTCGCCGGCGACCGGAAGAAGGATCTCGAGGACAACGTCATGCGCTATGCGGCGCTCGGCATACCCGAGTACTTCGTGCTCGATCTCAGGCTCAATCGGATCCTCGGATATCGGCTCTCGGCAGGGCGTGGCTACGAGCCGATCGTGCCTCAAGCGGGACGCTGGGCGTCGCAGATTCTGGGGCTCGATCTGGCGCTCGAGCTCGGGCGCGTCCGGTTCTTCTCTGGCTCGGCGCCACTGCCCCACGCCGATGAGCTCATCGCACGTCTCGATGAGATGGTTCGGGAGCTCGTCGCCAAGGAACAGGATTTGGCTCGCGCGCTCGAAGAAGCCCAGGCCGAGGCGGAGCGAGAGAAGGCCAGAGCCGAGCAGCAGCGAGCCGAGGCGGAGCGAGAGAAGGCCAGAGCCGAGCGCCTGGCGGCGCGGCTGCGCGAGCTTGGCGTGGACGTCGAAGACGAGTAGGCCGGGCCAGCTGGTCCGACTCACTATTCGGAGTAGCATCCGGCATGCCCCAGAGCCGAGCTCCCCGTTCCCTTGCGCTGTTGCCGACGGACCTACCCCCGCTCGCGCGCCGCGTGTTCACGAACCGCACATTGAACTTCAATTCGATCCAGGTCGTCGGCTACGACATGGACTACACGCTGGTCCACTACGACAGCGGGCGCTGGGAGGCACGCGCGTACGAGTCCGTGAAGCAGACGCTTGCCGAGCGGGGCTGGCCGGTTGCCGAGCTCCATTTCGAGCCACAGCGCGTCTCGCTCGGTCTGGTCCTGGACAGAGAGCTCGGCAACCTGGTCAAAGCCAACCGTTTCGGCCATGTCCGTGGCGCCTGTCACGGGACTCGGATGCTCGGGTTCGAAGAGTGGCGCGCCGTGTACGGCACCGCGCCCGTGGATCTGCGCGCGCCCCGATGGGAGTTCATGAATACGTTGTTCGCGCTCTCGGAATCCTGCCTCTACATTCAGCTAGTCGACCTTCTGGACCAGGGCAGGCTCGAGCCGGGCCTGGGCTACGGCCATCTGTACCGCGAGGTCCGGCAGACCATGGCGGCGACCCACGTGGAGGGCAAGCTTAAGGGCGAGATCATGGCGGCGCCGAGCGACTACGTCGTGCTCGACGAGCAACTCCCGCGTACGCTGCTCGACCAGAAGGCCGCGGGCAAGAAGCTCCTGCTCATCACCAACTCGGAGTGGCCGTACGCGAACCGGATCATGAGTCACGCCTTCGACCGCTTCTTGCCGAGCGGGAGCTGGCGCACTCTGTTCGATCTGGTGATCGTGCAAGCTGCCAAGCCGGACTTCTTCTCGGGCAGCGCGCCGTGTTTCCGTCTGGCGGACGAGCGGCTGGACTACTATTGTCCCTACACCCACCAGCTCGAACAGGGGGCGATCTACCTCGGCGGCCACGCGCGATTGGTAGAAACCAGCCTCGGGGTCGAACCGGATCACGTGCTGTACATCGGTGACCACATCTTCGCGGACGTCCACGTGAGCAAGGACCTGCTGCGCTGGCGAACGGGCCTGGTTGTGCGTGAGCTCGAGCACGAGCTCGGCGCCTTGCTCGACTTCGGAGCCGATCAGGTCGAGCTCGACGCACGGATGGCAGACAAGGCGCTGCTCGAACACCAGTTTGCGTGGCTGCGTACCGAGCTGCTGCGCGCCGCCGAGCGCGGGCGGGCAGGCTCCGAGCGCGAGGAGCTGGAGCGGAGGCTGCGCGCGGTACGGAGTCGTCTGATCGAGCTGGACCAGCGCGTCGCGCCCCTGGCCAAGCAGTCGAACGAACTGGCGAATCCCGTGTGGGGACCCCTGATGCGTTGCGGCAACGACAAGAGCCACCTGGCGCGGCAGATCGAGCGCTACGCGGACATCTACATGTCGCGTGTATCGAATCTGCTCCCGTACACGCCGTTTGCGTATCTGCGCGCGCCGCGAGTGACCTTGCCGCACGACGCGGCGCTCGGTTGAGCTACGGGCCCTGCTGCGTCTGGTACCTGCTTTCCGTGCACGCGCTCGCTCTTGGCAGGCCGTCCTCGAGCGGGGCCGCGTCGGCCTCGCCGTACTGCCACAAAAGCGATATACCGGGTGCACCATGAGCTACCGAGCTTCCGCGGGACGTTACGGGACGATGCCTTTTCAGCGCTGTGGTCGTAGCGGCCTGCTGCTTCCGCGGGTTTCGCTCGGCTTGTGGCACAACTTCGGCGCAGCGGACAGCCACGAAAACGCGCGCGAGATGCTGCTCTGTGCGTTCGACCTCGGCATCGCGCATTTCGATCTGGCCAACAACTACGGGCCGCCGCCCGGCTCGGCGGAGCAGACCCTCGGCCGAGTGCTGGCGACCGACCTCGGGCCCTATCGTGACGAGCTGGTGATCTCCACCAAGGCGGGCTACGACATGTGGCCTGGCCCGTACGGCGATTTCGGCAGCCGCAAGTACCTGTTGTCGAGCCTCGAGCGAAGCTTGAAACGGATGGGACTCGAGTGGGTGGACATCTTCTACCATCACCGCCCCGATCCCGCGACGCCGCTCGAAGAGACGATGATGGCCCTCGACCAGGCGGTTCGTAGCGGCAAGGCGCTCTACGTCGGACTCTCGAACTACGGCGCCGAGCCGGCGCGTCGGGCCTTCGCGATCTTGCGCGAGCTCGGTACGCCCTGTCTCATCCACCAGCCGTCCTACAGTATGCTCGACCGCTGGGTGGAGCCGGAGCTGCTCGGACTGTTGGCGGAGGAAGGTGTGGGCTGTATCGCGTTCTCGCCGCTCGCCAGGGGCGTCCTCACCGAGCGCTATCTTCACGGTATTCCGCCGGACTCGCGCGCGGCCGGCCCCAGCGTGTTCCTCAACCCGGCAGATCTGACGCCGGAACTCCTGGCGAGAGTGGGAAGACTCGCGGCCATTGCGGCGCGTCGAGGGCAGTCGCTGGCCCAGATGGCGCTCGGGTGGGTTCTGCGTCAGCCCGCGCTGACCTCGGTCGTGATCGGCGCCAGCCGGTCGAGTCAGATCGTCGAGTGTGCTCAAGCCGCCCAGAACCTGCGCTTCGACGCCGAGGAGCTCGCGGAGATCGACACCGTTCTGGGCAGCGCCCCCGCGTAGCGGCAGGTTTGCCCTCGTACTTCGTCTCTCGTGAAGCGCCAGGTCTGGTCTGTCGCTGTCGCCAGCTGGGAGAGCATCGCGGACCCCCCGATGCCGGGTCCGTCTGAATCGGTACTCCTCGTCGCATGGGCGACGCTCCAATCGAAATGCGCACTCGCGACCGGATCGGAGGTCGCGAGG
Source organism: Polyangiaceae bacterium (assembly GCA_016929495.1). Lineage (GTDB taxonomy): Bacteria > Myxococcota_A > Polyangia > Polyangiales > Polyangiaceae > JAFGIS01. The sequence goes on along the minus strand of JAFGIS010000033.1, from coordinate 18,336 downwards.
CGTACTGGGCTGGCACGACAAGGCTAGAGCGAGGAGGGCAGGCGACGCGCACGGCCCCCAACGCCGTGATCTATTCGAGGGTTGGGAGCCGCCGGCTCCGATTTGACCATGACAAACGTGTCGCGGCCTACGAAGGAACTTGGGTCCATGCGTCGCACGGCGGGCGATGCATGGGCGAGCAGACAGGGTATCCGGCTTGACGATTTCGCGAAAATGCGATATCGGCCATGGTCATGGCTCTCGATCGAACGCGAGTCGCGCGGGCGTCGCGCCCCGCACGGCGCGGTGTGTATCGCCTGGGGAAGCTCGGAGTCCGTGTCGCGTGGCTGCTCGCGGTGACGCTCTGCTCCTGCTCGGACGACCTGGAATACCGGCGTGGTCCAGCACTGAGCGCTGCAACGCCCGCCGACGTCCCGGACAGGACGCCGGAGTCGCAAGCGACATCCGTGGGCTCCCATGCCGCCTTCCCGAGCGAGTTCGGCCCCTATGTCGACCCGCCTCAGGGCGCCGAGCACTACGTGTACGTCCTGTATCCCGATGGTGACAGCATCGCAGTGATCAAGGCAGGCGGCGGTGGCCTCGCCACTCTGCGCACCGGGATCCATCCCTCGTACCTGAAGGTCGTTCCCGGGACGGACGATGCCGTCGTTCTGAACACGGGATCGGACGAGGCCAGTCTGGTCAGAATCGACGCGGAGGGCGAGCTTGGCGCCTCCAATGTCAGCGTCATTCCGGGCGCGAACTACCTGGTGATCGCGCCAGACGGCCGGCACGCCATTGCCTACTTCGATGCGGCTCGATTGCCGTCGGGTGAACCGTTCGGTGACTTCCAATCCGTGAGCCTATTGGACCTGAGCGGGTCGAAGCTCCGTGGCGTCACCGTGTCCGTGGGCTTCAAGCCCAGGGCCGTCTTCTTCCAGGGGGACAACCAGCGCGCCTTCGTCGTGACCGAAGCGGCCATTTCCATCATCGAGCTCGATGCGATGGTGGACGGCGGGGGCGGGGTTGCCCCGAGCGTTGGTCTGTCGTTGCAGGCGACCGTTCCGGAGGACGTGCGAGTATCGGTCGGGCAGAGCGGAGAGTACGCGCTGCTGCACGACGCGGGGAGCTCGCAGCTCTTGCTGCTGACACTCGCCGACGGATCGCTGCAGGCCCTGGAGGTCGCCGACTACTTCAGGGTCAACGAGGCAGGCGAGCCGGACGTCAACGGCAAGCTCCTCGCCAATGCCCATATTTCCGGCGTAGCCCTGACAGAGGACGGCAAGTTCGCCGTGGCGGCGGTAAGCGCGCAAGACGCCGTCGTGCGCATTCCGATCCCCGAGGGTTTCGCCGATCCCACACTGGGTCGAGTGGCCCGAACCAGCACGCTCAGTGCCGGCCGGGTCGCCGTCGTTCCCAACTCGGACTTGGTGATTGCGTACCCGAGCTCGGACCAGCAGAGCGTCGAGAAGGCGGCTGTCGTCGATTTCTCGTCCGATACACCCGTCGCACGGGACTACGCGCTGCGCAAGGGCGTCAGGAGCGTCTGGATCTCGCCGAAGGGCACCGTGGCCTGCATCATACACTCCAAGGCCGACGGCAGCCCTTACGAGGAGGGGTTGACGCTAGACGCGCAGATCGATCGATCGCAGGGCTACACGCTCCTGCGTCCCGACCTCGAAGACGTCCAGAAGCTGCAGCTCACCGTGGCCAGGCCGAAAGCGATCGCCGCGACTCCCGGGGACGAGTACCTGTTCATCATTTTCAACATGCCCAGTGCCGACGTGCGTGAGATCCAGAGAGTCGACGTCAACTCGCTGGGCGTCGATGTACCGCTCGTGCTCGACAGCCTCCCGACAGCGGTCGGCGCGCTCGGCGCGACCCAAACCATCTTCGTCAATCAGGATCACCCGGACGGCAGGATCACCTTCATCGATTGGCCCGAGGGCGAAACCACCACGGTGACTGGGTTCGAGCTCAACAGTCGGATTCGGAACTAGCCATGAAACGAAACACGGTGGGACTTTCGCTCGTACTGTCGCTTCATTGCGTTCTGGGATGCTCGGCACAGTGGGACGACCAACGACTCGTCGAACGCCACCTCCTTCTTGGACAGGGCTTGGAGGTGGGCTCGAATCTGATGCTGGTGGACCACAACACCAGCACCGCTCTGCTGCTGAACGTCAAACATCCGCAGGGGACGGCTCGCGCCCTGTCGTTGCGGACCGACCCGATCGCGACGCAGCAATGCAACGGCGACGAGCGCAGTGGCCTGGTGCTCAGCCGTGGCCGCGCCGGCGACTCCAACGCCAAAGAGGAGCCCGCCGCGCTGACGGTCGTGTCGGCCGACGGGGGGACTCGAGTCTACAGGCTCGGGACCGCCGCCTTCGACCGCATCCACCAGTCGCCCGATGGATCGTACGTCGTGCTTCGGCGCACCACGTCGGGAAGACAGCTCGTGCAGAATCTGAACGAGGTGGCGGTTGTTGCGGTCGACAAGACACCGGACGAGGAGTCGGCCGTCAGTTTCGTGACGCTCGAGCGTCCTCCGATGCATGTGGTGTTTTCTGACAAGTTCAGCATCGACGGCCAGAAGCGCAGGCTGGCAGCCGTGCTCTCTTCGTCTCTCATCACTCTGATCGATCTGGACCATCTCGAATGGCATCCGACGCTCGTCGACCTGAGCACCGCGCAGGGGGCGGAGGTCGCTCCGATGCAGGTGCTGTTCGATGCCCCGAGCAATCGCATTTTCGTGCGCGGCGACGGGGCATCGGATGTCTTCGTGCTGCGGCTGTTGCCGCGCAAGCAGGTCGCGTCGCGTAGCGATTTCGCAACGGCCGTGGATATCGTGGCCGCCGGGCGTTCGCCCACGGACATGGCGCTCTACGATCTCGACGAGCGTCGCTACTTGTTCGTGACCTTGCCGAGCAGCAATAGCGCGATGATGGTCGATGTCGCGACGAGCCGGACAAGTACGATACTCCTTCCGGGCCCGATGGATCGCGTGCTGACACGCAATGTCGCGACCGACGTCGGCACGGAGCCTGTCGCGCTGGTGTGGAACGACAAGGGGGTGCAGCTGGCCACGGTGCGGCTTGACCTGGTGGGGCAGGACTCCGAGTCCGCCGTCCTGGAGCTCCCATCGACACAATACCGAATCAGGCGGATGCTTGAGCCCGATCCCGGCGGCAAGCTGCTCTGCCTGCTCGAGGGTCCTGGGCTCGCGATCGTCGATCCGGCCGCGGGCACGGTGGCCCCCTATGCCACGGAGACCGTGCTCGCCGACGCGCTGGTTGACGCGCAGCGCCGACGCCTCTGGGTAGCGCCTCCCGGCCAGGACCGGGCGGCGTACGTCGACATCCGGGACGGGGCGACGAGTGAGATACAACTGGACGCGCGTTTCGCGGTTCCAATCCTGATGACCAGAAACGGCGTGCTGGCCCTGGTGCACGACGATCCGCTCGGCTACGTGACCTTCGTCGACGTCGAGGCCCCGTCTCGTGAGACAGCTTGGTCCGCGCGCGGATTCCTGGCCGGACGGATTCTGGACTGAACGGGCTTCACGTCGGATCCGTGAGCCCCAAGACCCAGCAAGGCACGGCACTGTGACGCCAAAGACGCTCAGCCAAAAACCCATGAATCACCTCGTAGCCCGTATCCTAGGAGTCCTCGTGGCGTTGCCCTCGCTCGCAGCAGCAAAGGGGGAGGCGGTTGCTGACGCCCCGCCACCATCGACGGACGCAGCCACGGCCGTCACGCCCAGCGAGCCGACGGGTAGTGCAGCTCCTGCCGAGCGGGCGGAGGGTGAGCCAGTGGTCGACGAAGCAGAGCAGACGCACGCCCCCACGGCGGGCGAGACCGCTGGGCCGTCCCCGGAGGCCGGCGCCGATAGCGCACGCTCCTCGGGCGACGACCAAGTTTCCGCGTCGGCCGGTACCGACCTCGAAGCGGTCAGCTCGGCTGATGCGGCTGCCGCTACCGGTTCCGATGGCTTGCCCCGACGCCAGAAGCTCACGTTCCGCTTGGGTGGCATGCCGCGCGTCCATGCCGGCCTGGGCGTAGCGATGCTCCGCCACCGTGACCAGGGGTTCGCGGTATTCACGGCCGACACATGGACGACGGCCATGGCCGCCTCGGCGGGGGTGGACCTTTACAGTTTCGCCGAGCGATGGCTCGTGTCAGCCGACGCCGACTGGTCGCGTGAGGTCCACCGGTCCGTCGGGCTGTTTGGAGGGTTTGGCGACAGCAGATTCAATGCTCACACGGTCGGCCTCGGCGCCAGCCTACGCTACAGGGCCCTCGACTGGTGCCAGCCCTACGTGCATGCGTGGGGTGGATTCGCCAGTACGCGCGCGGTGCTTTCCATTCCGAGCATTGATTATGCGTCAGACAGCTCCCGCCAATACGTGCCCGCGTTCGGCGCAGCCCTGGGTGCGACCATCTGGGGCCCCGTGCTCGGCTCCGAGGAGGGGAAGGATTTCGATCGCCTCGTCAGCCTCGGCCTTCGCGCCGAAGCGGGCTACGAGGTCACGAGGGCATTCGACTTCGCCTACGACCTTCGTGGCGCCGGCGCCTACCCGATCGCCGTCCACGAGCCGGCCGCAGGCACGCTCCGGCTCAACGCGCCGTACATTCGCGTGCTGGTGATGCTCGGAGCAGCGTAGGGGCCGGCTCCGACGCGCTCGGGGCGTCGGCTGGAACTACCGGCACCGTGCCAGCGCAGGCTCAGTTTTGGGGGGCCGGCGTCGTCGTGGCCGCGGGTGCAGGCGCAGGTTTCTCGGGAGCGAAACGACCGAGCACCTCGGAGGCGTGAACGTTCTGTGGCAGGAAGCGGTCGAGAGCTCCTTCATACCAGCGGTAGCCGAGCAGCAGGACCAACGCGAGCAGCGCGTAGCGCTTCCAGGGGAGTCCCTTGTCGGTGTAGCGGTCCCGCGAACCCCGGCGCGAACCGGGCGGCAGCTTGGCCAGGCTGGTCAGAATCGCTCCGAAGGGCACGCTGATGCGCGCGTTGGCGTTCACCGCCCAGCCGCACGCGTCGAGAATGGGTCCGAGATTGCGCTTGCGCAGGGTGATGTACGCCAGCACGACCGACGGCAAGGAAATCAGCAACATGATGCCGAGAATGGCGCCGATCGTGGCGAGCACGCCGAGCTTCAGGACTCCCGTGGCGTAGCCGACCAGGGCCGTCAAGAAGGCACCCAAGGCGCCCACGGCGACTCCCAGCGCCGCCACGGAACCCACGTCGATCTTCCTCCGATCGGCAGGCTTGTCTGGCGTTCTGTCCGTGTTGACCGCGCTGGTTGCGGCGGCGTCGAGGCTGGCCGTGGACTCCGAGTCCGCGGCAGCCGCCCGCTTGGCGACTCGTTCCTCGATCATGCGTGCGAACTTCTTGTATGGCGACCAGAAGGCCTGGCGAACGCTGATGGGCTTGTCGATGATCCGGGTGACCGTGGCGTCCCAGTCGCGACCCTGCCGATCATAGAACAGGCCGTTTCTGCCCACCATCAGATTGTCGCTGTTGCCGTTGGTGACCGCCGCGACGATCTGCATCTTCTCGCCCGTCGCCGGTCGCGTGCAATCGGCGTACACGAGATATGCGCCGGCCAGCCCGGCCACGCTGGCGTGTTTCGCCGGGTCGGTCACACGCAGACACAGCCGGCACGCGCGCTGATCGAGATAGAGCGTGCCGCACTGGAAGATAGCCGGTTCTTCCCCATCGTAGAAACGCTCGAAATTGACGAAATTCGTGCAGATGCGATAGAGGTCCCGGTTGTAGCGCACCAGACGCTCGACGTCTTCGATACTGGCGGCTTCGGCTTCGAGCGCCGTGTCCTTCGCGATGAGCTCGCTCAAGGTTTCCCGCGCGTTCGATGACACCAGCTCCGAGATGCGCGGCTCACCCAGCTTCTCGACGCGGAGCTCCTGCCTGCCGGAAACCCATGTCTCGAAGGGCTTCAGGCGCTCCGTGATCGTCAGCCACTCGTTCTCGCTGAGCAGCTCCCGCGCGCCGAGCAACGGCGAAACGGCCGCGTCGCGAAGCGTCTTCAGAGCGGCTGCGTGCGCCGGGTTCACGCCGCTCAGGAGCGGGAGACTGCGTCCAGGGCCCACCTGCGCGAGCGGGAATCCTGCGACCTCCGCTGCCGAGAGGCTCAGGTCGCGCGTGGCGAGCTCGAGGTACTCCTCCTCCTTGCGATTGAGCAGCGGCGAAAGCCGCGGATCGAAGGCCGCGAGACGACAACGGGCGAAGTAGTCGTCCACCTTCGTGCGGATCGCGTCCGCCGCGGCCGCGGCAGCCGTCGTGTCCTCGCGTCCCAGCGGCCAGGTGCCGGGGTCGGCGCTGCCGGCCGTCAGCCACGCCGAGTACGCTTCGAGCTCCTCGAAGAAGGCGTCCACCCGCTCCCGATTCACGCCGGGTTGGCCCGAGCGATCCGGGTCGCTTCCGATGCAGTCCACGATGTCGCGAATCACGCAGCGAACGAACTCGTCGTCGCTCGAGAGCTCCGTGATGACCCCGTCACCATTGAACGGACAGTCTGCGAAGATGCGGGTAGGGTCGGTGAGGTCGTCGGCACAGATCGTGACGTCGCCTTTCTTGCCGAGGTTGGCGAGCACCCGCTCGGCTGAACCCAGCAGTGCTTTGCCCTCCTCGGTCTTGTCGTTGATCGAGCGAAGCGGCAGCGAAGTGCGGCCTTTCAGCAGGTCATCGGGGTTCTTCAGATTCGCGCAGGCGAACTTCGCAGCCGCGATCAGTTCCGGCGCGCGGACCCGGCCGTCCTGGTCCGAATCGATCAGCGCCAGTGTGCGCGAGTCCACTTCGAGGCCGCTCGTGGGACAGGCGAGCGCCACCCAGAGCTTCTGGTCCAACTGATCGAGGTTGTTCAGATCGCCGCCTGAACCGAGCTTCACCTGATCGAAACCACCAGCCCGGAAGAACGTCCATCGGATCGCGTTCGGCATGGCGGTGGTCTTACACCCTGCATCACCGGACATTCAAGAGGCCCGCAGGCCCGGCTTGCTCGGCGAAGCCCTGCTCCAGAGCGCCCCAGTCGCAGACCGCACCGAGCCGGGAAAGCACGCCATAGAGTCCGAATCGGATCCGGAAAAGGAACATGAACCGCCCAGGCAGCCGCAGCCGCGCGAGGGCCAGTTTGTCCCGCGTCGTCCGACGAAGGTCGAAAGCGATGCGGCCGTCGACGCGCCGAGCTCCCGGGCTGAGCATGGGACCGAAGAAGCTCCGAAGCAGCCGCCGGAGGTGCTCGTACGTCGCATCGTTCGATGAGGGTTCGGAGCCGAGGCCGCGCAATGCGGCGCAGATGCGCCCTCGGTCGTCCGAGCGCACGGCTTGGGCGAGGGCGACGAACGCCCGAGCCGCATCTGGCTCGAACACCCGCACGCAGCCGTAGTCGAACACGACCACGCGGCCGTCGTCCCGGAAGACATAGTTGCCGGGGTGGGGATCCGCGTGAAACACGCCGTGTCGGTACAAGGTCCCGACGTAGAGCTCGAAGAGCGCAGCGCCAGCGACGTCGCGTTGCCGCTGACTTGCCTGCTTCGCGAACGCGTCGAATTCGAGCCCCGTTTCCCACCGCGTCGTGAGGACACGCGGTCCGCACCACGGAAGGGACACTTCGGGAACGACGATGACGGGGTGGCCTGCGTAGAAGGAACGGAACAGCTGCTGCCGGCTGGCCTCGAGCAGGTAGTCGCACTCCTCCAGGAACCGCGTCCGTGTCTCTTGGACGAACTCACGCGCCGTCGCGGCCATGCCCGGCACGAGTGCGCCGGCAAAGCCGGTCCCCAGCGCAGCGCCACGCAAGTCCGACCGTATCGCTTGCTCGATGTCCGGGTGACGCACCTTCACCGCGACCGAGGCTCCGTCCGGGAGCCTGGCGCGGTGAACCTGGCCGATCGATGCGACCGCCACGGGCTCGCGTTCGAGCCCGGCGAGCAACGCGTCGGCGCGCGCCCTCCCCAAGTCCTCGCGCAGTACCCGCTCCACCTGCCCGAACGGCGTCGCGGGGGACTGGGTCTGAAGCAGCCCGAGCAGGCGTCGTGCTTCATCGGGCAAGTCGACTTCGAGCGTGCTCATGATCTGTCCCATCTTCATGGGCAAACCTTTGAGTTCGCCCAGCTGCGTCACGAGTGTTTCGAGTTTGCGCCAATCGCGTTCGTCGAGGCTCGCTTCAGCGCCCTTACGGCTGGCAGAGAGCACCCCAGCGGCAAGACCCGCCCCACCCCGCACCAGGCGGGCGAAGCGCCCGAGTCCATGGCCTGGCGTCGATGTCGATTCCTTGCGCAGTGCCGAGCGAAAACGCTCGAGCCGATCGTTGGTAGTGTTGGACATGTTGCTGGCTCCGGTCGTACGCACCGCCGATGCCGGGGGCCCCGGCCGCCCATCCGCATTCTACCCCGAGCGCCGAGGCAGCGACGGCACACGGATGCTCCGGCGCATCCACCGTGCGCACTCGGTTGCATTGCGGTAGTGAGCCGGCGTGGTGCTCGCCTTCACCTTTCTGCGCCGCAGCGCGCCGGAGAAGGCTCCTGCCGCGTCCCAACCGCAGGATGCGCCGGGCTCCGTGCTGTCGGCCGACGAGGAGCAGTTTTTGGTGTGTGCGGCGTGCCTGAGCACCGTGAGCCATCCGAACCAGCGCATCCGCGTCCAGGAAAGGCACGAGCACACCTTCGCGAACCCGGCCGGGGTCGTGTATCGCATCGGCTGCTTTGCGGCTGCGTGCGGAGCCCGGCCATTCGGCGCCCCGAGCCAAGAGCACACGTGGTTCGCCGGGTACGCTTGGCAGATGGGCGTCTGCTCGGGGTGCGGCGAGCACCTGGGGTGGCTCTTCACCGGCGGCGGGTCGAGCTTCTGGGGATTGATTCTGGAGAAGCTTCGGGAGATGGGCTCGCCCAGAGCGTGACGCGCCGGCCCTGGTTCCGACTACGGCGCCCATGACTCCATGAGGCGGGCGACCTCCTCGAAGTACAGATCCCAGCACAACCAGACCACAATCCGCATGCTGATCGAATGTCGCGCCTGGCTGCCGCAGGCGCAAGCACACAACGGTCACATACGCCGACACCGTTGCGCTATGCTGCTCGCCCGGTGATCTCGTTTCTTGTTGGCTTCTTGTTCGGATGCGTTGGGTCGATTCCACCCACCGGCCCGACTTCGGTGCTCGTTCTGGAACGGGCACTCAAAGGCAGGACGGCCCCCGCGCTGGCGGTCGCCGCGGGCGGTGCCCTGCCGGAAGCGGGCTATGCGGCGTTGGCGCTCTGGGGGTTCGGCCGTCTCATACGCTGGCATCCGTGGCTCTACTGGACCGGTCCCGCTCTGGCAGCCATCGTGGTGATACTGTGCATTCGGGATCTGCTGCGCGGCAAATTCCATCGGGATGCGCGGGCCAGGCGGGTGCAGAGCTGGCGCCACCTGGTCGAACAGCGACGGGGCATCGCGCGCTCTTTCGCCCTGGGCTTTGCCACGGCGGCCCTGAACATGACGATGCTTTTCACGTGGGGCGCCGTGGCCTCCGTCCTCCATCGCGTCAGCTGGATCCAGCAGCACACCCACCCGCTTTGGCTCATGCCGGTGGGCATATTCTTCGGGGTCGTCGCGTGGCTGGCGCTGGCTATCGCCGTGGCCGACCGTCTCGGCGCCAGGCATCTCGGGCAAGAGCCCGGCGGATGATCGTGCCTGCCCTCCGGCCCTGTCTCTCGGTCCGGGGGGGTGACACGGCGTCTCCCGGGCCCCAGATCCACCGATGGCATGTCCCGACACCGTACGAAGCGCGTCCGGGCTCTTTGGCAACAGACCCCATTGGGGTTGGCCGTGAGTCTAGCGGTCGCGCTCGTCATCGGGTGTGTGGGCCGCCCGCCGAGCGGGGGTCACGAACGGACACGGACCGTCCATGAACCGGCGCAGGGCCATGTCACCGCAGTGCGCCGAGCCCCAGAGCACGCAGCCATGTCGAAGAGAACCTACTCGAAGCCACCCGACGCCGAGCTGCGGGAGAGGCTGAGCCCACTACAGTACGAGGTGACTCAGAGCAGCGCGACCGAGCCCCCGTTCAACAACCGATTCTGGGACAACCACCAGCCGGGACTGTACGTGGACGTGGCGAGCGGCGAGCCGCTTTTCAGTTCGCTCGACAAGTTCGACTCGGGCACGGGCTGGCCGAGCTTCACCCGTCCGCTCGAGCCGGAGCGGATCGTCGAGCGGACCGACAGCACTCACGGCATGCTGCGCACCGAAGTCCGTTCCAAGGATGGTGACTCGCACCTGGGGCACCTATTCGAAGACGGCCCGGCGCCGACCGGTTTGCGCTACTGCATCAATTCGGCGTCGCTCAGGTTCGTCCCCATCGATCGGCTCGATGCGGAGGGCTACGGGGAGTATCGATCGCTGTTCGGATTATCCTCTAGGCCAAACGCCGACGAGCACGCGTCCCCGGCTCCGAACGCCTGCAGCTCACCGGAGCCCGGCCAGGCTCCGAGCTGCTCGCCCACGCTACAGACGGCGATCCTGGCCGGCGGCTGTTTCTGGGGGATGCAGGAGATCTTGCGCAAGATACCGGGAGTCCTCGAGACGACGGTCGGCTACACAGGCGGTCGGACGCCGCACCCGAGCTACGCGGAGGTCTCCACCGGAGAGACAGGCCACGCCGAAGCCGTGCGCGTGGTCTTCGACCCTACGCGGCTCTCCTACCAGGACCTGCTCGAGAAGTGGTTCTTCCGGATGCACGATCCGACCACGCGCAACCAACAGGGCCATGATGTGGGGTCGCAGTATCGATCGGCCATCTTCGTCACCTCGGCGGAGCAGCGTCGGATTGCCGAGCAGGTCAGGCGCCGGGTCGACGCCAGCGGGAAGTGGCCCCGTCCGGTCGTAACCGAGATCAGCGATGCGGTGGCGTTCACTGCGGCCGAAGAGTACCACCAGGACTACCTGGTCAGACATCCGCGCGGGTACAGCTGTCACTACCTGCGCGAGTGACCCGCGCTGGTGCTTCGCCCACGGACAACCGAACCTTCAGTGGGTCTCCGTGTGCCCTGTCTTGGAGACAGGGCACTACGGGAGCAACAGCTCCGGACCGATCCCGACGAGCAACGACGGTCTGCCCCAACTGGCCACCTCGTCCTGGACGAACATGATCGGCACCGGCCGCAACGCGCACGACAGCGACGCATCGACCCGAATTCGAACCGCGTCGAACACGCGTAGACCCGCTCCGGCGCGCAGGTACGGAGCACCGAGCGCGAGGCTGTCTTGAGAGTCCTCCAGGCCCGGACCAGCGTTGGCCCCGACGACCTCGAGCTGAGCGGCCATCATGCCCAGTCCGAACAGCGCGGCCACGTTTCGCTCCTGCCAGCTGAACGTCAAGCCAAGTCCCGCAGCGCTGACGGCCGCCGAGGCCTTGCCTCGCACCTCCTCCCGTGTCTCGCCGCGCACCACGGGCAAGAGACCCAGAGCCTCGACGCCCCAGGATTTGGTCCACAGGTAGCGCACGAGGAGCATCGCACTCACGCCCGGACCGATGCGGTCGAATTCCACAGCCAGGGCCGGTTCGAGGCCGATGGCGACCACGGGGCGCGCTTTGGGCCGGGGCGGGGCGAGGGTGGGCGTGGGCGTCAGCTTTCCCACGACCACCGGCGGCGGAGCTACCTCACCACGCGTATTGAGCTCGTAGGACGCGGTGACCTCGAGCAGGCTCGCACGCAAGAGCTCCACTGCTCCAAGAGCGATCGTGTCGTCGCGTGCAGCGGAACCAGAGCCGTGCAGGACCTCGCGAACCACTGTCTTTCCAGTCACGCGGTCAGCGACCCAGACTTCGACTTCCGACTCGACGGGGACGATCCGGATCGCGGCGAAGGCGCCGACCCGCCGCGCCACGCTCTCGAGCGTCACTCTGCCGACCGGGGTGTTCGGTCCGGTTCGGACGACGACGGTCTCGACGCCGAGCTGAGTGAGCTCGGCTTTCAGCCGCTTGGTCGTCGTATCGGCGGGGTTCGACGTGAGCAGCGCCACACGCGGAGCTGACCCTGCCAGGGCCGTGCCTGACCACAGAGTGAGAGCAAGGAGCCCTGCGATCAGTGCTCCCAGAAACCATTCTCGTCGAACCGCGCTGCCACGACGGCCAAACGCCAGCATTTCGTCTAGTCGCCGAGCATACTCCGGGCGAATGCCGCGTGGGGACCCGATGGGTACTGCGCGAGGTAGACGGTCGCGGCCTGACGAGCGCGCGCAGAATCACCTGCCCGATGGTAGGACTCGATCAGCCGACCGGCAGCTTCCCGGGCGAGTGGTCCGGAGGGCTGCTCTCCCAGGTACGTCGTGAACCACCGTGCTGCCTCCGAGGGTGGAGCGCTGCGGCCAAGCAGAAATGCCGCCGTGGCAGCCTGGCGGGTGTTGGGGAAGCGAGCGCGGCAGCGCAGCAGCGCCTGGGCGGCAATAGCCTGCCGGTTCGCCAAGCGTGCTGCCCGGGCCAGGCTCATGAGCTCAGAGACCGAGCCCGACCCATAGATCGGCTCGAGTCCGACGCTTTCTGCTGCAACGACCGCTTCGGCGTAGCGGCCCTGGCGCTCGAGCTCTTGCCAGCGTGCAACGGCTCCGCCCTTCGGAGTTTGCGTCTCGGTCGAATCCTCGAGCACGGGCAGATCGCGCACCTCGAGGTGGGGAATGGCCTCTTGTTGCGGTTCCGGGTCGCTTCGGCCCACTTCCATCCGATGTTGCCGAACCGACACCGAGCAGCTCTCCCCACCCCGCACCGTGCGGCCGTCCTGCAGCAGAGGCCCTGTCACGACGACGCTGCCGCGGTCCACGTGAACGCCGAACCTCGCGGTCGAGGGATCCCAGCTGATGGCGAGCCGCGTGCCCGTCACCCGAACCCGGAACGGCCCAGCCGAGAACGACCAGTTGGTGTCCGCACGATGCACGATGTCCGCGCTGACCGTGCCGCGCTCGACCACCATGCTGGCGCCGCGGGGGTCGACACTCTCGACGTGCACCCTCGATTTGGCGTGCACGACGACCTGCGTTCCCTCGGCAAACTGCATGGGCAGCTGCTCGCTCGCCTTGGTTTCCAGCCAAGCACCCGGCGTGACCGATGCTGGAGCGCTGCTGCCGACGTGCGAACGCCACAGCGCCCCTGCGCCGACCAGGATCACGAGGGCGGCCGCGGCTGCGAGGATCCAGCCACGCGCGGCCGAGCGGCTGCTCGACGCCGAGCGGTCTTGGACGGCCCTCATGAAGCTCAGACGCGAGCCTGCGGCATCGAAGGGCGGACACTCGGTCGCCTGGGACCACTTGGCGATGAACCGGCGGAGATCAGGCCGGTTCATGGCTCGCCTCCGCTGAGCCACGGCTCGAGTGCCGGCTCGAGCTGTGCGCGTTCGGCAAACGTCGCTTCGGCGCGCTGCAAGCGGCGCTTGAGCGTGGAGCGCGACACGCCGGTTGCCTGCGCGGCTTCGTCCACGGTCATTCCCGAGGCAGAACGCAGCACGAAAGCGATCCGCTCGTCGACCGGGAGCGTCGAGAGCACGCGATAGGTTGCCCTGAGCGCCTCTGCCGTCACGGGATCGTGCTCGGGGGCCGGAGCGTCCGGCAACGAATCCTCGGGCATCAGGCGCAACCACCAGCGGCGTGCCCGGCTCTGCAGTCGTGTGCGCGCCGTGCGCACAGCCACACCCATGACCCACGCGTCAAGGGCTTCGGGGTCCTTGAGCTTGGGCAGCGCCTCTAGCGCCCTGACGAAGGTGTCGTGCAGCACGTCTTCCAGGTCGGTACTCGGTCCGATCAATCGGTAGATGAGCCCATAGATGCGCCGGGCATAGCGATCATGAAAAGCAGCTGCAGCGCCTGGGTGCCCTCGCAGGACTCCGACCACGAGCGCGGCTTTGTCCCCCTGAAACGGGAGCGCGCGCACCACGGCCGCTTCACGCGGTCGAGCCGGGGGGGCCGGTTCCGAAGAGGCCACTAGCACAGAGTGTATGGGAACAAGTCACGCGGCGCCTTCAAATCGGTTCACCAACGCTGGGATTTTCCGCGCTACGTACGGAAATTGTCCGTTTGATGGTCGAAGTTGTCGCCCGGTGCCGTTTCGGCCAACTGGCCGTGGTAGTTGTGGGCCGGCAGGCATTCGACGGCTTCCGGTGGCCGTGTGGACCGCCCCAACCGCGCCCGGTGACCTCCACGGTTGTGGGCCATTGGAGCAAGGAGCTCCAAGAGCGACAATCAGCCGGGCGTCGGCCGGGCTGACTGATCGTTGCTCTCGTTGTCCGCCGACCGCGTCGAGCGATGCTTCCTCCTTCCCGAAAACTCAGGAGGTCTTTCGTCTTGACCCTGACCGGGGCAGTCCTCGGGTGCAGCGGCGGTGGAGCACACCCCATCATCCTCGACGAGGTTCCCTACCAGAGTGGTGGCAGCGAGACCGGGGGAGGCCCAGGGGGCGCGAGCGAGCAGACCGGTGGCACGTTGGCGACCGGGGGCACGGTCGAGACCGGAGGAACCGGGGCCGTGGCTGGCCAGGAGCCGGGCACGGGCGGCATGCCTGGGACCGGAGGCGCGAGCGAAACCGGGGGAAGCCGCGAGACCGGGGGGAGCAGCGAGGGCGGGGGCCGTGGCGAGGGCGGAGGCGGGGAAACGGCTGGGAGTACGGGGACGGGTGGCTGGGGTGGGGAGCTGGGCGAGTGCCCGCTGATGCCGAACGACCAGGGCACGGTAGCTGCGTCGAGCAACATCTGCGGTATTCAGGGCTCCTGGTATGAGTACAGCGATTGCACCCACCCCGATGACCCGAACGTCTGCTCGACGGTAATCGAGCCCCAACCCGGCAGCTTCCCGAACACGGACGGAGTCATGTGCACCAGCGGGAGCACTGTAACGTTGGCGGCGGAGGGGGATCGCGCGACGAAATGGGGCGCCGGCATCGGGCTGAAACTGAACCAGGCACCTGAATCCGCCTTCGAAGGTTCCATCCGGGATCTGCCTGTGACGATCGTTGGCTTCCGGTTCACGGTCAGTGTTCGCAATGATGTCCTCTTGCCCCAGGACTTCATCGTGAACTTCCGGACGCCCGACAACGTGAACAAGACCGACCTCGTCGAGCTTTCGGACTCCCCTGGGTCACAGAGGGTCATGTTCAGTGAAGCCCATCCTCCCACATGGGCGACCAATCCCGCTCCATTCGACCCCAGGCAAGTGGTCGCGATCCAATTCCTGGTGCAATCACAAGTGGGCGAAGCGATCCCCTTCGACTACTGCATTTCGGATCTCACCGCGCTGTACCAGCCCAGAGAATAGCCACGGCAGCGTCGGTCACCTGCTGCGACGCAGCTGTTCCAGCGCGAGGTCGACGATGGCGTGCGTGACGAACAGACTGCTGGCTGTGTGAAGCCGATACGGTGACCGAGCGGGCCAGCATCAGCTACTGCTGCTTCGCCGGTCACTTCTTCAATGCCCAGTCGAGGTCTTCGCGAGCGGCCAACCGGCGGCCGCCCGCCGGACACGAGCGTTTCCGCCCTGACCCGGTGGTCGAAGGCGAGCCCGGAGCTGGCAAGACCGCCCTGCTCCAGCATGTGGCGTACGTGCTCGGCTCCGTGCACACCCAGGGCGTCGAGCCGCCGCGGCATGCTCTGGACCTTGCCGCGTTGCGCGGCCCGAGGCCGCTTCTGCCCGTGCCCGTGCTGCTTCAGGCGAGCAAGCTTTCCGAATGCCTGGGCGCGAGCGATGGGCTGGGCGGATTTCTGGTGGCGCTCGAATCGGAAATCGAGGCGGCGCTCGGCGTGTGTCCGGGCCGAGACGAGCTACGGGAAGGGCTGCTTGCCGGCCGCTACCTGGTTCTTGTCGACTCGCTCGACGAAGTGCCGGACGAGCAGGGCCGACGCAGGGTCGTTGCGTTTCTCGCAGGCATTGCGCACCGGGGCTTGCCGAGCCGCGTCGTGCTCACCACCCGACCGTCCGCGTATCTCGGACGGGTGAGCCTGAGCGAGGCCTTGCCCGTGCTGTACGTGGCGCAGCTCGATCCGGAGACCGTGGCAGAGCTGGCTCGCCGCTGGTGCGCGGCCCATGGTTGCGACGAGCACTACGAGCACGGTCTTCTGGTCGCGCTGGGCGAGACGGCTTCCAAGCATGGCGGAGCCAACCTCAGCGAGAACCCGCACGGCGCGCCTTGTTGACACGGGTCGCTCACCGGGTCTGCTCTGTCACCATAGCCGTCACGCCACGCGTCCAGGCACCATTCCCAGATGTTGCCAGCCATGTCCTCGTGGCCCCACGTGGCCCCACCGGGGTCCCCCTTATCCCTCGTGCCTCGGGATGGGGGACCCACGGCTGTGCGATCGGCCCGATACAAGCGCAGGGCGGCTCCGAGCTCTGGCGTAGCGCCACGGCCGGCCTCGGCCACGGCCGGCGCTGTCACGCCGTCGCCGCGTTCGTCGAAAGCGCCCCCAGCCCGCTTTCTGCCGAAAGCCTCGGCATCGCCTGACGCTGTCCCCGAGCATCCATCAACACGCCGAGCGCCCTACGCAGCAACGGCTCGACGTCCAGAGCCTCGCCGAGTTCCGATACCTCACGCCTCGTTTTCTCGATGGCGTGTCGCGTTTCGGTCTCCGCAAACCCCATCGAGCGCAGGGCCCCAAACACATCGGCCCAGGCCCGAGCGCCCGCGGCACATGCTATCTCCCCATAGCGTCGACCATCAGCGTGACGAAACGTGAGGCCCGTCGTAACGCGCCCTTCGACGACCAGCTGCCCGCGATGCACGGCGCGATGATGAGCGGCGCACAACACCACCAGCCCCTCTGGATCGTGATCGCCCCCCTCCGAGCGCGGGCTCAGATGATGAATATCCACGAAAACCGCGTTCCTGCACCCGGGGACCACACAACAGCCTCGGTCGCGTCGCACGACCCAGCGACGTATGGCAGGCGGTATGTCCTGCGTGGCTCGCGGTAGGGCTTGGCCGCCGCTGGAGCCGGCGTTGGGTCCGGTTTCCGAGTGAACGCCCGTGTCATGCGCACGACTCGAACGTGTTTGGCCCGCGTGACCCACGTGGGTGTCGCCGTCGCGACCCGCGTGGGCGCCGTCGACAGGGTTCGCCGGCGTCTCACCGTCGTGACCCACGTGGGTATCGCGCGTGCGGCTCGCCTGTGTCCCAGCGCCGTGACCCACGTGGGTCGCCCCACGAGGTTGCTCTCCGACGGCGTCCCCACCATCGACCCCGGCCGCTCGCATGCGCTGCGCGTCGCAGCTCGCCATCTCGACGACCTCGGGGCCGACCTCGACGAGCTCGCCGCGCGTCTCGAGAGCTCCGCGTCCGCACTGCTCGCACACCGTCACGAGCACCTGGTAGCTCGAGCGCCCCTCATCGACTGGCCCGCCGAGCACCTGCCGCGCCATGAGCAATAGCGCCGCGTCATCATCGAGCGCCGAGCCCGCATCCCGTCGCAGCTTGCCCATGGCTTCACGCACCACCGCCAACGTCTCGGCACACACCTCGAACCGCAGAACGTGCCGCACGGCCTCCGGGCGCGCTGCGTCGCCCGGCCGATCACCGGGCCTTCGCCCCGACACTTGCCGTTCGAGCTCGCGCAGCGTCTTGCCTCGCGCTGCCTCGATCCATCCAGCCTCTGTCTCGGCCGTGGCCACCCGACTGAGCTCGCGCACCGCAGACCACGAGAGCACGCCTTCGGCGAGCACGCGCCCGAGCTCGGGCAGCTGTTCGAGCGCCTCGGCGACGCGCAGTTTCTCCTTCGTCCACCGCGCATCGTAGCCGAACAGCCGCTCGATGTACTCAGCGAAACTCCCGTAGCCGAGCTGTGCGTGCGCGCGCGTGCGCAGAGCGCGAAGCAGCCAGTAGCCTTCGTCGGCCTGGAGCCGAGCGCGCATTGCTGCCAATCGTTCGAGCTCGGCATGCGCGCGCTGCCAGTCCGAGTCAGGTATCCGGTCGAGGGCGTTGGCCTCGGCGTTCGAATTCGGATCACCCCGCGTCATGCCCAATATCGTATCATGGCGATTTTCGCGCTCCGAGTTTCGCCCGAGAGCGACGATCGCCGCTTCGAACGACGCCAAAGCCCTCCGACGCACCAGCGCGCACGAGCGGACGTTCACGGGGCAGCAGCGGATGTCTTTAGAGCTGTTCGCGGCGATGCGTGCGAGGTCCGCCGAAAACCTGTCCAGCGCAAAACGCCGTCGCAGAGAAAAAAGTGCCAGCCCGATGGCGCCCGATGGGGCCCGATGGTCCCGTCGGAGCTCAGGGGCTGCCCCGATCGGTGCACGTCCCTGTACGTTCCGGACGCCGCCGCTAGCGCGTCGGCGTCCGGGGTCCCCCTTATCCCTCGTGCCTCGGGATGGGGGACCCACGGCTG